>JAJZOE010000042.1 GCA_021829145.1 bacterium | reverse complement strand
AAGCGGATTGTATAGAAATATATTTGAAATCTTTAATAGTTTAGTACACCGCAGTCCGAGAAGTCAGAAACTTAATTGCAGAAAGCTATACTGAAACCAACTTAGTGTTCGGTGCTTGATTGGCTAGTTTTTTATCAAACGTCCATAAAGGCTCTGCGCTGTTAAGCTGAGCATATACTGATAGGCAACAATCCTCAAAAGATAAACCACTGTGCTTAACATAAATAAGTATAGCCCTCTTGAAAAGCGCTCTATTACAGTTTATTTCTTTTAAATTCATAAGTCCCTCTACGGCTTCTGTAATCTCTAAACGACTAAGACCGTAGTAACGGTCTAGGACAAACACCAACTCAATTATTGCCGTATCGGCAATAGCAAATTGATTCGTAGCTTGGCTCAATAGCTTCTTTGTGGCAGTATGTTGCTCGGGTATGTCATTAAGTAATAAACGCAATAAAACGTTAGTGTCAAATGAGCCACTATAGTTAGCCATGGCTTATCTAGTCCTGTTGGCTTGGTAAAATGCATCTGCATCAACGAGAGGCTTGACACCAGGTTTAATATATCCCGTTAACTTCTTGCTCAGCTCATCTATACTAATAGCCTTAGATATTACAAGTTCATTTTTATTTTCGTTAAAATTAATCTGGAGTACACCACCACCTTTATCTAGTCCTAATTTACGTCTGACTGGCGCTGGTATTGTTGTCTGCCCTTTACTGGTAATAGTAATTGTATCTTTCATATCCATTACTATAGCAAAGAATTTTACTAAATGCAAAAGGTAATGAAAACTAGTTATACATTACTACTAGGCAAAGTGTTCAGGCAAGCAGGATTATAACTAAAAACCAATCTGTTTATGACCACTGCGTTTAAAAGTCCCCGAGCTTTAGAATGTATATGAATCTGTATTAGAAACTTAATTCCTGTGTGGTACACCTTCCAGTTTCCGCTTGGAACCGCCTCAAGAGCGAACTACTGCGCTGGCACGAGACATTTGAGGTATCACCTCTGCCAAGTCTAGCACAGTAACTACCGTGCTGGATCAGAACCACGTGACCCAGTTCACAGAAAACCTATTGACAAACTTTATAAAGTTTTAATATACTTATAAAGTTATGAACTATTCTAAGCAACTAAAGGCTATATTGGATGCAAGTGGGTGGACGCAGGAAGAGCTTGCCAAACAATTAGGTGTTTCGTTTGTAACTCTCAACTCATGGGTTAACGCCAAGTCTAAGCCTCGTAAGAGGGCGCTTGAATCTATACGTATTCTGTACTTTGATGTGCTGGGTGACGACAATTTAGATGTAGGCTATCTTGAAGAGCTGAAAAAGAAAATAGAGCATCTTAACATTAAGCTTGCTCAAATCACTGAAAACAAGGAGGTGCTTGACAGGCTCATACTCTACTTGACCTATCATACAAATGTCATAGAGGGCAGTACCATGACGCTTGATGACACAAGAGAGGTTCTTTTCGAAAACAGAACCCTAACTAACAGAACGCAAATTGAGCAAGCTGAGGCCAGGAATCACAAAGCCGCACTAGTTTGGCTACTGGGTGCGTTACAAAGCAAGAGTTTTGTAATTGATGAGGGTTTAATAAAAGGGCTACACCTCAGGCTCATGAACGGCATTATAGAAAATGCAGGACTGTACAGAAACCATTCAGTTCGCATAATGGGTGCGCATGTTACGGTTGCCAATCATCTAAAAGTGCCTGAATTAGTGTATGAGCTGCTTACGAAAATTAATGCTAAGGCTAAAGAAGAAGTCACAGAAAAATTATCTGAAACTCATGCTATTTTTGAGAAGATACATCCATTTAGTGATGGTAACGGAAGAGTGGGCCGATTACTAATGCTTGCCCAAGCCTTACAAAGAGGTATTGTGCCACCTTTGGTGCTGAAAGAGAGAAGGCAGGCATACTATAAGTATTTAGAGCTTGCACAGACTCAAGATAACGTGATGCCTTTACAGCTTTTTATAGCTGAATCTATGGTTGCAGCCAATGACCTACTATTTAAGTAGCAAAAGGCGCTAACAGGATTCGAACAGGTTTGAAAATGAGTCCAGTAGCTTACGCTACTAGCCTCTCGCAGTAGAGACAAGGTGTCTAAAATTAGGGGAGGTTGACGCCAGGTCATAGTAATCCGCCATATCAGATGTATACTCTTCCTTACGGTTTGGCACTCCGACTAAAGTCCAGCCCCTGGGGTCAATAACTTCTGCTTCATACCCAGACTTATTCAGTTGCCTAGCCAGCATACCTTGTCCGCCGGCAACATCAGCTATGTAGTGTATGTTTTTGCCGTATTTGTCGTTGATTACTTTAGTAACTACTCCAAACCGTGTAGGGTCGCCATGGAACCTATGTTTTGTTGGCATGGCTAATATTTCTCTTTATCTCTGCGGCTGACTCCTCGGCTGAGTGTTTAGTAGTATCAATTATGGTAGCTTCATTAGGCTTCCACTGCGTGAACCACTCATAGTTTTCTCTGATTTTTTCTTCCTTCATGGACAACTCACGGTTAGCATTTCTATAGACTGTTTTTTCAACATCTGGTAGCAATACGAATAGCTCGTAGAAAATGTCTTTAAGTTGCTGCTTCCATTTTTCAAACTCTGTCGGTGGAGCAAATAATTCTACGACACAGTTAATATTAGCTTCATAGTAACGCCTAACCATATCGCAGCAGATGTAAATTGAAACTTCCCATTGTTTTCTGGTTTCATCAGTCCATTCAATATCAGCATCTTTATAACCGGCTTTAATCAATTCTCTGGTATCATCTTGACTTATTAAAGCCCATGTACCATCTAGGGTTTCGGCTAACTTTTTAGCTATTGTACTCTTGCCAGCACCGGATGGACCCGTAATTATTATTATCTTAGACATTACATAATAATATCATTAGAAAAGGAACAGATATACATTGTTTGAGGAATTGGCCTAACAGGATTCGAACCAATTTAAAGTAGTAAATGCCCTACGTCAGTAAAATTGTTAAATGTTTAGGACCACAGAAACAGAGGTTGTTGCTAGAAAAGCCTTGATGGTACACCCGACAGGATTCGAACCTGTGACCTTTGGCTCCGCAAGCCAACACTCTATCCAGCTGAGCTACGGGTGCAAGTTATATACATTATACTTTTTATATATTATTTATTTAATAGCTAATCATTTTTTAATAAATTGCAAGGAAGTATAATTACTAGTTATGAAACAATTAACTTTACTGTATTTAATTAAAGAAAATCAAATTCTTTT
>JAJZOE010000001.1 GCA_021829145.1 bacterium | reverse complement strand
ACTCGGCTCTTTTGCCGAAGCACCGGGTCTAGCCCGACGGTTGGTTCATCTAAGACCATTAGTTTTGGTGAGCCGATGAGAGCCACGGATAGAGATACTCTTTGTTTTTGGCCACTTGAAAGGTCGCTTACCAGGCTATCGGACTTGTTGGCCATATCCACTAATCCAAGAACCTTACTTAACATATCTTCTGCCGCTTTACCACGAAGACCAACCATGGTAATAAAGTACTTTAGGTTCTCTTTTACAGTCAGATCTGGATAAACGGATAGTTCCTGGGTCATATAGCTAACTTGTTTCCTCAAGGTTACCGATCCGGCAGGTAGACCAAATACTTCTATCTCTCCTGAGCTGATTCTCAAGCTACCAACTATCCCACGTATCAATGTGGTTTTTCCAGCTCCCGATGGGCCAATAAAGCCGATGGTTTTGCCGGCTGGCAATTCAAGATTGATGTTGTTAAGCGCCTTGACATTCTTTCCCAGAGTAACGGATAGATTTTTTATTTTTACTGCATATTCCACACCCTAATCTTAACAAAAGAGCCGAGTAGAAACGAACTTAATAAACAGGTGCGATCTTGTTTAACCTTTACGCTACCGGATCAAGTGTTAAAATCGCGGACGAAACTGAAGTCAATATCAACGTTATCCTAAACCACCTGGATTATAAGCAAATCGCTAATAAAGTCGTTTCGGAAATATAGTTTTGTTATCTAACCGGTTGTCCATATTTATTTGCTAGTCCTGGCACGTCAGGTATGCCGAATCGCTCCGACCAGTTTTCAAACTTTTTTGCCTGCAATGGGAAGCTTCGTTTTAATCTTTGAAGGAAAGTCTCATAGGCATTAAAGGTTGGATGTTTCGAATGGAATCGGTCAGCATAACAGAGTATTTCGCCCTCAATAGTTTGTGGTTCATAATCACGTTCAGGCAAATACCATGGGGTATCGATAATCTCTTGTTTTGTTAATCCTAGCAGTACATGTGAAGCGATTAACTCAGTAACGCGTTCATCTATGCCTTCATCTGCCAGGATCTTCGCTCCGAGTATTGCATGCTGAGGATATAGACGCTTATTAAGGACTCTTCCTTCATTATCAAAAAAAGCATAGCTTCCTATGTCATGCAATAAACCGGCGGCCTCTAATAACTTAGCGTTAACATTTTCGTTTTTTAGGTTTCCAGCACACCACAACGCTATCTCGGTTACTATTTTACAGTGACCATAAACGAGGTCATAGACTTTGTCGTTTGGAGAGTATTTATGATGATACCGTTCAATTTCTTGAATGTCAGGTATGTTGGCCACAAAAACATCTTATCAAACGATCAGTGCACAATCGAATAGATTAGTATTAGGATCTAATAAAACTTTTTCGCAAGCATAAATTTATATCCGAACTTTTATGCCAATTTTCTGAAGTGAACCAAACTAAAAACAATTGGTAAGCTTATATTGGTTAAGCTAATTGAACCATCTGATTTGCTAACAACATTGGGCTTATTAGATTCCGCAACTAAAAATATATAGAGCCCGAGTTACCGGGCTCTATAATATAACTTAGCAAAAACTATTGTGCAGCACATGTTTCCCTGTTTGAAGCGTTTATCGATGAATTGGTGGCTGCTCTGGAGCTAAAATATAGAGCGCCTGCGTTGTTTGTGCCGGGAGCGTGCCCGTTAATTGATTGCACAGAGCCTGCTCGCCATTTTCCGAAGCATCCAGGTCCGCCCACAGGATTAGGTGTCGGTCCGCCCATAGCGAATGCGGGGACAGCAAGACTGGCAACCATAGCACCACTAACTCCTAGAGATACTGCTAGTTTTTTAACTCTTGATAGGTTCTTAATGTTCGTTTGGTGTTGATCAAATTTTTTTCGCTGTTCATAAAGAATGTTTCGAGCCATACGATTCCTCTCCTTATATTTATACCAATATTTTAGCACCCAAAACCAAATAATAAGTATCTCATAAGTGTTGGCGTAATAGTGAGCCAACTAACATCGAATTGGAACCTTATCTTTGAAGAAATTAATGAGCGGTTTGACCTATCGATGGGTAGATATATCACGCGAAGTATATCTAATAGTCCTTAATCGCTCTAGTCTTGATTGCTTTTAATTTACCTTGGTGTTTCATGTTATCGGTCACCAACGTTGCATCATATTGATTAGCTAAAGCTATAAATGACGCATCATAATAAGTAATCTCCGCCTGGACAGCAAGTTCAAAGGTCTTTTCAGCTAATTCAGCTGTGTCCTCAACAAACGTAATCGGTAGCTTATACAATTGAGCCAAGACAATACTTGCCTGCTCAATTGATAAATGTTTGCCCAGCAAAAGTGCATTACCAACTTCATACCTTGCTAGCTCAGGGGCAATAATTATAATCTTATCAAGCTGAGCATCCTTAAGTATCCTATCTGCCTGTTCTATATAATCTTCATTATCCTGGTTGAGCCATTTAACAATTACTGGGGTATCAACAACTAGCGTGTTTTCACTCATTACTAATGTGACGACCTATCTTTCTGTAAAAATTCGGCAGCTGAAATCGCTTTGGCTTTTCCACTTATGGCTCGAGCACGTTTTATACCTGCCCAAATTTCTTCCCAGTCAATATATGCGTGCTGAGGCTGAATAATTATTTGATCAGGTTTAACCACGGTTATTGAAACCGCTGACATAGGACCAGCCCATTTAACAGTCTTCCTAATACTATCGGGAATAGTTAATTGACCTCTATCTCTAATAATGCCTATCGCTTTCATATAATCAGAATATCTGAATATACGATTGTAGTCAATGACTTTTATTTTTGTGTCTATCTGGTGACCCTAGGCACCCCGCTTTATAAGCGAATAGCTCGAGAAATTATCCGCTGGAATTACGTATTAAACAGACTGGATGTCGGGATAAGTCGCAGTTAGCCTCTGTATACATCTTTCCTGTGTTTAATGCTTGTCACTTGGAATATATTGCCATCTATATCAAAAACTATTCGGTAATGACCAACGCGGAATCTATAGCTGCCAATACTTGAATGTACTAATTGTCTAGCATAAGCCAAGGGGTCTTCTTGCTCAATGAAGAATTGAAGTTTTTTTGCAATTCTTTTGCGAGTAGTTTGGTCAAGCTTATCTATATCTTTTTTGCTGCTACCCGCAAATACAATGCGGTATTGGTTCATTTATAGTACGTCCCCAAAAACCTCATCGAAGGTATAAACATCTCCATGCTTTATTTCGTCACGAGCTCTAGATATAGACGCAATGTACTCACTATCATTTAACAGCAATAGGTCTTCTAGTAAATCGTCATCAATAATAACTTTGCCAGTAAGTTTACCCCTGCTTTTGATAAACAGAATATCGTCTTTACCGACAGCATTAATAGTAGCCGATAGATTATTACGCAAATCCGTAGTATCTATTGTCTTAGTACTCATAATGTTATCCTTATATTACATTCCTATTGTACAGTTTGTTGTACGTTTGTGTCAATAGTGTGTTCTCAATAAAAAACCTCACGAGAACATAAAGTCCAAGCGAGGTGTTTCATTAGCCATTATAGAGTAAGTAGAAATAGACCAAAAGAATTTTATAAATTTTTAACAAATAAGTATCGGCTACAATTATTGTCGACTAATATTTATAACAATTTCTTATCTGTAACTTTCCTATGGTGATCCCAAGGGGAATCGAACCCCTGTTGCCGGGATGAAAACCCGGTGTCCTAACCGCTAGACGATGGGACCTTGAAATATCTGGCATATATTACCATAACAGATACGAAAATCCCAGGGCTTATATAATGCCTGGGATTTTCAAGTGTTTAGAGCGGTCAGTCTTTGCTCTTTTTGCTTTTGTTTAACTGTCTTCTTTATATCACAGAAACTGTTTTTCTGCTAGCGCTTATCCACAGAATTAGCTGTTGCGGTAGATCCTGCGCCTGAGCAACAGACTGTAGCCTGCCGCTGCTGCCACACTTATTCCGATGAATACACCGATAGTGTTGCCAGGACCCGTGTTGACCAAGCTGCTTGGAGGAGTTGGTGTCGGGGTAGGTGTAGGAGTCGGGGTTGGGGTAGGTGTAGGAGTGACCGGGCACTCTACACTGACTGTTGCCTCTGCTTCTTCTTGGGGCAGGTTTTGTGCACTCATGATTGCATAGTTAGGCAAAGTGCTTGCTACACAGTTAGCGTTATCCTGGTTGGCACCGGCAATTGCTACGAAGGTAAATGTGTCTGAGCTACCAGGGGCAAGAGATCCGAGCGTCAAACCGCCGCCGAAGAATTCGGATACCGGATCAACTCCATTGCTGGCTGTCAGCGGAGTACCATTCTCCATCAGGGTACCGGTTACATACTGTAAGTCGTTGCCCAGCACGTCTTTTACTAACAGGCCTGTAACGTTTGCGGTACCGGTACTGCTGACCACAATCTTGTAATCTACCTTTGTGTTCGGATCAACCATTACATCCGGACCATAGTTGTTGGTGCCGTCAAGCGCAACTTGCTTAGTAATGGTGTAGTTAGGGGTGTGGGGCTTGGGCGGTGGCGAAACACACTTGACATTCACTAGTGCAGTGGAGCTAGCAGAAGGAAGATTCTTTGCACTCATCGTGGCGGTGTTCGGGAACGGACCGACTTCGCAGCTAGTGCTACTCATGTCAGCCCCTACGACTGCTTTGAAATCGAACTGGTCAACTTTGCCAGGAGCAAGGTCGGGCAGGTTCAGGCCGCTAGTAGAGAAGAACTTGGCAACATCAGCGGTTGAAAGAGTTTGCCCATTAAGTGTAAGCGTACCGGTAGTGTAGGTATCCTCAATTGGCATCAGGTCTTTAACGTTTAGGCCCGTAACGTTTGCTTTACCGGTGCTGTCTATAGTGACCCTGTAGTCTACTGTTGAGCCTGGGTTGACGGTAATACTCTTCTGGTAATTGTTAGATCCGTCGGCAGCCACTGTCTTATTAATGGTGTAGTTCGGTTGTGTAGGTTTAGGCGGTACGCACTTGATAGCAACATCGGCGTATGAATGCTTAAGCGGAAGCTGGGTAGCGATCATGTAGGCAGTGTTGCGCAAAGTTTCCGTGACACAGTTGGTGTCGGTCATCTTTGGCCCAATAACGGCTTTGAAATCCAAAAGATCTTCTTTGCCGGGAGTCAATGATCCCAGGTTTAAGCCGTTGCGGTGCCCATCCTCTACAAAGAACCTGGCAGCATCGGTCGTACTCAATTGCTTACCGTTAAGAGTCAGTGTACCGTCGGTATATTGGGTGTCCTTAGGCAGAATATCTTCAGCCTTAAGGTTGGTGACATCGGCCTTGCCGGTGCTGTCAATTTTGACCCGATATCTAACCGTGGTGTCTGGCTTTACCGTAATGTTCTTTGTGTAGTTGTTGGATCCGTTGTTGTAGGCAACAAGCTTTTCAATAGTGTAGTCGGGCTTCTTGGGCTTTGACGGCTTAGGAGCGGGGGTCGGAATACCGACAACCGGGTTGCCACAGC
Organism: bacterium; assembly: GCA_021829145.1. Lineage (GTDB taxonomy): Bacteria > Patescibacteriota > Saccharimonadia > Saccharimonadales > UBA4665 > JAJZWH01. The sequence continues at coordinate 11,278 of JAJZOE010000001.1, read as the reverse complement.
TGGATAGGATCGCGTAAGAGAACTGGTTGTTGACCATTACAACGAATGCGTCAAGGCTTGACTGTAGAAAAGAAACACTAGTGGGTCTTACGTAAAAGGTCGTGCCGTTGTTGCTTTCTGTTGCACTGCCAGATATCCATTCGCGACCGGCGGTAATAGCGTGAGAAGCAACCAAACGGCTGCCAATATATACATTACCATTGCTCGTTACCGTGCCAGCAACAGCAGTGCTGGTAATTTGATGGATCTTGTAGTTGGTAATGTCAAAACCGGAGACGCCGAAAGCGCTGCCATGCCAGCCGTAAATATTCTGGATGCTGGCCTGGCTGTTGTGGCCGTCGCCGTAAACGTAATCATGGAGCACTTGTTGAGGTGTAGCGGCGCCACACCAAATAACCTCATTGGGGGCGTCATTACAACTCGTTGGCAGATTCAATGCATATGCAGGACGGATAAAGCTAACCATCCCGATAGCCATGACTCCTACTACGCCAAAAGGCAATGCCCTTTTAGCGATAGTCTTAAGTTTGCTAAATAATTTCATAAAATAAAGCCTCCCTACTCCTAAGTTAAGTGCTCGTTGACTTTGTGTTGTAATAATTCATTAACAAACAGACTTAGTCTATTTGTTTTCTTACAGAGTCTTTATGTTTACTTTGGTTGCCCACCAACCACTTTCAGGTAGCAATTGCCTCTTTAGCAATCACCCTCCTGTTACACCCAATACTTCGTTAAAAGCACCGGATTTGCCTCGTTAACCAGAGACAGCGGTCAGTAAACATGCCCACCGCATTTACTTAACTAACACATTATCATAGTATTCAGGTAATGTCAATATTGTTGTTATGCTAATAGATTCTTTACTTGGCAACTAGAGCCGGCTGTTTCGACTCTTGAGGGGGTAGCTGTGCCACTCCGACGGCAAGTTTATCCTTGGGCAGGCTGAAACCAAAAGTGCTGCCTTTGCCTTCTTCGGTCTCAAAAATTATGGCTCCTCCCTCGGCGATAATGACTTTCTTGGCCATAAACAGCCCCAATCCGGTGCCGTCCGGTCTGGCTTTTTGGGCGTTGCCGGCCCGGTAAAACTTGGTAAACAGATGGTGCTGCTCATGTTTGGGCACCCCTATTCCGTTATCTATTACCCGACACTCAACAGCGGTTGGCGTTTCTGACAATACCACCTTAATTGTTCCTCCCGCCGGAGTGTAATATATGGCGTTATCGATAAAGTTCATGATAACCTGTCTAGTTTTAGTTTCATCTAGTATTAGCGGTGTTATTTTAGACGGCTTTTGGTATTCCAGAGTTAGGTGCCTGGATTTAGCTGTATCTATTAGCTGGTTTACTTCTTCTTCAACAACATTTACCATGTCTACTTCTGAAGGCTCAATCACGAACTTGCCGGTTTTTAAGCGAGAAACGTTAAGCAGGTCGGCAATGAGAAAGACCATTCTCTGTGAGCTAATAAAAGCCTGTTCCAGTAGTTGCCTTTGCAGGGTTGTTATTTTACCTGCATCACCGTCAAGCACTAAGCTAATATTCCCCTTAACACTAGTCAGAGGTGTTCTTAGCTGATGGGAGGCCATACTAACAAAGTCGTCTTTAGCCTCATCTAGAGCACGGAGTTTGTCGTTGGTTTTGCGTAATTTATGGGTAGCGTCTTTAATTTTTTCTTGCAAGGTGATATTAAAGTTTTCTATTTCCTCAGTGTGTAGAGCGTTCTGTATAGCAACTACTAGTTCATTGGCTATTATTTCTAGAACCTTGATATCTTGAGAGCTATAAATGTTACCACTTTTCTTTGGCCCTAATACAAGGTAGCCTATTCCTTCTTCATAGGTGTTAGTAGCAAGTCTTACAAGGACGGCCACTTCCTTCTCTTTCATCACATCCTGTAAAGCTTTGTATTTTTCATCAAGCATGTCCGTAACAATACATTTTGTTTTCATCCTTGGAGTAACAGAGCGAACAAAGGCAATATCTGAATTATTAAATTCGGGTGAATTTTTTGTCCCAATAATTCTTATCGGTTTTTCATTGATTTCTTTTATACCGAAAACTATGTACTTTGGTTTTAAATTCTGCTCTATAATATCCCCCACTTTTCTTAACAATGGATCGAGTTCGAAAGTGGTTACAAGTATCTTGTTGAAGCTGTCAAGAAAGGCTTGTACATCGTATGCGTCTTGGTAGAAGTATTTACTTGTAAGGCTATCAAACATACGCTTTATTCGCTGGAAAGATAACGCAGCAAGAGCAGTAGACAACGCCAGGAAGACCTGAGCAATTAAAGAAATATGTGGGTGGAATATTAATTTAATTGCTCCTAGCAAGATCATCCCATATATCATTGCCACTAAGGCTATTGACATCATATAGGTAAGCGCTCTAGCAATGATTAGTTTAATGTCGAATAATCCGTGTTTAATAATTGTATATCCCACCATGCACACAAAGAATGTTGAGTAAATCGGACTAAGAACTATATAATTTGAGTTTTTTAAAACAATCGGAAAAATAAAACTGGTAATTGGTGCAAGGATTAAAATTGGTATAACACCAATTAGAAGTGTTTTATTTTGCTTCCTTGTTATACTTTGTTTTTTTCTAATTCCTTGAACTAGGTGATATCCTGTCAATATAAGAATGATTAGGAATTGGGCTAAGTAGAAAAATGCACCGATTGATGGAATTGGTAGCGCATAAGTCCCACTGCTTAAGCCCCTAAATACAAACGGTGTTATGTCCAGGACAGCAATAATCAAAGAAATTATAAGCAAAACCCTATTTAATATAGATCTCCAAAAAAACTCTGTGTTTAATGAATATACTAGGATGTAAATACTAGCTACGCCGACAGTGGTAGTCATCATAACTAGTCTTATAAATAAAAGCTTTGATGAACCATTATTAAGGGATAGGTAGTTGACTATACTGAATAGTATCAAGATAAGAGAAGTAAAGCTGTATATTTTGTTTATGCTCTGTTTGGGATTGCGTATTAAAACGAATAGCCCAGAGAATAGCGAAACCAGGGTACTCAAAATTAGGATTAGCAATCCTATGGTCATACATAAGTATTATATGGAAAATCCTTGATAAAGGATACTTTAACTCTTGTGGTGTTTTAGGAATCTATGGAGTATATGTGCAGCTTCTGAGATTGAGGTGGGAGATTTAAACTTCATAATTTCGCTAGGGGAGAAGATATATCGACCCGAATCTACTTTCCTTCCTAATATAATCTCTCGAGAGGCTAAGGCAACTAGAGATCCACCAATAGCTGCCGTAACACCTAGTTGAGGAATGCCCGATAATGACTTACCCTTTTCCAAAAAAGACTCTATAAGACGAGGTGTAGTATTTCTGATTCCGATTAATTTAGGGAGTGCCGTGGCAATTGATTTAGGATCTCCTAATTTTATACCATCTAAATCTTTACCCCTTAATCTTCCATTAAAAGGCAGTGTATTATCTTGGTCATACCTTTCAACATCGATTATTGCTTTGTCGCCTGTGTCGGTAGCCATTAAAACCGGTGTCTCACTCCTCAGTCCTTCCTCCCTTATGTATATTTTAGCTGTCAGATCATCTACCTCATCAATAAAAATATCTGGATGATGAGTATCGGTTACAGCCCCAAGAGTTTCCTGGTCAACTTTGTCTTTTATGTGCACTTGATTTATATAGGGGTCCGCTTCACTGATTTTACGAGCGACAAAATCAACTTTACTAGACCCCACATCCGTAAAGCTCCCTTCAATCCTATTTAAATTTGTAGGCTCTATAACATCAGGGTCAGCTAGAATAAGTTTTCCACCAATCCCAGTTAGAACAAGTTTCGAAACGACATTGCTTCCAACGCTAAGACCGAATATGGCAATAGTCGCTTCGTATAGTTTGCTTTGTTCTTCGTCGTTAATAAGATTTTTATTTCGAGCCGTTCTAAGCTTTCTATGAGTTTCGATATCCGGGAAATGGACTAATTCTTTTTTCCATGGGAAATAGAACCATCGACCATATTGCAACCCTTGGTTAGTTATATCATCTACGAATTGTTCTCGAGAATTTTCATCACTTTCCTGATCAGGATAAGTGACTGTGAATAACTCGTTCGCGATTATATGTATTCGGTCTGTAATTGCCAAAACTGCATTGTCATCAAATTTTCTATCAAGTATTTTGCGATCGATTCCCGAAGATAAATCATATTCTTCAGGTGCTGTCCAAAGAGCTCTCTGCTCTTGAACATTACTAATAAATTTTGATTCGAATGATTGAGCCATGATTAATTCTTAATTAGTTTGTGCGCCTTTAAGTAGTTCTAATAAATTTCTTCTGTAATTCGATACACTTAAGTCCAACTCGTCATCTTGTAATCCGTCAGTAAAGTATAAGAACATTTTCAATATCCTTAATTGATCCCTTTTACTTAAGGCTGTCTCAATGTCAGTTATCATTGATTCAAAAAGCCTATCTGGGTGTAAAAGCGTTGGTCTAAGCTGTATGCTTTCGCTAACTCTTGAATCGTTTATTTTCACATCGTCCCCAATAACTGTAAATGCTGTTTTACCAAAGTGTCTCGTTAAGGAATCGAATGTGGTTGATACAATACTAAAGAACCAAACCTCGTTTTCGCCTAAGGCACTTTGTAGAACGTCTCTTAACAACTCATAAACACATGCAGGTGATGCATCTTTGGTTCGGGCTAGACCTGCAATTTCTTTTACCATCAGACCATTTTCTCCTAGTGCTTTTAGAAAGCTCAGGCCTTCCACTGATAATCCTACCTTTGATAGTTGATAGGCTGGTAGTTCCTCGATCGATCCTCCTGCGGGAATATTAATTTTTCTCATAGTTGCCATATCAGATGGCTCATTTGGATTAACAGCAAGGAAATAATCGGTATTCACCCCTCTGGCATGGTCAATTGCTTCTAATAAAGCTCCATCAGCACCAACTGCATCGCTGCTCACATATCCCATCGTTGTATAACCCTCGGCGTGTACTTTTAGGGCTAGATCTACAAATTCAGGATTGTTAAGTTCATTAAAAGCATAATGAATATATGAATCTTGTCGAGGAGGAACTGGTTCAGTTATGATTGTCTCACCTACTGTCATAATGCCTCCTCGGTAATTACGCCATCCTTAGCGATTAATCTATGGTCAGCATATTCTTGATGTTCTGCAGTGTGAGTAATCCATAATACAGACATACCTTCATCCGCAAGCGATCTAGTCAAATTTAATACTTCTTTCCCCGAAACGCTATCAAGTGAGGCGTTTGGCTCATCTGCAATCAAGAAATTTGGCCGATTAGCCAAGGCAAAAGCCAAGGCTGTTCTCTGTTGTTCTCCCCCCGATTGTGCTGAGGCAATTGAATCTATATTCTTATGAATTCCTAGGCGTTCTAGCAAACCCTCTACATAAGATAGATCAAGCCTGTTACCGGCTGCTGTCCGGACATTATATATATAATCCCTGACTGTCATGTCTTTAGGGAGTTCGGGTGTTTGTGCTACATAACCATAAGATTGGATGACATGTTTTTTTATTCTTCTGTTTTGATCACTTTCAAGACGAAGCTTATTTAACAGATTATGTGTATTTTCAGGGAATACTGTGAGCACTTCGCTTCCATCCTTTGAAAAATGCCTAATCTTGCCAGAGGTTATTTTTAATGCCCCTAGGAGCAGCTGAGCGCATGTAGATTTACCAGAACCTGAGGGGCCCATAAGTGTAGTAAAGCCCGAATTTATATTAAAATTAGATTCTTTCAATTGATCATAAAAAGATATTTGTTCTGCGCTTATAATGCTCATGATTATCCCCCATTCCTTTGATTGGTGATTAACCTAGCTTCTTTTCGAACCGACAAAGATGTACTAATTCTACTTATAGCCCATAAGAAACCTGTCACTGCCAGAAATGTTTCTATGTTAATGCCTAAAGCTCCACCAGGCTGAGCATGATTGACCAATGTATCAACGATTAATGTTCCGGGCATTGCTAGAACTGCCGCCCCAACCGCATCCGCTTCTGATCTCTCTTTATATATTTTCATGATCAAATGCTCGTCATAACCGTTAGCTTTTAGCATGCTGTTGCGGCTTCTGTTATTAGCTAGATCTTGGCTTGTTTTATAATTTAAGGCGATTGCGCCTAAAGCCATGCCGATTGCCATTGCTTCAAGAACCAGCCCGTTTACGGCATTTTTGCCAGTATTTTCAGCATTGTTAATAAATTGATCTAGTGTAACTGCGTAGAGCCTATTAGATGGAGAGTTGTTTGTAGAGTTTAAATTTTTTAGGAAATGCTCCATTTCTTTTCCATTTCCTTGAGCAATAGCCATATTGTATGAAGGGTCTGAACTAGTTAGCAGGCATCGGGAGAAATCTTTACTATCCATGACTACTGGCAATAAGTTAAAGCCCGCTCCTCCCTGTATCAAGTCATGAACCCTAACCTTAAGTCCTTGAAGACTGAAAAACTCTCCCGGCCTTACTCCCATTTGAGACGATGCATTAACCTCAACATTGTTACAATTCGCATCCGCCTGTGGAATATGAGATATACTAGCCGGCAAACCCATAGTGAGGAATTCGAGGTTATACCCACCAGACCCAACAGCTTGAGTAGAACTATACGATCCTCCGCTCCAGTCATGCTGAATAGGGATTAGGGAGACGTTATCATTTCTTGCTATTTTATCTAAAGTCTTAATCTCTGCCTCGTCGATATTGCTTACGTTAAGCATATTAGGAACTGGAGTGTTGCTAATCACATAAGATTTATCATTTGTACCGCCGGGATTAAGCTCCTTGAAATACGACGCAACGTTTGATTGCGTCTTAGATACATTATCGGAAATATTAAAAAAGTTACCGGCGACCACTCCAGTAAATACAGTCAGCAGACCAACGCTGGCTAGACGTTTACTCTTTGATGAACTATGGGCAACCTCATTAATTGCTTGTTTTTGGTCGTCAAAAGCTAATCCAATATTCCTAAGACCCCTTTTTAAAAGGACTCCCGATCCTAGCACAGCCCCCGCCTCTTCTAATATAGAAAAGCCATCGCCAAGCATATTTGATGGTTCAGCATGTTTCGTAGAGATTGCAATATCATGAGTCGGGTTTACGGCTCCCTCGACAACAAGAGCGCCGCCGCCAACTACTGCGGTAGAAAGGGCCAGCCCAGCACCAAGTTGCTTGGCTCTGTCCATCAGGCTCCTGCTAGAATTTGAATCGGCGCTTTGCTCAACCATGTTTATACTTATTTATAAGATTAAAAACAGCACCTCTCGTCGTTTTTAGGGACGATTGGTGCTGAAGGTTATCTAATAAAGAACAGTTTGCAATTTACCATAAGTGCGTTAAAATGTCAACTATAGATGGCGATTGTCCCTGTAAAAACAAAAATTGAGATAGTAGAAGACGAACCTACCATCGCCCACATGTATCGCTTCAAGCTGGAGCATGAAGGCTATTTAGTTGAGGTTGCTTATGACGGACAGGAAGGGCTTGGCGTTGCAGAAAGATTCGGCCCCGACCTTATCCTGCTCGATCTCAAGATGCCGGTTATGAGCGGTGATGTTATGCTTGAACATTTAAGGTCTACCGATTGGGGGAGCTCAATAAGGGTGGTTGTCTTGACTAATATCAGCAAGGATGAGGCGCCACCCAGGCTGAGGTTTCTGGACGTTGATCGTTACATAGTTAAAGCCCACCATACCCCAAAGCAAATTGTGGAAATTATCGAAGAAGTTCTCAGATAATTATTGTCAAATACACCATATAGGCCTAGGATAAATACTAATGGCAGCCAAAATAGCTATTGTAGAAGACGACCTGGCTATCTCCCAGATGTACCGGTTCAAGTTTGAGGCGGAAGGTTATACTGTTGAAACTGCTGAAAATGGCAAGCTTGGGCTTGAACTAATTGAATCGATGCGACCGGATATCGTCCTGCTAGACATCATGATGCCTGAAATGACCGGGGATCAAGTATTAGAAGCCATGCGCAAGACCAGCTGGGGCAAGAATATGAAAGTAATTATCCTGACCAACATGGGCGAGCAAGAAATCTCAGACTCAGTAAAAAACCTCGGTGTCACTGCTGTAATCCTGAAAGCCAATATGACTCCTCGTCAGGTTTTTGACATTGTTAAAAAACACCTCGCATAGGCCCTTATGAAAGTAGCTATTGTTGGCTTTGGCTTAGAGGGCAAGGCCGCTTTCAATTATTGGAAAGACAAGGCGGACATTACAATCTGTGACCAAAACCAGTTGGACATACCAGAGGGGGTTCATTCGCAACTCGGGGCAAACTATCTGGCCGATCTTTCCCGCTTTGATCTGGTAGTCCGCTCGCCGGTTATTAAGCCTAGTGATTTACTGGAAGCCAATGATTCTATCAAGGAGAAGATCACCTCTAACACCAATGAATTCTTCAGAGTCTGTCCGACCAGTAATATAGTCGGGGTGACTGGGACCAAGGGTAAAGGCACGACGTCTACACTAATCGCTAAAATGATCGAGGCTGGTGGCCAGAAAGTTCATTTAGGAGGCAATATCGGGGTGCCGGCACTCGAGCTGTTAAACCGGGGAATTCAGCCGGATGACTGGGTGGTGCTTGAACTGTCCAGCTTCCAACTGATTGACTGCCACTACTCTCCGGCCATAGCGGTCTGCCTGATGGTAGTTGGTGAACATTTGGACTGGCATCCGGAAATCGACGATTACTTCAACGCTAAAACCCAGCTGTTCAGACACCAAGGAAGTGATGACATGGCAGTATACTTTGCCAAAAATGAAAATTCTGTCAGGATCGCTTCTACCAGCAAAGGCTGGAAGATTCCCTACTTTGAGGAACCGGGCGCCGTTATTAAAAACGGCTATGTTCATATCGCCGGGACTGATGTCTGTCCGGTCGAGGAAATTAAGCTTAGGGGCAGGCACAATCTGCAGAATGTTTGCGCCGCAGTAACGGCAATGTGGCAGATTAACCGGGACCCCATGCCAATCCGCCAGGTATTGAACAGTTTTATGGGGCTGGAACACCGATTGGAGTTTGCCGGTGAGATTAACGGAGCCGCCTATTATGATGACAGTTTCGGTACTACTCCCGAAACCGCGATTGTAGCTATCCAGTCGTTCATCGAACCGAAAGTAGTCATCTTGGGAGGCTCAGACAAGGGGTCTGACTATACTGAACTGGCGAAAACGATCGCAGCCGACAATGTCCGCAAGGTTGTATTAATCGGCGATCAGGGTCCAAGAATTGAACAAGCCCTAAGAGAGGAAGGCTTCAACGACTGTGTTAACGGCGGCGTCAACATGGGCGAAATTATTGCTACGGTGAAAACATACGCCCAACCGGGAGATGTGGTGCTATTATCCCCCGCCTGCGCTAGCTTTGATATGTTCGACAACTATAAAGACCGGGGGAACCAGTTTAAGCAGGCTGTTTCAGGGTCTCAATCAGACGCTTAATTATTGCCTGCTCGGGCTGAATAATTAGCGCCCTGCCCTTAGCCAGTTTCCGTATATCCTCTTCTATCCAGTGGTAATGGGTGCAGCCGAGGACGATTACGTCGGCCGACTTGGCAATAACGTCATTAACCATCGATTTGATCTGCTTTTTGTCCAGTTTATTTTGCTCGATTAACAAGGCCCAGTTAGAGCAATCCGGTTCAAGCACAACTACGTTTTTAGCATAGTCTTGTTTCAGCTGGGCGTAACGCTCGCTTTTTAGCGTTGCCGGCGTGGCACAGACAGCAATAACTCCGCTCTTGCTCAACGCCGCAGCCGGTTTAATCATTGGTTCGATTGCTATAACCGGGACACTCAACTCTGCCCGCACATCTTTAATGATAGTCGTGGTTATTGTATTGCAGGCCACAACTACCGCATCGCACTTATATTCTGTTTCCAGTGATTTCAAGATAGGTAAGGCTAGCTTCAGCAGCTCTTGTTTGGACTTTGTGCCGTATGGGACATGGGCGGCATCGCAGACGAAATTGACGTCAGCCTCGGGCAGAGCCTTTTCGATCGCATTAGCTACCGAAAGGCCGCCAACACCCGAGTCAAAGACTCCTATCTTTACCATTTTTATTCTCTTTGTCTTTCTGCCGATCGGATAACGTTTTCGAACAGGGCGCAGATGGTTAGCGGCCCGACTCCGCCCTTTTTAGGAGTTATAGTAATATCCTGCCGCTCAAATAAATCATCAGCCACATCGCCGACAGTTTTGCCATCCTCACTGGCAACCCCAGCATCAACTACAACCGAGCCGGGCTTTACCATATCCGAAGTTAGTACTGAAGGGCTTCCGGTAGCAGTAATAATAATGTCGGCTTCTTTTGTTAGCTTGGGCACATCCTTGGTTTTGCTGTCGATCGTAAATACATCAACGCCGCTGTTTTTAAGCATTTTCTCCAGGGGACGTCCTACCAGTTTTCCCTTGCCGATCAATACGACCTTCTTGCCCTGCAGGTCTATGTTATATCCGGATAACAGCCAGAGTATGGCCATAGGGGTAGCAGGATCAAACTTGGCCTTATCTCCCAGCGCATCAACATCTTTGTCCGGAGAAACCAGATTGGTTAATTCATCGGTCTGATCCGGATTCTTAATCGGCAACTGGATAATGATACCGTGAACTGATGTGTCTGAATTGAGTTTATTAAGAAGGTCGGGCACCTCTTCCTGCTCTAACCGGTACAGATCGACTGCAATGCCGATGTCGTCAGCATACTTCTGTTTCAAGCCGACATATAGATCAATCACCGGGTTGTCAATCGTCTTAATAATGGCCAGTTTGGGCACAATGCCAGCAGACTGGGTCAGAGAGCGGACACTGTGTGCCTGCCGTTCTTTAATAAAGCCGGATAGTTCTCTGCCGGATAATATCTTCATCAATTTATCTATTTTAGCAAAGCCAATCTCTAAACACTTGATGACTATTGCATTGACAGAGGTACTTTGATAAAGTTTCAGGGGTAAATTGGGCCAGTAGCTCAGCCGGTTAGAGCACCTGCCTCTTAAGCAGGGTGTCGAGGGTTCGAGTCCCTCCTGGCCCTCCAAGATACTTTTTTATAGATAAGATTTAGAGTTAAAGTATAAAAATGAGATACTAAGTTTTTAGAAACATATTTAACTTGACGACCCAAACATAATTACATACAATGTTTGTATGAATTCGCAAACTTTTAACGTATCAATGCCTAAGCAGCTAGTAGAGCGTATTGACGCTCAAACTAAACGGCAAGGTAG
>JAJZOE010000031.1 GCA_021829145.1 bacterium | reverse complement strand
ACGGTATTTCTTCGGTAATCTTTTTTTTATCAGTCATATAAAACCTCCTCGAGTTCCTGACCGGCCCTTCTTACAAGATGCATCACATCACGGTACTGTTGTCTGGTCGGTCCCAGTACGCCTATATAGCTATGGTCACTAAAAGCACTCCGGAAACGACTAATAATGAGACTGGCCCCAGCACTGCGGCCAATCGGATTTTCCCCGCCAATGTAGACATTAAGCGGTTGATTTGGAGAAGTCTCCCTAAGCCAAGGCTCTAGGTTGTCCAGCAGCTGGGCAACCTGCCTTACCTGTTCGCCACTCACGAATTCGGGCTGGCCGAAAAGATTGCTCAGACCACTAATGTACAGCTGGTTGCCAATAGTGGCCAGTCCTAAGTTATGGGTCAGTTCAACTAACGTATCGACGGCATTACGAATTATTCTTTCGGGAACACCCCCGCCCTGGACTCTGATTGCCAGGGCTCTTTCGGCCCGTCTTTCTTGAGTTTCTAGCTGTTGATTTTCGCTCAGCTCATTTACGTAATATCTATAGCCTTTATCGGTAGGTATTCTACCGGCACTAGTGTGCGGCTGGGTAATATAACCCAACCTCTCCAGCTCAGCCATTTCAGCCCGAACAGTAGCAGAGGATACATCAAAGACTTTAGCCAATAGGTTAGAGCCAACCGGACTGGCTACTTCAGCATATTGCTCAACTATTGCTTTTAAAATCTGGCTTTGACGTTCAGTCATAATACTTAAACCTTAGAATAAGTTTAAGCTCATTCTAAACTGTTGGCACTCATGAGTCAAGAGTGCTAAATCAGGACATTTCTCCTAGGTATGCTTCAGTCTCGTTTAACAGCTGCTTAACTAGGGCTAATCCAATAGTACTGTCAGGCATAGACCGCGAGTTAACTATGGCATCAACTTCTGCGACAGCTTTTTCTAAATAGTCATTTATAACTATAGATATATGTTTATCTCTTAACGCTTCTTTAAAGATTCTCACTCCTGTGTTAAGCCGACTCAGAACTTCCTCTTTCTCCATTTCACTGCGAGCGTTTATCCGCTCAATCCAGACTTCGAACGAGGGGGGTAAAATTAATATACCTATTGTATCGGCTTTTCGGCTTAAGATATTGGCGAAACCACCTATCTCCACTTCGGTTATGGCAATTTTTCCCGATTTTTCCGCTGTTGCTAACTCGCGGATACTTATACCTGAAACTTGGCGCTCGTGTATAATCTCGGCCTCAAGAAATTCACCTTTTTTTAAATCGAAGAGAAACTCTTCTTCGCTTTTAAAAAAATAGTTAACCCCGTTTTTTTCCGGAATACCGTTATTTATTCGGGGTGCTCTGGTAGTATCTGAAACTATGTATTTATAATTTCCCTTCTTTATAAGCTGGTCAATAATTGTATTTCTGCCTGAGGCTGTCGGTCCAGCTAGAAGTACCAGTCGCAACCGATCAAGAAGTTCTTTAGCCTGCTTAGATAGTTCGTAGTGAGCGAGTATGTGATCAAACTCAACTTTATGCTCCAGTTTATTCATTGCCCTATATTAACTCAAAAAGGCTTGTCCTGAGCAATGTAAAATTTACTGATCGCGGCGCATCATGACAAAGAAGGCTTCGGCCGGTATGTCCACTTTGCCAAATTTTTTAAGTCTTTGTTTACCCTTTTTTTGCTTTTCAAGTACCTTGCGTTTTCGTGTTACGTCCCCTCCGTAAAGACCCGTGGTCACATCCTTACGATAAGCACTTATATCTTCCCTGGCTATTATCTTTCCATTTATTCCCGCCTGGAGGGCTACTTTGAAGTTTTGCCTGGGAATTATGTCCTTTAGCTTGGACAGGGTACTTCTGCCAAGGGACAAAGCCTCTGAGCGGTGCACCATTATCGATAAAGCATCAACCCTTTCGCCAGCAACTAAAAAGTCCAGCCTGACCAGATCTTCTGGGCGATAGTCAGCGAGTTCATAATTAAATGACCCATAACCGCTGGTAAGGCTTTTAAGCTGGTCATAAAAATCGGTCAGCAGGTTAGCTAGTGGTGCCTCAAAGCTTATTAAGGCTTGCTCCTCAACATAGCTTAGATTAGACTGGCGACCGCGCTTTTGGGCTATAAGTTGTAAAACCGGCCCGATATAGTTCTTGGGTAGGATAATTTCGCCTTTTATCCACGGTTCGCGTATTTCTCGTATCTTAGTAGGGTCTGGCAAATCGGAAGCACTCTTAATATCTAGCTCTTCATTGCTATTTAGGAGCACATGGTAATCAGTAGATGGGTTGGTTACTACTAGCTCAAGACCGTATTCCCGCTCTAGCCGCTCACGGATAATGTCCAGATGTAATAACCCCAAAAAACCAATACGTATTCCGAACCCCAATACTGGAGAGTTTTCGGGTGCATACCTTAATGCCGAATCATTTAAAGAAAGTTTTTCTACTGCGTCTTTAAGTGCTTGGTAGTCTTCGTTACTTTCGGGAAAGAACCCGGCATAGACAAAAGGCAGCACTTCTTTATACCCGGGGAGTGGTTGCTCTGCGGGTTTAGCCGCCAAAGTAATAGTGTCGCCGACATGGGCTTCATGGGAAGTTTTCAGGTTGGTTACAATATAGCCTATTTCCCCTGACTCTAAGCTCGCCCCAGGAGACATTTCAGGTGTTAGCGACCCGACTTCCAGTGCCAGCCCTTCGGCACCAGAAGCCATCATGCGGATAGAATCACTCTTGCCAATCCGACCATCGGCTATCCTGACATAAAGAATCACGCCCCTGTAATCATCAAAATAACTGTCAAAGATTAGGGCTCTGGTTTTATCTGAAATACTGACCTTTGGCGCCGGTATATAATTTACTATAGCTTCCAAAATAGCCTCAACTCCTAGACCGGTTTTCGCTGAAATATGCAAAATGTCATCGCTAGCACAACCTAATAGACTAATAATTTCTAAACTGACACGCTCAACATCAGCTGCCGGTAAATCGATTTTATTAATCACCGGTATGATTTTAAGATCGGCTGCTATGGCCAGGTAAACATTAGCCAATGTTTGCGCCTGGATCCCCTGAGTGGCATCAACTACTAATAGAGCCCCCTCGCAAGCGGCCAGACTTCGAGATACTTCATAGCTAAAATCAACATGTCCAGGGGTGTCTATCAGATTGAGCTCATAGTCTTTATACTTCATCCTCACCGGAGCCAGCTTGATGGTTATGCCTTTTTCCCGCTCCAAATCCATCCGATCAAGCAGTTGCTCTTTCATCTGGCGAAGACTAACAGTACCTGTTAACTCCAACAGCCTGTCGGCCAGAGTAGATTTGCCATGATCAATATGAGCAATAATACAGAAATTACGAATCCGTGATTTATCCATGCCCAGCCATTATATAACAGATAAGCCATAGTATTGGTTTCAGCTAATATCCACCTTAATAGGTTTAAGAGCTACCCGGCGAACAAACGTCATGATTGGTCTAGCTTCTTCTAAATCAAATAAGGCTGAAACAAGCACATGTACGAGCAAAGTTACGCTGGTTATTATTAGTAATTTGCTGCCTAAAGTAATGAACCCCCTGTCAAAAAGGCCTAGCGGCATCAATGAGATCATAATGAAGCCGGCAAGCACGGTAAATCCGGTAACAGAGATAATTTTGAATACACCATTCCAGAACTGCAGATCGAGAAGCTTTCGATCACGCGAGACCATAACTACACTAAGGATCAATACCTCAACGACAGCAACGATAGATTGGGCAATTGCCAGTCCAGCTACTCCATAAGCATTCGGGCGACCAAGAGTAATAGCCAAGGCAATGTTAAGGCCAATAGTGAAGACGGATATATAAGTCGGCGTTTTAGTATCCTTGTTTGAGTAGTACCAGCGGGAAATAATTGAGTACATAATACGGAAGAAGATTGCAATCGTTAAAAAGCCGAAGATTACGGCAATGTGTTCGTTTCCCCTAGAGTAGATAATACGTGCCAGGTAGCCACGGCAAAAATAACATAGAACAGTTACCGGTGCGGCCAGCCATATCATAGCTCTAACTACTTTTAGAAAGTCTTTTCTAAAAAGATCCGGCCTACCCTGACTTAATCGAGCATTTAATTTAGGAAAGGCGGCAGTAGCAATGGTTGTTCCAAGTAGCAGTATAGGCGCCGTGCTTAGGGTATATGCATAGCTAAAGTAAGAAATACTGCCGCTACCAAGACCACTGGCTATATGTGTTTCTACAACGTCCTCTATCTGATCCATACCCTGATCAAGCGACAATGGTGGCAATCGACGCAAGATACTGTGCATATCTTTACTCTTAAAATCGATTTTTGGATGCCAGAAAAAGTTTAGACCAGTTAACCCGGCTATTACTACCGCTAACTGCAATACCGCCCCGACTAAAGCGCCGATGCCTAGGCCGACTATGCCCAGGTTAGTGTGAAATATAAAAATACTGGCAATAATGGTCAGGTTATAAAATATAGGAGCAATAGCAAAGAAAAAGAAACGACCTAATGTTTGCTGAACACTGGTAAGGATTCCAGATATAGTGAAAAGCAAAGGATTAAAAGCCAGTAGCCTCATTATTTCAGTTGCCTTGTCAAGTTGAGGAGGGGAAAGGCCTGGCGCCACCACATAATGAACTAAAGGCCTGGCAAAAATAAGTATTCCAATTCCAACAAGAAACATTATGACTACTAGAATGTTCATAAAGCTTGAGGTTAACTGCCAGACAGCCTTCCGACCATTTCGATGAAGATAATCACTTAATACCGGCATGAAGGCGACGCTCAGGGCGCCCGCGGAAATGGTGTAGAAAAACAAATCGGGTATGGTGAAAGCGGCGAAGTAGGCATCAGTACTGCCTGGTCCAACTACCGGGAAATGAGAACTAACAAGTTTAGTCCTTAGAAAGCCAAGCAACTGACCTAAAATAGAAGTGGCAATTAGCAACGTAGCTACATTAAAGATCGTTGATTTTTTCTGCTTCTGCCCGACATTTTGATCCATACTTTAATACAGTTTCATTAAAGAGGTTTGCTGTTAAAGTTTAGTATAGACTAGAGATTAGTCTGTATAAAGCGCTTAGGCAAAGGTTTTTTTAATTCTCTAGTACAGAGCGGCACCTTTAGGCATACTTGCACCCTTTAATATCTCGGCAACCTCTTCAGCATCGACAGTTTCTTTTTCCAATAACTTATCCTTGAGGGCTTCCAGTTTGTCGCGATTAGCCTTAATAACAATTCTAGCCCGGTTTGCTGCTTCAGTAATCAAACTCTCTACCTCTCGGTCGATAACTTTGGCGGTGTCATCTGAATATTCTCTTTCATGAACCAATTTATCGAGCATCAGACCATCATCGGTTTTAAAGACCTGGTCGCGTAATTGTTTACCCATTCCCTGGTTTACGACCATATCTCGTGCTACTTCTGCTGCATGTTGTAGGTCGCTACCGGCACCGGTAGTAATATGATCTGCTCCTAAGACTACTTCTTCCGCGATACGACCACCCATGCCTCGGGCCAGCATATCCTTGAACTGGACAAGCGAAACATACACCCTATCCTCAGGCGGTATAAACCACGTCACTCCACCTGTACCACCTCTAGGTATAATTGTTACCTTGTGTACAGGATCACTGTCGGGTAATACATGGCCTACCAGCGCATGCCCAGCTTCGTGATAGGCAGTAGTTATCTTATCTCCTTCAGTCATTACCTTGCTCTTTCTCTCAGGCCCAATTGCGACTCGTTCAAATGCTTCAGTTACGTCTAACTGACTAATTTGATGATGGTTATTTCTAGCAGCAATGATTGCCGATTCGTTGGCAATATTCGCAAGGTCGGCGCCTGAACTGCCCGCACTCTTTGCGGCTAGAGCATCAAGGTCTACGTCTTTAGCCAGCGGCTTCTTGGCAAAATGGACCTTAAGAATGGCTTCTCTCTCTTTCCTGTCAGGCAAACCTATATTTACCCTTCGGTCGAATCTTCCTGGTCTGAGCAAAGCTGGATCCAAAACGTCCGCTCGGTTAGTTGCAGCCAGCACAATAACATTCTGCCCCTGTTCAAAACCATCCATTTCCACCAAAATCTGATTCAATGTCTGCTCACGTTCATCGTGACCTCCACCCATACCCGATCCACGCCTACGTCCCACAGCATCAATTTCATCAATAAAGATAATACAAGGTGCATTCTTTTTAGCTTTGGCGAATAAATCACGGACACGACTAGCGCCAACGCCTACAAACATTTCTACAAATTCTGAACCGGAAATGCTAAAGAAAGGAACATTTGCTTCCCCAGCTACTGCTCGGGATAACATTGTTTTACCTGTTCCTGGAGGACCGACCAGCAGAACACCCTTAGGAATACGAGCACCCAGTGAAGAAAACTTTTTAGGATATTTCAAAAATTCAACTACTTCAGAAAGATCCTGCTTGGCCTCATCGGACCCGGCGATATCAGCGAATGTGGCTTTATCTTTCTCGTTACCATAAAGACGAGCTCTACTTTTACCGAAACTCAAGGCCTGATTTTGACCTCCTTGGGCACTCCTAAGCATAAAGAACAACACGCCAGCTATAATAATTACCGGGATGACGGATTCGCCGATAGTAAGCCAGGCAGAAGCGGAGCTACTCTGCGGTTTATAACTCACAGTAACCTTATTGAAGTTAAAGCCTTCCGACTTTAGACTAGTGTTTGGATCAGTGTATGTCTTGAGAGTTGGAGAAGATTGACCCTTAGGGGTAATATCTAGCTCGCTACCATTAACCTCAATCGACTTATATTTACCGGCGTTTGATTGAGATATGGCTTGTGTCAGCGGAATAGTCTTCAGATTTGAAGGCTTATTGTATATAGCGAAAATAATTAGTGCTAACAAAATGACAATAATAGCAAAGCCGATGTTCTTTACACCTTTATTATTGTTCGAATTACGGTTATTCCGGATAGGGTTCTTATCCATGATGCTCCTTAATTATATACGGCGGATGACTATTTTACTAGCGCTCAACAGTATCGAGTGCCAAAAACTCCTTATTGATGGTAATCATTGCCTGATTATACACGTCTAGCTTAGTGCCTGGTCGTTTAGTTTTAACGGCTAATGTTAAACGTTCAATGGTTTTATGGTCAAAGTTAAACAAATTATTTGCTCTTAGCCAAGTGGCAACTAGCTCTTTACTTTCAGGGAATGGCAACGAGTTAATTGTTTTTCTGCTAAGTAGTTTTCCCTCATCCTTAGCTATGAATTTACTGATTAGCGCATCTAGTTCACAGTTAATGCGCTCTTGTTTGTCCATAAGATCAATTAACTTGTTCCGCTCTGCTTGGTTAATCCGAGGCAAAACACGAAGTCGGATATAGTTTCTTAGATAACGCTCATCGATATTAGTACTATCTTCCACCCAGCTTAGATTATGCTTTAAAGCATATAACTTAAGCTCATTCTTAGTTATTTTAAGCAAAGGCCTTTTAATATCTGTTGTTTCTTTAAGCGAGCTAACACCTCTCCTGCCGGTACCTCTGATAAGATTGATGATTAGAGTCTCAATGCGATCATCTTGGTGATGAGCCGTAATAATAGCCTGAGCCTGTCTTTCTTTGACAACCTGCCTTAGAAATTTATAGCGAGCTGCTCTAGCCTCAGCTTCACTGGTCCCAGGCCCTAAATTACCACTGCATGAAACAAAACTAGTCCTATATTTATCAGCCAGCAGCTGGACGAACCTAAGATCCTCTGCACTATTATGTCTTATGCCGTGATCGTAATGAGCCACGACGAGACTATAAGATCCCGTTTTAGCTAATATGTCTAGTAAACACACCGAATCTATTCCCCCGCTGACGGCAATGACATATAAACCAGGCTTAGGAAGACATAAGTTCATCTTAGTAATATTTTACTAGCGTGTTAAAGAAAAAGTATATTCCTTTCGGGAAGCCTTGACTAGAAAATGCCGAAAGCGTTTAATAACGCCGAGGTTGTAGTCTATTTAAGGTTATAATAAGTAAACCCTGGCGGCGTAGCTCAGCTGGTTAGAGCACAGGACTCATAAGCCTGGGGTCAGTGGTTCAAGTCCACTCGCCGCTACCATAAGCGTTTTGACCATTTGTTATAATATCAAGATTGTTGATTATTCATCAAGTTTATGCTTATATGAATGTTATGCATTCAGAAACCTTAAACAACGCGCAAAATCCCTGGTCTAGTAAGGAACTGTTGAGCGCAGAAATTGCGGCCAAAGCCACTCCAGTAGATTATGCTGAAGTACTCAATGAAAGTTCCGTTCTGATGTTGGGTGAAAACCACCATAACGCACCGATTCGTGACCACCTTGCAGCACACGCCGCACAGCTTAAAGCCGCGGGTATAACTCACTATGCAATTGAAGCGCCTATTAACCCTGCATTTGATGAATTAAATACAAGTGGCCAGATAAGTCTTGCTTCGGTTAATCTTGGCCCGCTTTCGGCGCAAGACAAAAGTTACGAGCGAGCAGTTCAAGCAATGGTCGCACAAGGTATCAAAGTAGTACCAATTGACATTGACCAGGGGACACAGCCAACAAAAGAAAAGAGAGAAACTTTCCTTACCGACAGAATAAAAGCAATATTGGCAGACAACCCGACCGCAAAGGTCGCAGTACTTATAGGTGGAAATCATGCGATTAAGAAAAAGAGTGAGTATTCAGTGTCGTCAACGACGACACGATTAGTTGATGCCGGAATTAAACTAGTTGCCGTGCAATATGCGGGCGGTGAAGATACTTCCCCGACGGCTTTCCATGAAGCTGTTTTAGGCGCAGGCATGGGACAGTCCGAATTCATGATGGACTTACGCCCATACCAGGAAACCCCGGGGGTTGTGTATGGACCAGGGTCAACTGACTATGTAGTTCATCTTCCGCAAAACCCTAATAAAATAGGCAACAATACTGCAATGCTGGGCGGCATATCACTGGGTCATGGGTTTACTGAACATAGCTAGTTAGACAAAGGCTCAATTGTCCTCGCTTAGACCGCATAAGTAGTTTCTTCTCTGACTTGATTCATTATCTTCCACATAGATATCAGTTCTCGTTTTATTTGGTTCCAATTCGTTCCTATCACGCCTACCAAATTTCTCTGCAAAATTTCTCTGCAAATTGACATATTATTATATTTATGCTATCACTAAAAACATGCGTAATTCACGTTTAGCCAAAAGTTTAGCAACAGCAACCGCTATAACAGTAGCAGCTGCTGGTGGCTACGAAGTCGGTAAAAAGCCCATAAGCAACGAAGCCAAGATACAGCATGCTGAACAACTTATAGGTGAACATGTACTTAAATCATTTTCGCAGGGTAAAGCAGATTTTACTGCGTTGGACAAAGCCCGTCATTTGTCAGCCTTTAAAATTAAACGATTAGGTGAGAACTCTTTATTTAACCAATTAGGAGATATACAAGGCTTGGTTCTAGATGTAGTAGGTGAAACTAATGCTCCTGCACGTGATGTTCTTTCGGCAGTCTTACCTGAATCCAGCGTAACCGCCCTTGAAGCAAGAGGAGTAAAGTTTGTTTATGATATGCCAGCAAACGACTGTCTAAACGCCTATTCCTACACGTCCCCTAATGGTAAAACCGAAACAATCATTCCTTTAGCGAATAGTTCTACGCCTGCTCCAACTCCGCATGTCAGCTTCGTGAATAGTGGCTACGAAACAGCGGTACTGTCAACATTTAGTGTGTAATTCACTTCGCTGGGTAGTTAGTATTTAGGTATTGAAATATACCTTCATGGTACCTCCTTGCTGACTCAAAATCATTAAAGCTATGATCGTTAACTTTAGTTCTTCTGCGGACTTCTCTAAACTCCCTTTCAATAATGTTAGTGGTACGAATCTTATGCCAATCCTTCCTAGGGAACTGGAAGTAAGTCAAACAATACTCAAAATTATGCTTTAACGAGTTCATAGCTTTTTCTTCTTGGATATACCACTTCTTAACAATAGCTTTAGCTGCCACAGTAGCTTCGTCCGGGCTATTAGCATTAGTAATAGCTTTTAGATCTTCTGTTACCGCTGCTCGATGAGAGTAGCTAGTTTTACACATAACAGATCGTAGTTTATGGATCAAACAGTTTTGGATTGGTACCTGGGGATATATATGGTCAATAGCTGCCTTAGCTCCGGCGCTGTCATCCATAGTGATTAGACTTAAACTATTACCGCTCAAACCTCTTCTTTTAATGTCAGCCAGTAAATCCCTCCAACTGTTTTCATCCTCAGCTCTAGCTAGGGTAAAGCCAATGAGCGATCTTGAACCGTCAGCCTTCAGTCCGACAACGCATAAAACTACGGCTTTGGTATTATCCCAACCTCCTCCTTTTACTTTCTCCCAAATACCATCCATGAATAGGTACTCATAGTCGTCTGTAAGTAACTGGTTATTAATCTGGGCTGACTCATCCATTACTAACTCATGCAACGCTTCCTTAACGGCCTTATTGCTAACATTGAGTCCTAAATGCTTGGTAGCTAAGTATTTAACTTTACGTTGGGAAATACCAAGCAAGTGCATGTCGGATAATAGTTTCCAGGTTCGGTCTTTTTCGTCTTCAAAGCTATTTAACACGGTTGGCTGGTTATCTTGAAAACCGCCTCTAAATCTAGGGATTGATACTGACTCAATCTTACCAAAAGGAGAAATTAAATTACGATCATAGTAGCCATTGAAGTGTGGTTGGTCCTGCATTTCGTTTCTAATCTGCTCCATCTCAGCTTTTACTAGACTAGATATACTAACTCGGATAAATTGCTTTAAGTTATCCGTCAGGCTTCGCTCTAAGAACTGCAGTAAGTCTTTCTGATCATCAAAAACAGGCAATTTCTTAATAGTTTTGTTAGAGTGGATTTGGGTAGCCATATATAGCTTCCCTTCAATTTTAAAATTGTTATTAGTAATTAAAATTGTAATGCTTATTAGCTACCCAACAAGGTGATCATTACACACTAAAGTTGTACACTACCCGAAACAGCAGCAAACGGCAGCACAGCCTACACAGCACCCCTAAGCCCTTGCAATTCATTAACTACTAAGAGGTTCGGTTCAAGCGCCTGTATTATTACTGATCAAACACTTAACCGTAGAGCTGGCTATGAGTACCCACTGCGTCAAATATGGCTTCGTCTTCTTTTGGTAGGTACAACGCTCTCACATCACCCGTAATGTCTATGCTGCGGTACTCCTTGTACTTGCCCTTGAGGGCATGGTTGCGTAGTGTTAGGTCAAGCGGATTGCTGCTGAACGTCTTTATCTTTGCTTGTAACTTTTTACGTAAGTCAGGACTTAATTTTTTAGCCTGTTTAATAAAAGCTTTGGAATAGGCAGTGGTCATAGCTATTTCAGTTCATCAGCTAGAAACTTGAGTGCCTTTTTATTACTGTCAAACTTGTGGTAATCCCCTGCCTCAATCTTTTTCTTTGAAGTAGCAAGCTGTCTAGCAGTCTTGGCGTTAGGCACTTCGGGTACCTCAAAGGCTACACTCTGCTCTGCCGTAAAGCGTCTAAGTTCATTATTGAGGACAGCACTAATACTAATGCCTAGCTTATCAGCAATCTTAGCTGCCTTTTCTTTAAGCTTAGGGTCTGTCTTTAGATTGATTACTGAATACTTGCTCATACCAAAAGTATATACCTTTGGTGTAGTGCAAGTCAAATACTTAGTTTAAAGTTTAACTACCCACTACAGTATGGTTTAATCACACCCGTTTAGACTGCAACCACTGTTTCTTCCCTGACCTGCTTAACTATTTTCCAATGGCTATCATTTCACGCTTGATTTGATTCCATTTCTTTCCTATTATTCTTACCATAAAGTATTTTTACTTAGATAGGTTGCCTAATTTATGCCTGCTAAAGATTGTGATGTTTGCAGCTTCACTGAGAACTTAAAATTCCCGATCCTAGTTACAGATAAATGGACCGTGGACTTAGGAAATAATCAGGCTTATCTTGGAAGGGCGTTTGTTACACTACGCACCCATAAACCTAGCTTAAGTGAACTTAGTAAAGAAGAGTGGCAGGATTTTGAAGAGGTTGTCCGGAAACTCGAAAAAGCCTATAAGAAAGCATTTGTTGCAGAACCTCTAAATTGGGGCTGCTTCATGAACAATGCCTATCGTTCATTACCTGGTAATCCCCATGTTCATTGGCATATATTTCCACGCTACAAGACAGCGCCTATATTTGAAGGCATAACATTCGCAGATCCACTATATGGGGAATTTTATGATGATCACGCCGAGCTAATAGTTAGCGATGAGATACTCAACAAAATTGCGATAGTATTAAAAGCAAACATCCATTAAAGTTGAAGATCAGATATGGTTAAGCTCTAGTTTAACTCTCTTATATTTCTCGGAGTATTGCTGAAATATAATCGTTTTCAAAAAATGTCGGCTGCGGCTATAGTCAGGTCTGCTCGGAGCTATTGTCTTAAATAGTGTGAGTTGGGGATCCAATCCTTTCCACTGAAATGCCATCAACATTGTCTTTATTGTCCACATTATCAAGGATTTCCGTTTCTTCATCGATAGGCTCATATTATCACCAAAGCTAGCTACTTATACAATCTATCGATTGTCTGTTCGGGTATCGGAAGAAGGAAGCCGAGAATCATCCTCGACTAGACGTTCTCTAGCATTTAAAGTTATTCTTTCTGCTAACAGGCAATTACTACATAATATTTAATCAGTAAAGTTAGAGTTAGTGAGGATAATTTGAGCGGCAGATTTATTTACCTTAACTAGGACAATTTCCCCGGTTCTTACTTGACTTATTTTTGCTGGTGAACCGTCAATACTAATTAAGGTATCCTTGGTTATTTTCAGCTTTCGTATATTATTTGTTCGTTGACTATCAATAGTGATGGATGTCGGGCTTACGAATACCACCATCCCCCAGTCAAATTTATTTTTAACCGGAGAGTTAGTTGTCAGGAAATGTCGGCTATAATAGCCTCGCTGATACACTATACCCCCATAAAAACTAATACCCATTAATACAACGAATAGTACCAATGTCACCAGAGTACTTAATTTAATTCGGATGTTATATTTATCAATCTTTGAGCTGACCGTAGCGGTCGTCCCCGATTCCTTATTTATGGCCAATTGGTGCCTCCCTTTAGAGTGCTATTAAGTTGTATCATAAAGGCCTGGGATATGACTGTTACCTAAGACCCGATTATTTGCCTTTAGGCTTTGTGATCTTACCATCTTTGAGCCTGAAAGAACGATCAGTTTTGCCGGCGATACTGAGATCGTGGGTAACAGTAATTATTGTTGTATTCTCCATTTTTGCCAAGTGGTGAAGCAGGTCGAAAATTAGTTTGCCAGTTTCACTATCAAGATTGCCAGTCGGTTCGTCAGCCAATATATATTTAGGCTTATTTGCTAGAGCTCTGGCGATAGCTACTCTCTGTTGCTGACCGCCACTAAGCTTTCCCGGCTTACGGTGCATCTGGTCTTCGCTTAACCCAACTTCACTTAAAAGTTGTTTTGCTCTCTCTATACGTTCAGGCTTAGACTTGTTAATAAACTCCATTGGGAGCATTACATTTTCAATTGCTGTTAGATTCGGAACCAGGTTATAACTTTGGAAAACGAATCCGACAGTTTGTGCTCGGTAATGATTAAGTTCTTGGCCTCTTAATTTAGTAATGTCTTGTCCATCGATCTCTATTAATCCGGATGTTGGCTGATCTAGGGCGCCTAACATACTCAGTAGCGAAGTCTTACCACTACCGCTTTGGCCGATTATCGAGACGAACTGTCCATCAGGGATGCTAAAGCTTACGCCATTTACGGCAGTCACCATAGAGTCTCCTGACTTAAAATATCTTTTAAGAGATTTTACCTTCAACATTTTATTCTACCCTCATAACTTCTGCCGGTCTTACTTTGGCTATAAAATAACTAGCCACAGCACTACCAATCAAAGCTATTAATATTGCGGCGACCAAGCCGTAGCCAATAATACTAAAGCCTACCGTAGAATGAATACTGCTAAAGTTACGGTGGAAAAATCCTAAACCACCAACGGTGGAAAAATGCCTTGGTCCTGGGGATGATCCGCCAAGTGCTCGTGTCCTACTATTGCTAGAATTGCTCACTAACATATTAGTAATTGGATTACTGGCTAAAGCGCCGATTATAATACCAACAATTGCTGCTACTATTGTTAACGTTACTGCCTCCGCCATAAATTGCATAGCCACCCTTAAATTACTAGAGCCGATTGCTTTGATAACTCCTATTTCACGACGGCGCTCCCTTACTATCATGACCATAGTCATCAATATGATGACACCGCCCGCAATAACAGCTCCAATCAAGCTATAGAGAGAAACCGTCTGTATACCCTCTAGGCTACTGACAGTATTTTGAGCCTGCTGTTGCGAGTTAGTAATATCTGCACTACTTCCCAGTTGCTTTTTAATTTCGTTTGTTACTGAATTTAGATTGGTTACTGAATCAACATAAGCGCTAGCGCTGGTAACATCTCCCGTTTCGCCGCTTATACGCTGTAGCGTTTCAAGTGGCATTATGACTTGATTATCGCCAAAAGTATTACCCGAAGTAAAAATACCTACTACGGTTATGGTCGTGTTGTAAGCCGTAAAAGTAGAGCCAACTTTTAAGTTATTTTTTGCCGCTAGCTTTGTTCCGATTAGCGCCACATTGTTATTTGCATTGCCGTTAAAAACCTGGCCTGAAACTAGAGTAAAGTTTCCGCCTCCAGTTGTTGCGGCTGAAGATCTTAAATCTTCAGGGTTGGTAGTACCGTTAACTGTAACTGGTGGCTTAAAGTTAAAGTTGGCACCACCGCCAAAGCCCCCAAAACCGTTAGCCGCAAATCTCCTTCCCAATTTGCCGGCAGATACCGCCGACTGAAGGCTAGTATCGCTGCTCGTCATGCGGTCACTAAGACTTTCGTCCAGTTTAATAACGTGGGAGAGTGAAGCAATCGGCTTTAATTGGCTCATCGTTAGTGGGGTCCCACCGCCTGCAAACCCCCTGATTCCGGCGGGAAAAATGCTGATTGTATTGTATACAGAGCTTTTAACGTTACTTATTTTTTGAGAAACAGCCTGATGGGCTATGAGCATTGATAGGGACAAGCCAATGCTTAATCCTAAGATAATAATCAAAGCAAAAGTACGCGTCAGATTACGAAAGGCGTTTCTTACTCCACGGCTGAACCAGTTCATTGCTGACTTCCTTATTATTCTTTGTGTAGTGGACTCTAACACACAAATACTTAAAGCATGCTTAAGATTTAGTTTTTACAGGAATGCTTATCGAAAAGCACGTGCCTTTTTGGTATTTGGAGTTAACTGTTATCTTGCCATCAAACTCTTGCTCGATATTTTGCTTAACAGTTGCTAAGCCGATACCTATACCCCGGCCGATCTCTTGCTTAGTACTATAAAAGGGCTCAAAAATTTTCTGAAGATCTTTTTGCTTAATTCCTTTGCCGTAGTCCGTCACCTTGATTATTACCCTTGAGCTAGTTTTACTAACACTTATCTTTACAACTCTGTTATATTCGCTACTGTCATCATATGACTCGATAGCATTGTTAATGAGGTTGGACAAGGCCTGATGCAGTTTTACCTGATCACCATATAAACGAATACTGGCGATAGTATTGACTATAAGTTTTATGTTATGCACCTTAGCCCTTGGCGTTAGAAGCATAGCTACCTGGTGGATGACAATAGTTAAAGAAAATGTAGTTTTACTACTCTCGTTTTTCAGTTGCTTCCGCGCCGCCACAATATAACGTTCAAGTTGGTGCAAGTCCTGGCGTGCACGCCTGATCTTCACATTAGGTGACTCTGTCCTAAGCTCATCTAAAGTTAAAACAGCTGCGCATAGAGGGGTACTTATATCATGAATAAGTCCAGCGCTAAGTCTGCCGAATTCCGCAAACCGCTGAAACTCATTGACTTGCTGGATCTCCTCATCATAAAGCTGAAGAACAAAACGCCTTTTTTGTCGGATGAGCCAGTCGTTGATCGATACCATACGCTGACTCATAACCTTAAATCAACCTTGTCTTAGGCTTATCCGAATCAAGCATATAGCCAAGTCCATGAATAGTTTTAATTAGTTTCTGGTCATAACGTCTATCTATTTTGTCCCGCAGACTTTTCATATGTACATCAATAGAATTGGTCCGAAGACTTTGGCTACGTCCCCAGGCATATTCAATCAGATATTCTCGTTTAACAGCCTTACCGGCGTTCCTGAATAGACATTCCATCAGGGCAAATTCTTTACGCCTGAGTTCAATTGTTTCACCCTCACGAATGATTGATCTTGTGCTCGGACTTAGTTCTAAGTTTCCAGAAACAAGATTAGATCTCGTTGGATACGACGATTGCCTAAGAAGCACTCTGATTCTTGCCTTAAGTTCTGCCAGTGAAAAAGGCTTAGTAACATAGTCATTAGCACCTACATCTAAGAGATCCACCTTTCTATCTAAACCTGATTCACCGCTAAGTATTAAAATCGGGGTGTTTATCCCCGTTTCCCGTAAATAGGACACAACTTTAGTGCCGTTAAGGTCCGGCAAATTTAAATCGAGGATAATTAAATCAAGTGGTAGAGTTTCTGCTTTTCTGATTCCGGAGGTAGCAGATTTGGCCGTATCGACTTTGTATGTATGACTTAGAGCAGGATACAAGGCAAGAGTTAAGTTGGTGTCGTCTTCAATAACCAACAATCTTTTTTGAATCATCGATTCCCTGTACCTACCCTGGTATTTTGAGGATATACCTTATCCAGCCACCCATTGCGCCGAGAGTACAATATTGTTTCATATAATGCAAGTATTTTTTATAACTATTTTTACCTTTTGCTTAAACCTTTTTAGTTTGCCCGGCTAAGACAGAGCAACCGATTACCGATGTTAGCGCTTTTAT
>JAJZOE010000026.1 GCA_021829145.1 bacterium | reverse complement strand
GGCAGTATATGATCGAGCGATTGCTGCCGGTTGTACGGTTGGGATTATAGCCGGGGATGTTAATCAATTGAAAGCTGTTAACGATTATGCGGGCCATGCGGCGGGGGATAATATAATCTCTGTAGTCGCCGGCGCAATGAGGTCAGAAGCCGATTTAGTTTTGAGGGTTGGTGGGGATGAATTTGAGGTTATCGTTGTGATTAAGGATAAGGACGACATTTATGGAATCCAGGGACGTATCGAAGCGCTTGTTGATGCATATGTTGCAAGCGATGATGGAAAAGAAATTTTTAAGGGCATTAATACCGGTGTAGCTTTGGGCTGTTCGGTCGCAAACCGTGAAGATAATAAATCTTTTGCCGAGCTTAAGGCTGAGGCCGATAAAAACTTGTTTGCGGATAAATTCAAGACAATCGAAGCGTTGACTCCAGAGGAAATGCAAAAATTTTCAGAATTGTTTGAACGAATGGAGAAGGATGGTATAGACCCCGCTCAATTTTTCAAATATCTTGCATATATAGCCCAAAAAAAATCTTCCTAAGCTTGGTCATATCAATTTATCATGAGATATTTTAGCCATTGCATGTCTGGTTTCGGATATCATAGTAGACAGTCCGACGATCAGAACACTGAAAATAACCAGGATTAAAGGTAAGCCAATACTGTCTAGGTTGTGAACACGTATGCCGGTAGATATGCCACTGCTGCCTAAAGCAGGAATGAGCAGGCTGAGTCCGCCACCAAGCACGAACGCTAGCCCGCCCCAGGTTAAGGTATTGCCAGCCGTTTTAAGGGATATCCGGCGAATCGCAGCTTCATTCAGTCCCCAGTGCTGCGCCATGTAGCCGAAAAAGCCCCCAGCCAGCATCTGGATGAGCATTGTACCTAAGCCGAATAGCGCGCCGGGTATCCATGCATAGGCCAGTGAATGGGTAGCGGGGGAAAGTACCGTATAGAGTATTAAAGCAAAAGCGCCAAAGCCCCAACCGGCAACGAAACCATGAACCGCCGGCATCCATGGCTTGGGATCGTTCAGCCAGACTTGGGTGTCCTTGTCGCCTTGATGATGTTGTTTGAAAAAGGGAAGATCGAAATGCAGGATAGATTTACGTTTAACAATAAATAGTCCGGAAGCGGCCATTAAGATGCCGACAACTATATAGATCACATAGTTGAGCCAGCCGATTTCATATAATTTGTAAAGACCAAGAAAAGCCAGCTCGCTGGCGATGGCCCTTTGCAGGGCAAATGACAATGAAAAGATTAAGCCCGACCTGAGCCCTTTTCGGGTTGAATAGCTGCCGATCGCATAGCTGAACGTGATTGGCCAGGTGTGCTCGTCCGGCGTAATACCGTGCACCATGCCGAGAACGATTGACATGATAATAATAGAAGTCCAGCCCACTATGTGGGAGGGATTCCAAAGGTTAAGAGCTAAGCTATACGCGAACATAGAACATTAATATATTGCTACAAAACCATAATTATTGCAAAAAAGTCGCAATAAATGCTATATTTGCAATATGGATGTAAACCTCGCTAATTTGAACGAACAATTGAAAGCCAAAGGCTTCAGTCTGACTCAATCGCGCATCCTTGTTTTTGAGCACCTGCTTAAGCATGGTCCGCTGACAATGCGGGATTTACTAATCGGTTTAGCCGGCAAGCTTGATCGGGCAAGCGTTTACCGTAACGTCAAATTGTTTGAGGATCTTGGCATGGTGCAACGTCTTAGCAACGGCTTTAAGTATAGTTTGGAGTTGAGTGACCGTCTAATTAACCATCACCATCATTTGGTTTGTATTGGTTGTGGCGCTATTGCAGATATCCATGAAAACAAACTTGAGGAACATATCGCGGACATCGCCAAAAATCAGGGTTTTCTGCCTAAGGCTCACCAGATAGAAGTAAGAGGCTATTGCCGCCGTTGCCGAGCTTAGCAGGCCTAAGCTGTTTATGCTTAAATAGGAGGCATGGTATTAGTTGCCGTAATTATCTGCTTTTTAGTCTTAGGAGCAGCACTAACTTGGTATCTGCTCCGTTTTGATCAGGGCAAGAAAGAGCCGGTCGGTTATCTTTGGGCGGCTTTCGGTTTAGGGATTGTCGGCATGGTCGCGGCCGTCTTTTTGGAGGGCTGGCTCATACCGGCACGCGACTTATCCTTGGTCGTTCGACAGCCCTATAGTGTAGTATTGTTAGCTTCTCTTGCAGTCGGAGCGATTGAAGAGTCCGCCAAATTCCTGCCGACGGCCGTTTTGGTATATAAACGTAAATTTTTTCGTAGTCATGTCGACGGTATCATATTTTTTGCGATTGCCGGCTTAGCCTTTGGAATTCCGGAAAACATTCTCTACAGTATTCAGTTCGGTGCCACGACCGGCTTACAGCGGCTGTTGCTTGACCCTATCTTTCATGCCTCGACCACTGTAATGGTGGGATATTTCTTGAGTCGGGCGAAAGTCGATCACGAACCGCTATTTAAGACCGGGTTGGCTTTGCTGGCCGCAATCGTTCTGCACGGTTTGTATGATTTTGGCCTGTTCTCGTCCAATCCATACCTAGCGATGATGTCGGTATTAATCACTGCTTTATTAGCGGTCGGTTTGTTCCTGTTGTTCTTTCGGGCTAAACAGCTCGATAGACAAGATGGCCTGGTGGTGGTAGGAGTTAACAATTATTGCCGCCACTGCGGAGTCGTTAATCCTGAGCACTACTTGTTTTGCACTCACTGCGGCGCTCATGCTTAAATTAATAAATCGATAGACGAGACTTACTATGCACGACTGTATGAATTGTGGACTGCCGGTAGAGTCGGATGCGGCGTTTTGTGGTAATTGCGGCCAGGCGCAGCTAAACTCCCCACTACTAAGCGGCAGCCTGGCCTTGGCCAGAGCCGGTGTTTTGCCGGCTTATGCCCGTGAAGCTTTGAGCGGCGCGGCCCGGCGCGGCGAACAGTTGTCTATAGTTGGGCTATTTCTGGGTGCAGCAGCTATCGTCGTAGCTTTATTCATGCCCATCGCAGGTTTGGCGTTTGCTATCGCCGGTCTAGTTCTCAGCACCATAGGGCGCTCAAAATACAAACACTCACTCAGCCTGATAGCTGTTATCTTTTCGGTGACCGGAGTTCTGGCCGGGATATCCATTTGGGGATATGCAATGTCTCAGAGCCAGTCGCTTAGTCTCGCGCAAGGCAAGATATCCTCTACCAGACAATTGGTAGGCATAAGCACGCCATGTTATAACGTCAAGATTGATTCAGGGCTAAACAGCGTTTCGCATAATAACTGCAGCTTTGACGCTACCTCTAGCATTGAAGAGTTCAGTGTTAACGCGGTCAGTAACCCGAATATATCCAGCGCCAATCTGGACGCTGTCGCACAACAAATTTTTGCCCAGGCGATACCTAAATCCGGCGGCACTTTAGTATCCTCCCAACCGGGAACTTTTGCAGGCAGCCAGGCCTATATCGTCTACGCCAATAACGCCGTTCAGAATACCAGGGGTATTTTCGCAATGGTTTTGCATC
>JAJZOE010000011.1 GCA_021829145.1 bacterium | reverse complement strand
CCCCCTGACAAACCGGCAGATACAACAACTAGCGCTATCATCAGTGGCAGAAGTCTTTTGTTGCTTTTACCACTTGTTATTATTTCGTCCATAACTTGTTACCTACTCCTATAGTTAACTAAAGTATACCAACCATTACCGTTATGACAAGCAACCTTAGTGCTCATAGGACAGGAGGTAAGTTAGAGATAGCGTCATAGGTATTAGATGTTGATGCAAATGGATTGTTGAGCCATAAAGCCGGTGTATAGTTGAATACTTCAGCTGCATTGTTCCAGCCGCTGCCTGGGTTGCCTGCAGTATCTCCAGGCGCACCTTGATCGGCAGTACCATATGTTCTGCCCATGGCTACCCTGCCGGCTATAAAGGCGCCGTTAACTACTAAGGGCGCATTGCTATTACAGTTGTTGTAATAGCTTTGGTTAATCGGTTCATTGCAAGTATAGATTACTCCTTGACCGTTATCTGTAGCACCCTCTGCAACATAGACTCCAAACATTTGGTTGACTGTAGGATCAATATATATATTGCCTTTGGCAACTATGTAGAGGGAAGGTATGTTAAGACTAACCGATGTCGTGTTAGGCGGTGGTACCTGGGATATATTATGACCGCTGTTAAATGGCACGTTAGAGCTTATGCTGACTGACCCAGGGGTAGAGGCTTGTTGATCAATTGAAGGCGAATAGCCAGGGGCACTAGTACCAGCATAGTTTGAACCGCCACCGGCTCCGGCATAAGCTCCACTCCCTGCTCCACCTGCAGCTGAAAGCATTAAACTGCTGCCGTTAAGAACTGCTGAAGAACCGCCACCACCGTTACCGGATACGCCGGGGACATAAACTGTTGGCCCTGGGACATAAACATATCTCCAGCCACCGCCATAACATACTGTTTGCACACCAGTATTGATCCAAACTAAGTAGAGGCCATAGCCAGGCCACCAGTAGCCAGTATTACCAGTAAAACAAACAGGAGGATTGTAGTAACTATAACCATAGCCAGGTTCTTGGTAATAATACCCCGGACTAGAGGTTCCATTACCACCGCTCTGGTAACCTGAACCGCCACTTGTTCCATTGCCTGGACAACCCACATCAACTGTTAGAGTTGAGGTGCCTGGCGGTACGCTTATAGTATTAGTAACCTGGCTGCCGTAAGCTCCTCCGCCTCCTCCCTGGCCACCAATAGCCGATATGTTTACTGAAGTTGCATTAGGTGCTACGTGATATACCTGATTATTACCACAACTGTATTGCCTTATATGTCGTTTATTAACTAGCGGTGCGTTATTTTGGCCTCCTGTGCCCGACTGCAATCCTCCCCACATAGTAGAGGTATTAAAGGTAGGTCCAGTAGTACCGGTTATATGTACGTCACCATTGACTTTAACAATTACTCTACCTGTCATGTTGCTTAGGTTTCCAGAGCTACCGGATGGATTAGTACATTGGCTTGGTAACTGACCATTGGCGATTGTTATGCTCCCTGAGCAGGTAAAGTTAGTTGCGCCTGAAGCTATTGGTGCTGTGTAGTAGTTAGGGATACAGGGGAGGTTTCCGCTATAGTTACCACCAAAATTATCCTGAGTTGGCGAAGCTGACGTATTTCCAAAGGAAAGGAGATATGGTGATCCGCCTGGAGGTCCTCCGGACGCTCCATCACCTGTTGCAAAGCCAGTTATACCTGCTATATGAGTAATTGCATATGCTCCAGTTCCATACGCGGCATATTGAGAACCGGCTCCGGAATAACCGTACTGTCCGCCATCTTCGTTATAGCCAATAACACTGTTTGAACTAGTGTTAGGTCTACAGGTACCGGTATTAGTTAGATCTATCCCATTACCCCCGCTTATATCTCCGCCGTAAACACGGAAGTAAGGCTCATAGGCAACAACAAATGTCTTATCTCCACAGCCAATAGTAGGACTGGTACTGCTGCCGATAGTGTCTCCGCTGGCTGGTGAGTTGAAAACCCAGCTTACTGTATAGTCGGCTGATGCTAATCCCGAAGGACCGGTATTATATGTTACCGTACCGTCCGAGGCTGCCTGGCCAGTAACCGGATCTTGGGATATTGGATTGCCGGAAGGCGTTAAGGTTATATCCAGGGTCGGCGTAGGCTCGGTCGGCGGTGGCGGATCAGGATAGTTATATACCGTTATACCAGCCCCGGGGTTAGCAGAGCCTAACACGTGATCTCCCTGAACGCCTGGGCCTATACCCAAGAAGCCAACATCAACCGTAACGCTAACATTCTTATTGTATTCAGTTACCGGAGCAACCTGGATGTTAGCTCCGCCTGAATATTGGTCACAGGTAGGCTGCCAACAAGGCACATAGTTAATTGTTTGCGTTACCGGGTTCCAGCCATACTGAGAGGATGAAGAATTAGCTGTTCCCGGTGGAGCGATAGTTCCGTTCTGGTTTACATCATAGACGGTAACAGTAACGATGTGATTGATCAGTTGGTCATAGTTCTCCATGCTCACTTGGGTGGTTGAGGGAGCAGCATGGTTAGGATATCCGTCTACCGTAGAGGACATGTCCCCGCTGTTCAGGCCGCCGTCTTGGTCATTAGTGGAATACGACACATATGGTGTACTCGGGGAACAAACTTGAGTTAGGGTACTGATAGTTGGAGCATAGCCGTCACAAGGGCCAAACGTATAGTTGCCATAATTATCGTAGACAACAACTTGACCAATACTGAATAACACTATATTCGCATTGGGGGGTGCGGTTGGAGGTAGTGTCCACTGGGTAAACTCTTCCTGGTAGGTCTTTATCTCATAAGTAGCGGTAATTGTATATTCCTTCTGATAGACTTCCTTTTTATTCTTACCGGTACCGGTGTATTTAGGTGGTGAGTAGGCTACTGGGTATGGACCATTGGTAGTCTTGCTATAAAGGGTTACGACAGTATATACGTAGTTATTGGCGGCCGAGGCATCTTGTTGGGCAGGAGGAGGCGGCACGGAAGGAGAGGTACTTTCACTGCTCGTAAATGACTGATAGGTTGTAGATATTAGCTTGTTGGTTGGACCGCCTCTAGGCCCGGCTCCAACCGGGTTTAGCTCTACTCCGTTTTGTTGGGTAGTCTGCGTATTAGGATTGTTCTGGCTGGCTACAGCACCCCACGTGATGTTGTCCGTTTGTGGATAGGTAACCGGTTGGTTAAAGGTGACGTTGCCGCTAACTGCGGTATTGGCACTACAGGTTTCGGTGAGTTTGCTGGTTGCGGTGGGGCTTTTAGGACAGGTGCTTGCAGTGCAAAGCGTAGTGATCTTTTGGTAGGTGAAGTTTAGTCCCGAGATGTTGGTGTCTGCGGGCATTATGGTATATTCCTGTCCTTTTATTTGCACGTTATTAGAGCCGGCTACGTTTTGATTCAGTGTCAAGGTGTAGCCTTTTGGAGAGTACAGGACACTAATGCAGGCATCCTTAGCTTTGTCTACCGTGAAGGTATAGCCAATGCCTGTAGAATTAGCCGGTATTTTTGCTTCGCCTTTAGGAACATTAGTGTCGTAGCTAGATACGTTTGGATTTTTAGGGCCGCATAATCCGCCACAATTACATACTTGGACCGTTACAGAGTTAGGTAAGAAACCACCTTTTACATTTACCGTTCCGCTTAGGTTGACGGTATTGGGGGGTGGAGGTGGTGGGGTGTATTGTACAGTGACACAGGCAGGGGTAGAGGAGCCAGTGGACGTACTTGTTGATGATTGCGGTGTATATTTAACGTTTTGACAATAAGTTACTCCATTAGCTGCATTATTAGGCACAGTAAAAGTATTTGTATTTACTGTTGTAGTAGTGTTGCCGGTCAGCGCTTGGTTTGTCGCCGGTTGCCCAGCAATAGGGGGTTCTCCAGGAGCAGAGGTAGTCCACTCTGTGTTGGTGGTAAAAGATTGACTCATATCGTCGGGTTCAGTGTTAGTTACGCAATGATAAAAAGTGACTTTCTGTCCCCTTTTAACAGTCATAGAGTTTGCGCTTGACGTAGAAGTACAGCTGCCGCCTACAGTACTCTTGGAGGCTAGGGACCAATTAGAAGCTGGCGTTTGAATTAATATTACAAGGGTTTGTTGTGTAGTTCCGCAACGCAGTTGAGCGGCACTTAAAGTCGGCTCAGGTTGATTACTAGGAATTACGCAGTAGTATGAACCGTGCCATTCGTTTATCAATACAGTGGTAATAGGTATTTCTATCGTAACCTTTGAATTCGGTGGTATGTATGTAGAAAGATCGAGCGTAAACTGTATGCCATCTTCCCAATATCTTTGCATACCGCTTTGACTGGGACTTAAATTAATAATACTACCAGGCCCTAATCCGGGTGTACCTGTAACGACAATTTTATTTGCACCTAAAATAGTAGCATTCTGAACACTTCTAACATACATTTCATTCATATTAAGAGAATTATTACTATTAAGGTCCGCGTTTACCGGAGCACTGCCAACGCCTCCTACTAAACCGCTGGAGCTACCACCAACATAGTTATATAGAGTTTCATTGGGAGAGTTTGCCTTTCGGCACCACATTAATACGTCGTTCAGCATAAGTGGTATTTGGGTAGTGGGCGTTTTAACAATTATGGGCTGTTGGGTAACATCTTTTGTAGGATCACTCTGTTGGGATATCCATTCTGTTATTGCAGGATCTTGGGCATTACTGTTGTAGCAATTGCTATTTCCGCTTGCATTAGTATCATAATAATATAGATAGTTCGCTGGATAACTTTGATTAGAGGTATTGCTAGAGTCATAAGGCAGATGGTTAGGTATACAGTTGGTAATAGGGGATGACGGCGAGCAAAAAGAATAGGCATTCGCCACTTTTGTGTTACCCAATACCACCCAACTAGCCATTGCCAAGAACACAGACAGTAGAATTATTGGCCTATACGTATTTCTTCTTATCATTGAGGAGGCCTCGGCAGTGTTATTTGAAGTGGAGGTTTGTTATGCTCATTTTGGAGATAAAAATTGAGATCATTTTGCATACTCTGAGGTGTTACATAATAACCAAAATATGAGCTTAACCCAACCTTAGGGTTATAGTAGGCTTTGAACTTATTGAGATAAGCTTGAGCTTGATTTAAGTTCCCAATAAATTCGGAATTTTTAAACACTACATATAGGCAGTTTGGGTCTTTATTATATCCGGACAATTGCTTAATCTTAGTAGCTATGGCATTTAACTTGTTTCCTTGGTAATAGTTGGGAATTATTAACGAAGCTTCTTTTATTAATTCAATATTCTTTCCTTTGGTGCAAATGTTAGATGTTTTGTTGCTTGAAATATAAAGAGGTATTGCAGCAATAACTACCACTGCAACTAACCCGGATAGCATAAGTTTCCAATATCGACTTAAAAACTGCCTCATATTTATTGTTTGTTTACCTTTTGTACATAAGGCTTATCCTTAAATATTACATCAAGATAACAAAATAGCATACCAAAAAACATTCGGCTTTTCATATTTTATTCGATGCTTAAATATAATCTGGGATTTAACAGATTATCTGATGGCCAAAGACCTAAATACTTGTTATCAAAAAATTTATATTCGGTTGACCCACCACCGAGGAATCGAGTTCGACGCACCTCTTTAGATTAACTACCCATAAACATAAAGCTATATAGAACTATGTGTTTTATTTTGATAGTGCTAGTATCGTCTAGCGTTGTTTGCCCTACAAAGCCGTCCAGCGCAACTGCAGCCCTGTGCTTAACGGTTCAATTTTATAATCAGAATAGTCTTTTATTAGAGATAACGGTTAAGGTTGGATTATTTATATCCTGGAATAAGTGCAGTTTCAGGTGCAACAGTTGTGGCATCTACTGGCATTTTCTTGGGTATGTTATGCATAAGCCCCTCCATAGTACCTGTAATGTCCGTAACTATATGTTGGCGTTCAGCAATGCTACTACTAATAGGAATGCTCCTCGAGGCGGCAAATTGAGAAGAATATTCTTCAGCCGCTACAGGTTTACCTGCTTGGCAATTAACGGAGTAGTACAGGGTATTCTTATTGCTTAAGTAGGTGGCCGCAGCATCCTCAAAAGTACCTTTGCCGTTTAGTTGCAGAGAATATTTAGCAGCAAGGTTCAGTTTTCCTTTAACTGGAGAGTTAGGTTCCTCAGCCTCTATCCATACACTGCCACCTGCTAAATCCTTTGGCGACATTCTATCTATATTCTGTGGAGTAATTAGAAAGTTAAAACCTTGTAGATCGACGCCTACTATATATTTACCAAAAACACTAGGCATCCAGACTTCATTTACTGAGCCATTCTTATTATTTATGATAGTGGCTTGGCCAGGACCCAAAATATTTCCACCAGCATAAACCAATCGTAGTATTTGCTTTGCCATTGACACTATTTTCTCTGATTCTATATTAGGATTCGGTGCTGCATGACGTTCGATACTATGAGCTGGCATACTTAAGCCCACACCTAAAGCCATTGTGGCCATTCCGCCACGGCTAAATGTATTTTTTAACTTATTAGACATATTCACTCCTATATTGTATTATTTAACTACCAAAATCATAGGTTGTCAATGATAGCTTCCTAGTGGGTTGTACTAGCACGAGTTTCTAGTCGTCGTAGTTCTTATGGAACTTATTTTTATCAATTGACAAACTTGACAAGCCTTAATTATTTCTTTTAGGGTATACCTTATGCTAAAGTATGAGATTTATCGATCAATTTATCAGGTTCCTGCTGATACTACCAAAGTCATCATATCTCCAGGAAGACAGTTTAGTTTAGGCCATAATGTGGCAGACGCTAATAGACAACAATACGGATTAAGCCGAATGAGTCAGCTTAATGTTATTGCCGGCGCTATGGTGGCAGAAGCGACCAAAGCTATGCTAATAGTCACCGGTAACGAAAAGGCGGGTTTTATAAAAGGAGCTGAACGTATATTAGTTGGTCAATTTCCAGAAATCCACCCATTCCTGGACTCTAACTCACCAACAACCATTGCTAGTGCTGTTAATCTAGGGCCTATGCTGAAAAATATTGTCGATAACTATGACATAGTAGATGTAGTCATTACTTCCGATGAGCCTCAAGCTAAAAGGCTTGCGGATATGTTTAACGATCAGGCAGTACCAATCAGAGGTATTGCCATAGCACATAATATTGTAGCGCAAAGCCAGATACCAGAGCATCAGGAACTTGTCGGCAGGTATCTGTCCGATAAATGGAGATATCTGGAAACAGCCAAGCAAATAGGATTGCGCCTGTTTGATCGGCACGGCACCATACTAGAGGGTTTAGCTCAGAACGCACGACCTTAGGCAACTTGTTTGACTTATATCCTATTTTGTGTTAAGCTACTGACAAGATTTAGTCATATTGAAGCTTGAGCTAGAGGAGGCTGTTTATGTACAGTTTTTTAATTCTGGGAATAATTCCTGGTACGGACATTCAAATTACCTTTACTCTATGGTGTTTAATTAGTGGGGTTATAGCGACTGTTATCTATGTTTATAAGTTGTCAGGCATTAAGTCTGTTCTTAACAGTTTTACTAAGAACATCGATTTTAATAAACCGTCTCATCAATAACCGTGTCTTCGCTTATATCACTAGGGATTAACGACTCCCCATATAGCTTGAGATCCTCGAGAAGCAACTGGCTTCTGTTATCCTTCTTCTCATCCATAAGCTTGGTAATCTTTTGAAAATAATAAGCCAAACTACTTTTGCTACCACCTGCTAGTAATCTTTTATTTAAATAGCTGTCCCATCCAGACCTCTCCTCGCTAGTTAGTTCATTTTGATAATTTCGGGCAAGATAAAGGCTGGTAATCTGCTTTAAACGTTTATCGCTAAAAGTTTGCCTAAACAATCGGATCTTATCCGCCGTTTCGTTTTGATGTAAGACTTTCATCTTCCCTCTATCGCTATCCGAGTAAAATCCGTCGTATAACCTGACGTCTACCGGTCTAGGTCTGTCAGCTTGACGCTTAGTTTGTTCGTTGTTTAGTATAACCACGGCAAGGTTGAGTTCTTTGGCAAACGCATTCTGGCTTGCCATTAAAATTTGGTAATGCTGGTCAATAACATTAAGGTCAAGTGATAGTCTTTTTGAAGTTGCCTTATCCTTAATAACACTCAATGGAGCGATAGCCGGGCAGCGATTTAGTTTCATTGTCTTAACAGGTAATAGTGGTTCATCTTCAGTCCTGTCTTCTTTATAACGCCAAGCTTCCGCCAGTTCTATGGCTTTTTTATTCATCCAAGGGGAAGGATCAGCCCTTAAATCAAAGACCATTACGTTTGATGAATCAGGATGATCGGCAATCTTAGCTACAGCGGTCGTGTGAAACTGGGCAGAAGGGTAGTGCGCAGAGGTATAAATAAATGGCTGGTTGGAATTCACTAGTTTGCCGGCTTGGTCTTTTTTTCGTAAATTGAACAGGTACTGATAGAGCTTAGGCTGCTTTTCTTTTATAAGCCTGGACAGAGCAATGGTAGCTCGGACATCAGACAGAGCATCGTGCGCTGCAAGATGTTCTATATTATTAGCTTTAGTAAGCAGCTCCAGCCGATTGACGCTTTTTCCTGATTGATCAATAGGCCAATTGATGCCTTCAGGCCTTAAAGCCCTCGTTAATCTAACTACGTCTAAGATATCCCAACGTGAACAGTTGTTTTCATAGCCCCAGGCATATGGGTCATAGAGATTGCGAAAATTTAAGTATCTGATAAATTCATCATC
This sequence comes from bacterium, assembly GCA_021829145.1. Classification (GTDB taxonomy): domain Bacteria; phylum Patescibacteriota; class Saccharimonadia; order Saccharimonadales; family UBA4665; genus JAJZWH01. The sequence continues at coordinate 8,864 of JAJZOE010000011.1, read as the reverse complement.
AAAACGGACATTGTTAAAGCCAACGAAGGTGGTATTCGGTTTTACGATATCCCGGTAGAATACGTCCAAAAATTCAGCCTCCGATAAGCCTTCGAGTCTTGTTTGCTGCGGCGTTATGCCATGGACTAATACAGCACTGGGATCGGGCAGTATATCTTCTGATAACTTGATCAGGTAATTAATTGGTTCATCAGTCGGATTAAGGTCAAGATCGGTCCGCTGACCGGCAAACTGCATAATACGGGCGCTATCCGGATAGATGCCGCTGGTTTCCAAATCATAAAAGAAAAGGCTATCTTGCTGGCTCAATAAAATAATTCCCCTTTATCACCAATAACAATCTTATCTCCCCGTACTATCCCCTGCCGGCTTAGCTCATGCATAACACCCCGTTTTTTCAAGATATCCATAAATCTAGCGGCAGCCTGATCATTTCTAAAATCTGTTTTTAGAGCAAAACGTTCAATTCTCTCCCCTTTAATGAGAAAGCTTCCGTCAACTTGTCTGGTGACAGTCCAAGCCCTGGATGTATCACCTAAGCTGTACTCATAAATTTCTTCAACCTCATTTTTAGAAGCTGCTTGGTCTGCTTTATCCTTGGCTTTTTTGGCAAATAAAATTAATTGTCTTACTCCCAGGCCACTTTTGGCAGATATTGGCAGTATCAGTGTGGATTTTTTTTTAATTACCCGACGAAGATTAGACATTAAATCTTCAATTATTTCTTGATCAAGTCCCTCTACCTTATTAATAACAATGATTTCCGGTCGTTTAGCCAGTTCTTTTCGGTAAGCCGCAAGCTCGGTGCGAATCGTAGTATAAGCGTTGGCTATATTATCCACATAAGCATCGATAACATGAACAATAACAGAGGTTCGTTCAATGTGTCTTAAAAAGTCATGTCCCAGACCTTTTCCTTCTGCGGCTCCTTCGATCAATCCCGGAATGTCTGCAAATAACAAACTATCGTTTTTGTCTATATCCACTACTCCGACAGAAGGGTTAATAGTAGTAAAAGGATAGTTGGCTACTTTAGGCCTAGCATTGGAAATAGCAGCAAGCAATGTTGATTTTCCAGCATTGGGCAAACCGACTAAGCCAATGTCCGCCAGCATCTTAAGCTCTAGAATAAGAGGTTTTTCCTCGCCAGGCTCGCCTTTTTCAGCAAAGGTTGGCGCCTGACGGGTGGAGCTGACAAAATGCGCATTACCAAATCCTCCCTGCCCACCAAATGCTATAACTACCATCTCGCCAACAGACGTCAAATCGGCAATTACTTGGCCATCAGGGGTTTTAGCTTCAGTACCGACTGGAACAGCCACAATAAGGTCTTTACCGCTTTTACCGTGTTTACGTTTATTGCCTCCCGGCTGACCAGACTCGGCTTTAAGCTGTTTACTATAGCGAAAGGTTGCCAAGCTGCTAGTGCTATTGCTGGCTTTTAAAATAACATCCCCGCCATCCCCGCCATCCCCGCCATCAGGGCCGCCTTTAGATACATAGCGTTCACGACGGAAACTGACGTGTCCGTCGCCACCATTTCCAGCGACTGCAGTAATATTTGCATGATCAATAAAATTCATTAACGATTTTCCTTAGGGAGGTTGAAATTATACCAGTAGTTGACGCTTATCAATAGATGTACTCAAATCCGGCGCTAGGAATAACCCTTGTATCAGCTACATCCCAGGCAATACGGTTCATTTCGCTAATGGTAATAGTCCCGTTAGAATGTACAGCCGTCACGTAAGCAACATGCCCCTCGCCGTAGTCGGCAGTGGTTGAAGTAACCACTGCCGCACCTACTGCCGGTGTAGTACCGACTGGAAGACCGAACTGTTGCGCCCTAATAGCCCAGGTTGAGGCATTGCCCAGATTATCGGGCAAAGGATCGCCGGCATCAGCTCTTAGTTTCGCTACCCACCAGGTACAATAACCAAAATCATATCCATTGTAGCCATATGATGCCTGGTAGCCCCAGCCATACGAAGCAGTGACACTGTTGTTATAGCTTACTACGCTTGGAATAGTGCCATTGGGAATAATAATACGCTCACCCGTATATATGCCCTTTATTTCTGCGTCGTTGTAAGCGATGATCAAGTTTTCATCTGATTGGTACTTTTTTGCCAATGAAGCAGGAGTATCTCCTGCTTTGACAGTATAAATAATACCGCTGATTGGTGGTATTAAAAGTTTAACCCCTGGTGTAATATCGTTGCCGGAAAGATTATTTGACCATAATATGCTGTTAACAGATATGTTAAACTTCTGAGCTATAGAAGTAATCGTATCACCGGATTTAACCACGTACGTTTTTATGTCTTTGTTCGACACATAATCGGTTGCCACTACTTGTGGTTTACTAACTATGCTGTCATTGGTTGGCGCGACGGATAATAAGGCCGTTTCACTGTCTGCCTGGTTCATGATCGGCGTAGCTTCCGGCAGGTTATCCATTCGGGCTACAGTTAATGCAATTGAAGCAGAAGCCAACTGATCCAAAGGATTAACAGTACTAGAACCATTTTGCGCATCAATTAAAGCTGGACTTTGCGGTACTGTCTGTGGTGATAAGACAACAAACCAAATTACCACGCCCAGCAACAGAATATTACCAGCAAAAATAGAATACTTAAACAACCGCTTTTTGGCGATTTTATAATGCAGGAAGGTGATAAACTTAGCTGACGTCTTGTTTTTCAGAGGCCAGGCGCCTAGTTCTAGGCTGCGCGAAATAGTCTTGTTAATCTCGTGCTTCTCCATTGTCCAATATATATCCAATACAACGGCATTCAATCGGACATCTTAATTTTATCAAAAGCATCAAGAAGAGAAAAAGCCCGCCCCTATTATAGTGGGGATTTATTAGGGCTGGGCGCATAGTTTATGGCAATATTGGGCAGTATCAGCGTTATGCTGTTGAAGCGTACTCTCGAAATAGGTTACACCGTTATCTCCGGTTACAAAGTAAAGCCAGTTTGTATTTGCCGGATGAGCTACAGCATTTAGCGCATTTAAGCTAACTGTACCGATAGGTGTAGGTGGTAAACCTTTGTGCTTAAGAGTATTAAATGGAGAATTATAAGAAAGTGATGGCTGCTGCCCGTTTATGACGGCCCCGTAATTGGCAGTAACGTCTGAGCCGAGTGGCATACCTTGACTTAATCTAGATAAGAACACCTGGGCAGCCTGGGCCATGTCTGACGGCTTGGCAACTTCTTGCTGAATAATTGAGGCTAAAGTTATCGCTTGGTAGACACTTAAGCCTTCTTGGGCTAAGGCTTTTTGCATCGACGGCGTGATTTTTTGACCCATCTCGGTTAAAGATTCGCGGATGATGAAAGAAGCACTGGTAGCTGATGTTTTGTCGAAAGTATCAGGGAAGAGTAATCCCTCTAATGTATTAACTGCTGCGGGCTTATCGGCAATAATTGGCAGATCGCTATAAAGTCCCGGATTTAAAGCTGCATCAACGTTACTGGGCGAGAAACCTTGATTTATTAGATAGCTTCTTATTTGGGCAATTGTCTTACCAGGCAATATAGTAACTGTGCCTTCAGCTACATGACCTGAGGCAATTGTGTTAACAATTGTTTGTAGCGATTCGCTGGGAGATAAAGCAAAGGTTCCGGCTTCTAAATTATTGGTCATATCGGCACTATGAACATACCATTCAAAGGCCCACGAAGATCTAATTAGCTTTTTGGTAGCCAGCAAATCGCCTATCTGCTTAATAGTGGATCCTTGAGGGATTGTGACAATAACTGTTTTTTGGCTGTCGCTTACCGGTTTGAGATTAACATAATAGTATTGCCGAACACCGATTACGGCGAGTATAAATATAACCAAAATAGCTGCGCCGGTAATCCATATCTTCATTGGTACTCTACTTTTTATTCTCTTCATGCTGATGGTCTCTTAAATAATCTTCAAGAATATAGGTCGCACTTAAAGCGTCGATATCTTCTTTTTTATATGGCTTGCCACGTGCCTTCAGTTCTTCCTCTGCTCTAATGGAAGTTACTGCTTCGTCCTGTATATATAGTGGTCTGTCAATCTTAGCTTTAATTTGAGCTATAAAGTTATCAACGTAGGCTGTCTGTTTAGTAACCTGACTACTCATATCCCTTGGACGACCGACAATGATAAACTTTACATTTTCCTCCTTAACAAGTTGCGTGAAGTTGTCCCAGAAGGCCTGATTATTAATTAAAGTGGTCATTGGCGAAGGAAGGCCTACCGGCCAGCTAGCTTTAGAGACGCCAATTCTGACAGTCCCAATATCCAACCCGATTACGCTGGCCGATGATTGACCCATAAAGTTACCTCTTAACGGTTATACCGACTTTGTCGGTTTAGCAACCTTTACACTAATTTTTGATTGGTTTGACGGAATACTACTTACCCAGAAAGGACTAAGTCTAATCGAGACAGTTGTCACATCCGGATTATTCTTAATTACGGCAATAGCTTCTTTGGGAGATTTACCAGCAACTTCTGTCTTAATTTCGCTCACCGATATATTCGGACCGACAGTAGCGACTGTAGCTAGGGTCACTTGATCGGCCGAGCCACTGACTCCGTTTTGTTTAAACGAATTCTGATTCAAGCCATTATTAATTATATTTTGGTTCTTGGAAGTTTGGCTATGGATATTAGCATCCAAGGCGGCGTCTAAATAAGATTGTTTGGTACCGAACATGGTATAGGTTATGGTTTCGGTAATAGTTACGGTATTGGACACGGTACCAACGCTAGGGTTAGGTGTGATCTGAGGTTGTTCGCTGGCAAAGGTAACACCGATTGGATACAGACCCTCTCCTCTAAGTTGGTTCATTAGATCTTGCTTTACAGTACCAGAGTCATTGGCGCTTACCTTAGAAGCTGCGGTATTAACATCGGCTTGAGACACTACTTGCACTATATTATCTGTCCCACCAGTTGCAGAACCACTTGCTTGAACATTTGGGTATCCCGAAACTGTAGCATTGTTAATTTGAGCATTGTAAGTAGATCCGGGGTTTTGAGCCGATATATTTGTGGGGCCCGATGAATCATATAAAGCGCAAGACGGGGTATTCCCGCTAAAGCTTTTCTTATAGTTAAGAGTCATGGTTGTATCGTTCTGTGTTATGTATGTCAGGTTGTTATAGCTTAATCCTGTGCCGGCAGGTATGGTGAATTGCTGACCATAGTTAGTGAAGTACTGATAGTTTGGGCCGCAATCGGTTGCCGTCATTGTAACGGATCCGGTAGCATCGGTGCCTTCATTCTTCTGTCCGGTAGTATTTACTGTTTGAGTAAATGTCTTTTGCTCACTGACTGTTTTCGCCGGTATATCACCGGTAGCGTAGTCGGCGGTTTGACCCTGTGGGTCCAGGGTTAAAGGTAGATTAGTATTAACATTACTGGCATTGGTCTTAATGTCTATCACTGCATGAGGCCATACGCTGAGAGCAAAGACTCCTAGTACTATTATTCCGATAAGCACCAGTACGCCCAGGATAAGCAACAGTCTGAAACGGTCAAAATTAGGTACCTTAAGCTTCTTATCCGGTTTGACTTTTGAGGCAGCTGCCGCGGCCGCCGGAATTGACATTTCCGTTACTTTGGTTTTATCATCGTCCTCTTCATCATCTAGGTTAAGGGTTTCCAGATCACCTTGCTTGTCATTAGTCTTAGTCGCTGCGTCAGCAAGTGCTCCCACAGTCGCTTTTTTGCCTGCTTTAGCCGTCAGATCAGGAACTTCCTCGTCGTCTAGTGGCATATTCAAGTCTTCTTCAATGGCATCAGTAAAACCAGCACCGACCATATCTGGCCCGGGAGGTATCTCAGGTTTTGCTGTCAGTGCCTTAGCAACATGTAGACCAACCGCACCAGCCAGAGGCATAAGACCCGCTTCGGTAGTTATTAGAACCAGATGCTTCTTTTCGTTTTCGGCGGCACGCTTAAGAAGCTTCATGTTAACGATTGATTGAAGAACGGTTGCACGCTTCGGCAAAACCAAAGCAACAACTTTGCCATTACTAGCTCTAACCTTATCGATTAAGGCTGTTATTTCGTCATCGACGTCAACGTAGATAGTGTCTTTATTAGTATCAGCCATTTCTATACACTTAACATCCTGTCAAGTTTCTCACGAATACCGCCAGTTTCGCTACCGCTAAATTGTAATGTGTCTAATCCAACTCTTAGTAGACCCATAGCCGTGATGTAGGTATGGTCCTTTATTTTGCCGGTATCGTCATGAATTCCGACTACTTGTTCGGGCCTGATCAGGTGAACAATTGGTCGTCTGGTTAGCGGTAAACTTCGGTACCAATCTTCACCTTCCAGTCGCTCCATCAGCATATCCAGGCTAGCTCCTCCACCACAGAGGAACATCCGATGGGGCAGGTGATCAAGCTTGCTAAATTCCGCCAGGGCAAGCTCTATACCATTGATCCAGACATCAGCCGTTTTTTGTTAGGGCAGCTTCTACCGGCGCTATTTTTTGGGGCGGTAGCGTGTTTGATCCGAACGATAGCTTAAGCGTCTCTGCTTGATCAAATGAAATACCCAAGTCTCTTTCTATGGCATGAGTATAAGCCCGTCCACCAATACCAAACATTTTGGTCCCCTGTACGCCTCCATCATCAATTACTGCTATATCCGTTGTACCACCACCTACATCCATTAATATAGCGCTAAGGTTTTGATTCTGTTTATCCCCTATAACTGCTCTGGCCACAGCAAAAGGTTCGGCGGCGACAGCCAGTAAATCAAGGTCAAGCTCTTGGGCAGTCTTTTCAAGCGCTCCGATGTGAATCATTGGCGCAAAGGCAGTATAAAGCTGAATAACTACGTCCTTACCCTGAAAGCCAATCGGATTCGTCACCGGGTAGCCATCTATCTCAATATTAACCAATGCGCTATTCACTAGCCTAATTGCAACTTCTTTGCCACCCATTTCCCAAGCTAACTGCTGTTTGGCCTTAACTTCCGCCCGCTGCTGAACTAAACGGATAATTTTCTCCATCTCGGCTATGTCAATCGGTTGATTGGCAGTTTTTCTAGCAACCTTTATAGTCATTGTTGTCCCCTTGACTAGTTCACCGGCTATTCCGATAACAGCCTGCCTGACACTAACCCCTGCCTGGGTTTCAGCTTCGCTGAGAGCCTGATCGCAATTTTCTACTACTGACGCTATATCGGATATAGCTCCAGCCTGCATATCGCTAAGAGCCTGGTGTCTACGACCAACACCAATAATATCGATACTCCCATCTGGATTGATTTTTCCAATCAACGCCTTTACAAACTCTGTACCTATGTCCAGAGCTACCAGATGATTATCCTCACTACCCCCTTTAACAGTTCTCTCTTTTAACAGCTTAGCTTTTTCGCGAGAAACTGCCAGAGCTTTGTTAGCGGCCTGTTGGCCGACAGATTTAAATTTATCAAGCATAACTATTTCTTTAGTATATCACCTGAGACAGGAGAAACTGCCAGCATTAAATGATCTTGTCTATATCCTGTGGATATGACTATATTTTACTATTAAATTGAGTTTTTACTGGATTCTTAACAGTAATTGGCCTATATCGGTGACAAGCCCACGACCTTCGTTTTCTGTCAGCAGGCGTGACCAGCTGCCAAGCTGATACCTAATACTCGCAAGTTGTCCTTTAGGAACATCTATGTGGTATTCGTCAAGATAATTATTGTTTCTGGTTATTGTCACTACCTTCACGAATTCCTCCTTACCGCTAATCATGGTCTTTATCCCACTATGAACAGCACCGCGAAACTTTGTAACAAACTCCATAAGGTCAGGCATAGCTTCTGGCACTTCAATATTTCCTAAAAGTTTGGCTTGAACTCCCAGTAATTGCGAAGTTTCAAAGCTAACCTTATCAAGTTCTTTCATCAATATGCTTATAACACTTTTACACAAAAAATACAAAGTCTACGAGTCTAGTTCAGGACAGCCCTAATTCTTCTAATGCCAGCTGAAGATGATTCTTCTTTTGTGATCTTGAACTTCTTGCCTCCCTCACCTAGCTGAGCAGTATGATCGACGTGTGGGCCGCCGCAAATTTCAAAGCTATAAGGCACATTGCTTCCTTTCGGTGTCATTGAGTAGACTTTTACTCTATCGCCGTAGCGGTCACCGAAAGCACCCATTGCTCCCATTTCATTCAACGCCTTATCTGTTGGATATTCTGCCCAGCTGACAATTAGATCACGTTTAATTTGCTCGTTGACGGTATCCTCGACTGTCTTTAACTGCTCAGGTGTTAATTTGGAAGGATAGCTGAAATCGAATCTCAGTCTCTCTTCAGTAATATTGCTGCCATGCTGGATAACCTGGTCACCCAGTGTTTCCCTTAAAGCCTTATATAGTAGGTGAGTGGCTGTATGGTATTTCTTATGAATATCTCCGTGCCCTCCGAGACCTCCTTTGAAAGCTCCTTTAGCAGCCGTCTGCGAACGCCGCCTTTGCTCTTCCATTTTGTGCTCAAAAACAATCCTCCACTTAGGCTCTAACTTAAGACCTCTGTTAAAAGCCTCTTCGGTACTAAGCTCGACAGGGAACCCGTAGGTGTCATACAAGGCAAAAATAGTTTCACCATCCAGCTCCCCTTTTTCGGCCAGCTTATCCAATTGCTTCAACCCTTTCCTTAAGGTTTGGCGAAACAACTTCTCTTCCTTGGATAATACATCAATAACTTGGCATCTGTTTGCTGCCACTTCCGGGAAATCCTGATGATAAAGATCGGCTATAACTCCAGTAACTTCCTCGATAAAATTCTGCTCAATGCCCAGCTCGAAAGCAAAACGGATAGCCCGTCGAATTAACCGACGCATAACATAGCCCT
>JAJZOE010000058.1 GCA_021829145.1 bacterium | reverse complement strand
TAAACTAATTTTACAAAAGCCTAAAAAATGGCAACTAGTACTGCTGGCAATATTGATATTGTTGCTGGCAGCTTGTTCATGGACATTGGCTAACGCTCGCACCGTAAGGGATTGGTACATTTTAGCAACATATACTCCCCCGAAAGCAATCTCTGATTTAGCTAAAACTGATACAATGACTTCCTATGCCAAAAAACTTTTTTATGTCAACGAACCGCAACTTGAGAATAAGCAGCAATTTGCTGCCCAATGCCCTAACGGAGCTGAACAGACCTATGTCATAGGCTGTTATCATAGCGGCGATAATGGCATTTATTTATTAAATATCCATAACACACAGTTAAATGGCATCATACCTGTAACTGCTGCTTATGAAATGCTTCATGCAGGGTATGCTCGTTTATCTAGCGGCGATAAAAGTAAGCTGGATAAGCAAATGTGGTCTTTCTACAAAAAAAATATTACCAGTGCAGAAATAAAACAACAAATGGCTGCTTATGCCAAGACTGAACCAGGTGAACAATATGATGAACTATATTCGGTACTGGCAACAGAAGTAATGAACCTGCCCGTTACGCTCGAGAATCACTATAGACTGTATTTTACTAACCGTAAGTATATAGTCCAGATGTATATTAACTACCAGTCAGCCTTTACTAATAGGCAAAAAGCAATTGCCGCCGATGATGCGCAGTTGGCTGTACTTAAGTCACAGATAAGCTCAAATGAGGCTGAGCTGACTAACATAAAAGCCTCAATAGATTCCGAACAATCTATCTTAACAGCCTCTAAAAATAGCGGCAACATTAACGCTTATAATAACGGAGTTCCTAATTATAATGATCTTGTTGACCAATACAATTCGATTGTCAACCAAACTAAATCGGAAATTGATGAATATAATGTACTAGTAACTAAGCGGAACTCTTTGGCATTTGCAGAACAGCAGTTAGTTCAGGCGTTAAATGCCTCGCCACAACAAACCATTACCAAAAATTAATGTAATATATCAGTAATATGGTAAAAGCAATTAAAGAGCCTGGTTATGTTTGTAACTCTTGCGGTTATCATGCTAGCATTTGGTCTGGAAAATGTCCGCAGTGTAGCCAATGGAATACGCTAGATGTAGAAGTATATATAAAACAGTCATCGAGCACTCAAAGTCTAAACAGTGAGAGTTTAATTGACGGCCTTAAAACAGATGAATTTCGTATGATTAGTGGCATAGCTAGTATTGACCAGGTATTTGGCGGCGGCATAGTTAATGGTAGCGTTAATCTTATTAGCGGTGAGCCAGGAATGGGCAAGAGTACGTTGTTACTCCAGTTAGCATCTGCTTTAGCTAAGGATAGCAGTGTATTGTACGTAAGTGGTGAGGAATCCTTGCATCAAGTATCTATGAGAGCTAAAAGACTTGGTCTTAAACCTAAAAAGCTACAAATAGCCTCATCCAATAATGCCGACGAAATTACCGACGAGATAATATCCTCCAGACACCAGCTTGTAGTTATAGACTCGATTCAGACTCTAAAATGCGAAGGAATCGGCGCCGCTGCAGGGAGTGTTTCTCAAGTTACCAATAGTGCTTCTATGTTAGCTACGGCCGCAAAAGCCAGTAACACGGCAATTATAATCGTTGGTCATGTTACTAAAGAGGGTGCTATAGCAGGGCCTAAGCTATTAGAACATATAGTTGATGTAGTTTTAAGCCTCGAGGGAGATAATAGTGGCGGGCTCAAGTTACTAAGAGTAACTAAAAATCGCTTTGGCTCAACAAATGAGACCGCTATATTTGAAATGAAGAATGAAGGCCTTATGGCAGTAGACAATCCATCGGCAGTATTACTTGAGGAAAGAAAGAATACCGACGGATCAATCGTGCTGGCAACTATAGAAGGTAGCAGACCGATATTGGTAGAGGTACAGGCCTTAGTAAATGCTACCAGTTATGGTTACCCTAAGCGGGCGGTCAGCGGTTTTGAGTTATCCAGGTTGAATCTTTTAATAGCCATGATGGAGCGTCGTACTACTCTTAAACTGGGCGACAAAGATATATTTGTGAATATTGTCGGTGGATTAAAGGTGGCTGAACCTGCCGCCGATTTAGCTGTTGTTATGGCGATAGCTTCAGCTTCTCGAGGAAAAAAACTTAAGGATAACGCGGTGGTATTTGGAGAAGTAGGATTATCTGGCGAAGTTCGTCATGTACCCTTTATTGACAAAAGAATTAAAGAAGCATTATCCCTTGGGTTTGCTTATGCCATAGGGCCTAAACCACCCGGTAAAGCGAAGGCTGACAGTAACCTCATGGTAGTAGATGAAGTCAAGAATGGGTTGAATACTTACTTAACTTAGACGTTAATCTTACGGATTGCCACCGGTTGTGGGAGAACTGTTGTTCGTGGAGGTGTTAGGGCTTGTTGTTGGAGTAGCCGGGGTTGTTTGGTTGAATATGTCCTGCATTGTAGCTGATTGTTCCGCCTGGTATAGTACGCTGTCAGTAACAGTAGCAGAAACGGTTACATTCCCATTGGACGTTGGTGAGTAGTAATAGGTTACACTGGCCGGTGATGTGCTCACGGAGAAGGTCTTAACTACTTTGCCGTCAATACTTATGTCTATCGTACCGCCAAATTGGCCGCCGCCTAGGGGATGTGTTCCTTGAGTAGCCGTTACTGTGATTGCGCAACCTTGACCGCTATTATCCGTATTAGAACATTGCGATGGAGCCGTTAAGGTAATCTGTGGTGGTTGGTCGTTACAGTTATGTATATTGTCATAGCTGGTTATGTTACTAGTAGTAGATGATGATGTCTGATTCGGTGGGTAAAACTGATCTACGGACCAGGCGTTGGCTGCAGTGTTGGCATAAATTGTTTCTTTAGCATCTGCCGGCGTACAAGAGGTGGCTAATTTTCCAGAAACTCGATCGATTACTTCTGTACCTCCGGATGAACTCTTTGGTTTAAACCATGATGGGAATAATTCTTTGCTTGGTCCAGGCTCTTCAGACCCAAGCCCGACATGTGCTCGCTGAACGAAAGCAGGGAGAACCTTAATATCGCTTGGTTGAACCCAGTTAACAGGCTTAGTGTTAAGCATGTTTAATGCCCCTTGCATCCAGCCTCTGGTAATAGGCTCTGTTACTTCTTCCTGGGTACCTAGTTTTAATGTTTTGGCAACTGTATGATAGCCTTCCCAGCTCACGACCGCATACTGCGTATTCCAACCAGCCATTAAACCACTCTGATCCTGGTTAGTCGTACCGGTTTTAACTGCTATGTCCCAACCGTTGTACCTCTCCCATTTATAACCGAACTGAGAAATAGGCGTACAGGTATAGTTATTGCAAGATCCAGGTAAGTATGTTGCCCGAGGGTCCGACAGCATATTATCCATAATGTATGCCGTATCAGGATTTAGAACTTGATTTCCTTGGGATGGTTTCCATTGATAGATTGTATGGCCGCTCGAGTCTGTAACGCTCAGAATATACGTCTGTGGTACCTCTTTGCCAAGGCGAGCTAAGGTTACAAAACCATTGACTGTTTGATCTAAGTGGAGAAAACCATCGCCAATAGCGGCCGATCCGTAACAGGTAGTCTGCTGGGCCGGACCGTCAGTTAGTACATTAGTGCCTACTTTGTAGCAATGATATGCATCCGGATACCCCATCATCTTACTAGCCATATTTTGTATATTAGATATACCGGCCATCAGGCCTACTTTAACTGCTGGGACATTTCTTGAACCAGCCAGAGCATAGCGCAGTGTCTCAGCACCTGGGTATCGGTAATCATAGTCTTCGAGACAGTTTCCACCCTGGCTTGGAATCTTTTTGATCGTACATGGATAACCAGGCAAAGGCTGCTGTACGTCATAAACTACCGATCCTGCACCGGCATTATTTTTCGGATTGTTAATGAAAGTAGAGTAAACATATGGCTTAATCGTAGATCCCGGATTTATATTGATAGCCGCATAATTTACTTGGCCATCAATCGGGTTATTAAAGTTCTCGCCACCGACATAGGCAACTACCTGCCCAGTTGATACTTGTTCGGCAACCAGTGCCTGTTCGTCAGCCCCTCCTGTATGCAGCGCATTATATGTATTATTGGCAATTTCGGTTTGAGCTAGGTTCTGCAGCGGTACGCTAAGAGTAGTTATCACTTTCCAGGCTCCCCGATTAACTAACTTTTGTCCGTACTTATCTATCAATTGCTGCTTGGCTGCTTCTAAGAAATAAGGATATTGAATATTTGAATATTTTGGTTTCATCTGATGTATTTCGGAAAGAACGTTAACCGCCTTGGCTGCGGCAGCTTGCTTTGAAGTAATCATATGTTGCTGAACCATTAGATCTAGGATGTAATGAGCCCGTGCTGTCAATGCGGTTGAATCAAAGTAGTTAACAGTTGCATAGGGGTTGAACTGAGGACTTGAGTAAGGTGAGTATACACCTGGCGCCTGCGGTATGGCTGCCAGCATTGCCGATTGAGCAAGTGTTAGATTGGCGGCGCTGGTATTAAAGTAATCTTCTGCTGCAGCCTGTACACCATAATCTAAGCTACCGTAAGGCGCAAGGTTTAAGTAAGCATTTAATATTTGAGCTTTTGAATACTGGCGGCTAACCTCTACAGCCATAATGATCTCTTTAATCTTTTCAGAGATTGTTAGTGGGTCTTTCCACCCTTTATTTAACTTGACAACTTGTTCGGTGATGGTTGACGCGCCCTGAAGGCCTTGGCCGGGATGAATTAAGTCATGAATTCCTGAGCGAAAAATTGATAAAACATCTATACCTGATTCGTGGTAAAAGTTCTTATCTTCAATTGCTACGGTCGCTTCTTTAATATATGGACTAATCTGATTATAACTGACAGGCACCCTCTTAACTGAGCCGTAATCCTGCCAGAGTAAGACCTTGCCTGTTCGATCATAAAAGCTAATACTGCCTCCAAGGTTGCCACCAGAAATATTATCAAATCCAACTACATCTTTACGAAAATAGGCAAATACACCAATAATAAGGAAGAAACAGGCAACTATTCCAATACCGATAATTTTAAGAGCCATTATGGCTCCTTCGCGGGAGAACCAGTATTCAATTAAGTGTTTTGGTCGTAGTCTGGCGGCCATTCTTTTCCAGCGTTCCTTAGGTAGGCTGGCCAGGTATTCAGCTTTAGCTGCCTGTCTGGCGGCTTTATTTGCTTTCCGGCGACTAGTAATACTACTGTTTAAGCGTATCGAGTTTGCTTTTGTTTGTCTGTTTCGGTTACGGCTGCGTTGCCGATTATTAGAACCCTTTTTGCTCACAGTTTCCCTCGATGAGTTTAAAAAATATGTTAGCTAGCATTATAGCAAAGTATGCTGAGATTAAATCGTATATCATGTTTAACTTTTTCTTAAGTTTAATAATACTATTTTAAGGTGTTATTGTTAATATAGATAAAACAGGAAAAATATGATGACTCTGTCAGAAGAATTAACTTGGCGTGGTTTCGTCAATCAGACAACATTAGAAGACATCAAAAAGCTAGATAGTGAAAAGTTTATATTTTACTGGGGAGTGGATCCAAGCTCTGACTCTATGACTGTCGGTAACCTGGCCATGGCGATGATGGTCAAGTACTTTATAAAACATGGGCACAAGGCAGTCTTACTGGTGGGTGGAGCTACTGGAATGATCGGTGATCCGGATGGTAAAGCGGAGGAAAGACATCTATTATCTAAAGATAATTTAGAGACAAATAAGTTAGCTATAACCAACCAATATAAATATATATTTCGAGACTTACCGATTGAAATAGTAGATAACTACGATTGGTTTCGTGATTTCCGCTACCTGGAATTTTTAAGAGAAGTAGGTAAGCATGTACCTATGAGGCAAATGCTGTCCCGCGAATTTGTCCAGTCGCGATTAGGAGAAGAAGGCAGTGGCATCAGCTATGCAGAGTTTAGTTATGTTTTGATTCAAGCCTATGATTTTCTTTATCTGCATCAAAACCATGGAGTTAATCTTCAGGTTTGTGGTTCAGATCAATGGGGTAATAGTATTGCCGGTGTTGATTTAATCAGGCGTATTACCGGAGATGTTACCCATGTTTGGTCTGGCCCGTTGATAGTAAACCCGCAAACTGGTATTAAGTTTGGAAAAAGTGAAGGTGGTGCCATATGGTTAGATGCAACCAAAACATCACCATCAGCTTTCTATCAATTTTGGGTTAATAGCGAAGATGAAACAGCTGAACAATACTTAAAAATCTATACAGAACTGAACAAAGATCAGATAAATAATATTATGACGGAGCACAATAGTAATCCTAAATTGCGCCTTGCCCAGTTTGCGCTAGCCGATGAAGTAACCCGGCTGGTTCATGGTGAGATTGCTTTCGAAAAGGCTAGAACGATAACTAGGTATTTAAACGGCAGTCAATCAATTGGAGAAGCTAGCAATCAAGAACTTAACTATCTTAGAGAAGAAATTAAATCAACTACTACAAGCATAAACGGTAGTGTAATTCAGTCGTTAATTGAAAGTGGTTTAGCTGAGTCAAATACAGTAGCTAAAAAGCTACTTAATGGGGGTGCAGTCTACATTAATAGCCGACGTATTAGTAGAGATTCATTTAACAGTGATGATTTTATTAACGGCAAATTACTGTTGCGACGAGGCAAGGCTTTTAAAGATACTGCACTAGTAGAATTAGTTAATTAATTATGAAGCTTAGCGATCCGATTGATTCTATATCTGGTATCGGACCAAAAATCTCAGAAGCTTTTAAGCAAAAAGAAATTGTGACCATACGAGATCTACTACTATATGTACCCCGTAAATATGATGATTTTAGTCATATAGTTCCTATCAGACAAATAAAACCAGGCCAGGCGACTATTAAGGCCAAGATCAATAACGTAAAAACACACAGAGCTCGACGCGGATTATCGATTACCGAGGCTATAGCTAATGATGAAACTGATAGTATCCGGTTAGTATGGTTTAACCAGCCTTATCGGCAATCAGGTATTAAGACCGGTGAAGTTTACTATATCTCCGGCCTTTACAAGTTATCTAACCATCATTATGCAATGATTAACCCTAGTATTGAATTAGAGTCCGGTGTTCCTATTAACAGTGCCCGGATTGTACCTGTTTATCCCGAATCTAAAAACTTAAATAGTAACATCATCAGACGGGCAGTAAGTAAGGTATTACCGTTAGCCGAAAAACTTAAAGAAATCATGCCAGAATACATTATTAAAGACCTTGGCCTCTGTCATTTTAACTGGGCAATCAGCCAGATACATTTCCCACAAAACGCTATGCAGTTAGAAAAGGCAAAGCTACGATTGCAATTTAATGAGTTATTTCCTCTACTCTTAGCCAATGAACTGTCAACTAGGCAAAGACTGTCACAAAGATCTCCAGTAGTAGCATTTAAAGTAGATCTTGCCCGTTCTTTCGTTGCAAAACTACCTTTTGAATTAACTGATGACCAACGAAGAGTTATCTGGCAGATATACAAAGACATGCAGTCTGACCTGCCGATGAATCGATTAGTTGAAGGTGACGTCGGTAGCGGTAAGACGGTTGTAGCTGTCATGGCTGCTGTCATGGCTATAGCAGAAGGTTTTAGTGTCGCTTTTATGGCTCCTACCGAACTTCTAGCCAGACAACACTACAGTACTGTAAAGTCTTTGCTTAGATCATTGGCGATGGATGACAAGCTAATACTGCTAACAGGCAGTATGAGTAAAAAGTTAAAGGATAAGACAACTACTAAGGCTAATGCTATTAAGGGAACTTTTATTGTTGGGACACATAGCCTTCTAACAAGCAATATTGATTATAACGACTTAGCTTTAATTATAATTGACGAGCAACACCGCTTTGGCGTGGACCAGAGAATGACTTTGCAAAAACAAACCGGACATTTACCCCACTTTTTGAGTCTTACGGCTACGCCTATACCAAGATCTTTGGCCTTAACCATACTTAGTGACCTTAATATATCAAGGTTAAAAACCATGCCGGATAAGAGAAAAACAATATCGACTGAACTTGTTGCGCCTTCCAGCTTTAATTCTTTTATCGGACAATTAAGACAGGAACTGGCAAGTGGGCGTCAGGCGTACATTGTCTGTCCGTACATCCACTCAAAAGATAAAACAGATAAGCAATCCTTAGAATATGTGTTTGCACAGATACAAATACTATTGAATGAATATAAGGTTAGTATTATCCATGGACAGTTAAATGCTAAAGAGCAGGAATCAGTTATGAAAAACTTTGTTAACAACAAAATTAAAGTGCTGGTAGCAACTACGGTTATCGAAGTTGGTGTCGACGTGGCAAATGCGACTGTAATGGCCATTTACGGACCTGATAGGTTTGGTCTGGCACAGCTTCATCAGTTAAGGGGCCGTGTTGGCAGGGGTGTTTATGCTAGCCACTGCTATTTAATATTAAACGATGCTTCTCAGCCATCACCTCGATTAAGAGAATTTGTGCATATAAATGATGGATTTAAATTGAGTGAATTAGATCTGAAACTTCGTGGGCCAGGAGCTATTTATGGGAAGCTTCAACATGGTAAGTCTGGCTTGAACCTGCTGACTTTAGATGATGCGATGTTAATTAATGTAGCAAGAAAAGCTGTAGAAATATTCTTTGAAACAGATCAAAAACTGTTAGAATATAAAAGTCTAATGCGACTTGTTGAACAAGCGCAACAACTCACATACTTAAATTAAATTTAGACAGATGAAGTAAGACGAATAATAATGTACGCCGGATCGACACTAACTCATGCCTCAGGACGCTTTTTAGGTGCTCACCAAAAAATTGATAGGCTGGCTGAAAAACAGCTGTCACAGTTGTTAAAGAATCAAGAAAAATTTCCTTCGATTGCTAATATACTGCATTTTGAGGGCTGTAATGGGCCTGATGCCATTAAGAGGAAAAGCCCGGCCAAAGATGAACCGTGGCATTATTTTCAGCCTCACGACAAGAGTGACGTAGAATTACTTAAAATTATTGAAAATCATTATTTGCAATTAGTAGACAGTTTAAAGCATAACGATATGATTAGGTCTTCATTTGAAGCAGCTTGGCTAGCACACGCGATAGTCGACGGCCTGACACCCGCCCATCATTTTCCTTACGGAGAAAAAGTTGTCGAGCTTCGGGGTGGCCAAAGCCTTGATTCACGCATATCTATTAAGGAAAAGATCATGATGCCTGGTACTAATATAGTGGAGAAGATCATAAATAACTGGAAATTCTGGGGGCCGAAAGGTCTGTTTATGACTCACGCCGCATTTGAAATTGGCATAGCGACCATGATTAAACCTTTAAAAATTAGTCATAATCTATGCCTTGGGAACCAAATGTATCTGGTGCAAAGTCATAATTTGCAGGAATGGTACCGTAATATTGCAGTTAATGTTGTTAATAAAGACTACTACAACCGCTTCTATAACTTGGGATGGACTAGGGATCTTGCTAAAGAAGTAAAGGATAATTTAGTGCCGACCTTAGTACAGTCTGTAACTTTAGTCTGGTATGGGGCTGTTCAAGAGGCATTAGGATTATAATGCGCATTATTTCCGGATCCTTAAAAGGACGGATTTATGCCTCGCCTAAATCTGAACTTGTCCATCCAATGAGCGAAAAAATGCGTGGTGCTATTTTTTCTGCCCTAGGCGACATTTCTGGATTGACGGTATTAGATGCATATTCCGGCAGTGGCGCAGTTTCACTTGAGAGTGCCAGCAGGGGAGCTAAAAATGTGACAGCAATTGAGGCTAATAAAAAAGCAGCCAATATAATAAGTACCAATATTCGTTCTCTAGGTATAAGTAATATTAAGCTTATCTGTTCGAGCGTAGAGGGCTGGCTTAGAACATCCAATGATCTATTTGACATTGTAATTGCTGATCCGCCTTATGATAAAACCAATGTTAATACCGCCATTGCTCTATCTTCTAGGTTAGTGGGCGGCGGCATCCTAATATTATCCTGGCCAGCTATGATTGATTTGCCCGTAATTGAAAGTCTGTCACTAATTAAAACGAAAAACTATGGCGACAGCCAATTAGGGTTTTTTAGGATTCGATAATCTTTTATTTATTTTTGAAGTAAAAGAGGTGGTTGGATTGATTGACACTATTTCCTGGTAACGCAATACAGGCAAAAACAGAATAAGGTAGTTCAATATGATAATTATGATGCTGCCTATAGCAAATCCACCTAATATGTATTCCAGCATAAACGAATATAAAATAACTACACCAAAGGTTGCATACACTGAAGCTGAATAAGGCTTTGTTTCTTGAGCAGACTTGTCTAGTATGTCTCTGATTGATAGCTGCGGATTATCAGCAGCATAGTAAGCACTGAAAATGTATCGTCTAAAAGCCAAAACACCCGGAATAATAAAAGCAATGGTACCGATTGCGATAATAAGTATCGCTGCAATCTCGCTAAGCAAGATCTTAGCTGCTTTCTTAAAACCAATACTATAACACTCTTTAAGTGTCGGTGGTTCTCGGTCCTTAGAAGATTCAACGCGGAAGTAAACTGATGGCGAAAAATTGATCAAGCTTAAGACTACCCAGACTATTAATAGTATTAGACCGATTAACTGCGCGTTTGTTAATTGAAAATGTACGAACTGTGTGTATTTGAGTGAACTTGCATATATATCGCCAAGGGTACCTAGTAGCGAAGGAATGAAAAATAAAATTGCAATTTGTTCATAGGTTTTTAAAGCTAGCCTATAGCTTTTAGGTAATAAGCTAAAGCTAGGTGTCAGCGAACTTGAGTTATCGGGCATAAGGTTTATTTTCATAACAACTTAATCTTGTTATTTTATACTATGATGCCAAAACAGTTTAAGGTAAAATTATATACTAACAATCATCCGCGCGGGTGGCGAAATGGTAGACGCACTAGCCTTAGGAGCTAGCGGGGTAACCCATGGAGGTTCAAGTCCTCTCCCGCGCACCAGCAGAGTTTTCAATTGCTGTAACTAGGCTTCTAAACGGCTCACGCCATAGATAGCTAGTCACTTTTTCATTATCTACTCTTAGGTTCAAGAACAATATACGGCACATAGCGTCTTTTTCTACTGCACTACCTGCCCGTATCTTAGCAGGTGCTAATTTGAAAGTGTTCAAGAACTCCTCTTTGCTGACCTTAATTTGGCTTGGGTCTACAATTTTACTATTCAACTCGTTTATCTTGGTTTCAAGTTCAGCCTGTTCAATAGTCAGTTCGCTTATACGGGCTTCGTTATTCTTGTAGATAGGTGAGCTTGGCTGGTAGTTCACAATTGCTAGTCCTCTATCTTTCAGCTCTTTTTTAATATGGTTTAAGACCCCGTTAAGGCTTTGAATTTCTTCTTTTAGGGCAACTATCTTAGTACCAGTCATGCTATCAATTTGTTTACTGTAACGGTCATAGGCTTCGTCTGTTAGTTCAATCTTACTCAGCATGTCAGCAATACTATTGAACACAAACTTGGCTCTAAAAGATTTAACTTTACAGGAACAATTTGGGTTATCACAGCGATAGGTTAGCTTGTGAGTACCATCACGGGACTTAATCTTACCGACCATCATGTATTTGCTGCTATCGCAAACTGCACAGTAAACAAAGCCGTGTAATGGGTAGAAGGTAGCTCGCTTTTTGTCCTTCTTGTCTTTGGCTCGCCCATAGCCAAGTAGTTGCACTTGGTCGTAGATTTCTTTGTCTATCATAGGCTCAAAATCGTAAACCGTTGTTAGGTCAATAGTTTGGTTTGCTTGCACAAGTACCCCGTAATAAAAGGGGTCTTTGAACATTTTAGCAATGGCGTTTTTGGTTGGCTTAATAACACGCTGTAATTTCTTGTCCTTTGTAATTCGCTCATAACCTTTTTCTAGCAAGAACTTGGTTACACCCTCATATTTATCACCGTCAGCGCGTCTGGCAGATTTCTTCTCTTTTAACGGCTCACCAATGATATGCAAGTCGTTGTCTTTAGTGAACTTCCGACACTCTTTAATTTGGTCACCTAATGACCGCACCTGCTTGTTTTTGTCTTCGGTTGAACGCCTAGCGTACGGCATATAGCAAAGCTTCGTAAGATCAATTTCTTCTTCATCAGCGTCTTGGTTAAGTGCCATGCCTAGATTATAGCTAATTTACCCTATAAGTACCCCACTAAAACCATAACTATAAGGAGCTAGGGTCATAAATTGTTAAAGTGCAAAGTGGTGTAGTTTTAGTCTAGTTTTGGTACTATCCGTTCCAAGTAACTTGTTTAGTGGGGGTAAGTAGTTCAGCGTCAAATGGTTTAACTACTTTTTGACCCTTAAGCTCCTCTCGGACACTTTCAAGATGTTCTGACCACATTTGTAGGCGGTGTTCTTGACTTGCCTTGTAGCGTTGGTTTAATGATTCATCGGTAATGGCTCGCAGGTTTTGTATATCTAATTCGTAAATCTTAGACCACAATATCAAAGAGCTTTTAGACACCTTTAATTGTTTTGCAATTTTATCAAAGTTGATGTTTTCAGCTCTAAGTTCAATAAACTGTTCTCTGGTTTTTTGTGTCGCTGCTACTTTAAATATCTCTACTTTAATTATACCAAGTAACATTTAGCTAAAATAGTCCACCTACTGTGTAGATGTTCTTTTTGGTACTATTACTTCATGCCTGAAACTGACCCAAAAATTGTTGAATCATTGAAACTGTATGCTAGTCAAGGACTAACCTTTTACCAAGCTAAGCAGGAGTTACTCAAGCAAGGCTATCAGGATGAAGCGATAGAAATGGCTGCTGATGACTATCAGTATGGGTCTAAACCTAAACCGCCAGACCCAGCAACTGCTGCCTTTGAAAAAGACCCCAAAGACACAGAATTAGTGGCACAGACAATTTTGAAAGATGATAAGAAAGAACGTGAAGAACAAGCGATAGTTGATGGTGTAGCAGGACAGGAGTCACCTGATATACAATCCGACCTAAAGTACCAAAATAATTTTCTGTTTGATATTGGTATGTCATGGTGGACATGGTTAGTTATAGAGTTACTTGTTGCTGGTGTAATCTTTTGGCTCAGACTGCCTCTAATATGCTACGGCGTTATCATGCTTATTTTAGTTGTTGTATTAGCAATAAAAAGTGCTTAGAATGAGCCTAATAACATTAAAATCCAAACCAAATGCAACCAGACCAAAGCCAAGCAAATTCTAATCCTGATTTACCTCAACAAACAGATACTTCTGCAATTCAACCACCTAATGTCGGGCAACCTGGTGGTAGTACGAAGATTATTCAACCTTTATCATCAGATCTATCTACAAATACTGAACCAACAGTTAATACCACACCCGCTGTCATGCAACTAGAACCACCTGGCATAAATACTCCATTACCCGATAACAACACTCAACAGTTACCTTCAAGTCCTAGTACAATATATCCTGAACCCCAAACAGGATACGTGAGTTCACCATCTAGCCCAATATCTCAAGTCAGTATAGAAAAGGGAGAAAAACAGGGTAAAAAACGTAAACGACTCATCGTATTACTAGTTTGTTTAGTGGCGGTACTACTGTTGGGAGCAAGTGGATTTTATTATTGGTACTCACAGCAAGACCACTCTGTATACGCTAAACTAACTACTGAAAACTATAATAAAGACGGTATTAGTTTCAGCTTTCAGTATTCATCAATTATGTCTGTAAGTACAAAAGCTCTTGCGGCTAATAAAGATACCAAAGCTGCTTATGAATATGAAAGTGGAACAACTAAACTAGGAATAATAATGGGGGCTATACCTTTTAGCTCTATCCTGAAACAATTTAACATTACACCGACTCAAGAACTGACCCAGCTTAAAACTGGACAAGGTAATTTTGCAAACTCTATAAAAACTGCAAACCCCACAGTATTTAACACTGATTACGGTAACTGTAACTGGATAACTACAAATAGTGGACAGAAGGATTTAATTTGCACACATCAGGAATCCAGTGATGGTGGCAACACCGTCATTATAGTTATTGGAGCAGATAATAACTATCAGTATGATCTTACTCTTGGTATAACCAATAATATATACTCAGCATACCAGAAGGTCTGGCAGAAGATTGAAAAGAGTTTTAATTACTAAGAGTGCCTTATGGCTCTATACGCCCTCCGTTATTGTCAGATATGGACACCGCATTTAATTTAGCTAACTTACCATGTTCGTCTATTTTTGAAGTAGTTCAATCAGCTCAACCAATAGCAAATCGCCATCAGCCTCTACAGAAGTTTTAATTTTACCCACATATAAACTCCGTCTTCTACATCTAAAGGTGTCTTTAGCTTAGTAATGACGGAAAGCAAATCAGCCGAAGCTGTGTGGGTAGACTGGTTTGTTTTATACCCTCCAAGTCTGTAGGGTGGTGCAAGGTTAACTACCTCACGGGCACACTATCTTCCAACGTGTTAGACCTTACTATACCCAACATTAGACCATAATCTGCTGTTTTAACTAAAACAGGTTCAAGGCACGTCTTGTAATAATAAAAGTGACGCTATAAATGCTTGTGACCTCAGTAGTTAAATGCTTGTACATACGGTGTTGCGGTGGCTTGTCTAAGCTGCTCTAACAAGTCAGGCTTTGGATTGTTTATCAACCAATCAGCTATACTGTGTAACGGCTCAAGATTTTTATCTTCAGTGGCACCATAAACTTTTGTTAACCTGATCCTTTTTATATACTGTTTGTGAAGAGAATAAAATTATGAGTTTACCACTAACTCCATATAAAGGTGCACGGGACTTTTATCCGGAAGACAAATTAAAACAAAACTACATATTCAGTAATCTGAGGCAAACAGTTAAGTTGTTTGGTTATGAAGAATATGATGCCCCAATATTAGAGGCTATTGAGATATATAAAGCAAAAAGCGGCGAAGAGATTGTAAACGAGCAGACTTATAAATTTATCGACAGAGGAGGCAGAGAGGTTGCTATTAGGCCGGAAATGACACCGACCGTCAGCCGTATGGTAGCAGCCAGAAGACAGGAGTTGATCTATCCGTTAAGATGGTTTTCAATTCCAAACCTGTGGCGCTATGAACGTCCACAGCGGGGTAGGCTTCGAGAGCACTGGCAACTTAATGTTGATCTGTTTGGCGTAGTCGGTTATCTCGCCGAGCTAGAACTAATAATGATTTCTGATGCTATTTTTAAGAATTTCGGTGCCAACAGAGAGATGTATACCATCAAAATTAATCATCGCGGTTTTACCGACCACTTATTAAACGAATACTTAAAGCTGGACGTGAGTCAAACATACAGCATGGTTAAGTTGATAGATCGAAAGGCCAAAATGGAAAACAACGAATTTTTAGCCAAAGTAGATGAGATATTAAGCGCTAAGCAAAAAGAAGAAGGAATCAGCGAAAAGCTGCTCGGGGTGCTTAACTGTAGTAGCCTGGCAGCTTTACCGGAAGCATTAAAGTCTATCAAACCGATAATAGACATAAAAAGAGTAATAGCTAGCTGCCAACAGTATGCGATAAATAATGTGGTTTTCGATCCAACGATTATGCGAGGTTTTGACTACTATAATGGCGTAGTATTTGAAGTTAATGATAATCATCCGGATAATAATCGATCGATGATGGGTGGCGGCCGTTATGATGGTCTGGTAGGATTATTTGGTGTTGAACCGCTTCCAACCGCTGGCTTTGGACTTGGTGATACTACCCTTGGCAACTTTCTAGAACTGCATAATTTAATGCCGAAATTTTCTTCGGAAACTATGATTTATATAGTAACAACCGGAGAAGACGTTATAGATGACGCAATTAAAGTGGCTGCTTATTTAAGAAGTAAGAAAATAAACGTAGCGATAGATTTTAGTCATAAAAAGCTTGGCGATCAGATTAAGTCTGCCTCCAAAAAGAATATTGGATATGTATTAATTATCGGTAAAAAAGAAATTGAAAGCCAGTATTTTACTTTAAGAGATTTAAACTCATCTAGCGAAGAGACTATATCTTTAGAGCAAATTGCCTCTAAGATCCATTAACACTAGTGATTATTCTTTTGTAATGCTTAGCTTTCATTGATTCGTATTTGCTATTTAATCTTTTACTTATTATCGGGTGAAGACAGGTTGCCGCTACCGTGCCGACTGCACCTCCGTATAGTGCTCCGAGTATAACGCCTTCGAATTGGTTGTTGCTAGTTGGCAGGTTAGACTCGTCATTACTTAGTTGATTATTTGCCTGATTATCTAACTTTTCATATTGCCTCAGGGCATGTATTTTCAGGGCTATATTAATGCCGTTGGTAGAACAACGGTTTTCGTTAAATAACTGAGAGGTTTGTCGGTAGGCTCTCATAAGCTAAGGTACCGTTTCCAATGTACGGCGTTAATGCGTTTAAGCATTGGACACCCGCCTCCTTGCCGATTTCACTGAGGTAATGAGTAAGTTCGTTATCTCTGCTTGTAGCTATCCGCTTATCGACAGAAATTTGATGTTCCATTTGTGCGTAGCTGACAGTGTGATCATAGGCTAATTTAGCCCCAACACCAAAGCCCAATCCTGTTAGTCCCGCAAAGGCTATGTTTGCGCCATACCGTAACAACCTAGCCCTTTTCGGTATAATACTTCGTTCATAGTCTTTTAAAACTTGATCTGCCTGATAGATTAATTCTTCCATAATTAAAAATTTACCATGAAACTATCGACACTTAATATCAATAATATTTGTTTATATAATTTTGCGAACACCTTAGACGATGATAAAATAACTAGTCATGCAAAGCAAAGTCGAGAAACTAAAGCCAACCAGGGTCAAGATTAATGTCCTTAGCACCGCCCAAGAATTGGCCACCGCCAAAAAAGTAGCTGTTAAAAATTTAGGAAACAAGATAAAAGTCCCAGGATTTCGAGAAGGTACTGCACCGGAAGTATTACTGGAAAAATACATTGAACCTAATGCGCTCGGGCAAGAAACACTGGAAATAGCAGTAAATTCACTTTATGGTAACGCAATAATCAATGAACAGCTTAGGCCGGTTAATAATCCAGAAATACGGATTAAATCGTTCGTACCCTATGAAAGCCTTGAGTTTGAGGCAGAGGTAGACATTATTGGCGATGTAAACATAGGCAAATATAAAGGGCTAGCTATAAAACGTGATGAGGTTAAAGTTAGTGCCAAGGAAGCCGATGAAGTACTGCAGCGGATGAGAAGCCAGGCCGCAACTAGAAACGCGGTAAACCGCGCTATTAAAGACGGCGATGAAGCAGTTATTGATTTTAAGGGTACCGATCCTAGTACCAAAGAACCAATTAGTGGCGCAGAAGGGCATGACTATCCTCTGATAATTGGAAGTAAGACATTCATTCCTGGTTTTGAAGAGAAACTGATTGGTTTAAAACAGAATGAAACCAAGAATTTTGACATAAAATTTCCGGCTAATTACTCAGTTAGCACGCTAAAGAATAAAAAAGTTAATTTTGAAGTATCTATCAAACAAGTTAACGAAATGGCAATGCCAAAATTAGATGATAATTTTGCAAAACTGGCCGGCCCCTTTAAAACAATCGAGGAGCTTAGGGCAGACATTAAAAAAGAATATTG
>JAJZOE010000063.1 GCA_021829145.1 bacterium | reverse complement strand
AACTATCACTGTCGGCCAAATACGAACTAAGTGTCATGAATGACATGGGTTATAACGGCTACTTCCTTATTGTTCAAGACTTTATGAACTGGGGTAAAAACCAAGGAGTGGTCTTTGGCCCGGGAAGAGGTTCAGCGGCTGGTTCCATAGTCGCCTACGCGCTACGTATTACAGAAATAGAACCGTTGCAATATAATCTGATGTTTGAAAGATTCCTAAATCCCGGCCGAATCAGTATGCCTGATATAGACATCGATATCCAAGATACCAGGCGTGATGAAGTTATTCGTTATTGTGTAGAAAAATATGGTGCAGAACGGGTGGCTAACATAGTTACTTTTGGTCGAATGGCAGCCCGTAATGCCGTTCGTGATGTGGCCAGAGTCTTGCAAGTGCCTTATGCAGAGGCCGACAGACTAGCCAAGATGATTCCTCCTCCGGTTCAAGGTCGTCATATACCGCTAGCTAAGTCACTACAGGATGATTTTGATCTTAAAAGGGAATATGAGACCAACGAGACAGCTAAACGTGTCTTTGATTTGGCAATACAGCTGGATGGCACTATTAGGAGCCACGGAGTGCATGCTGCAGGCGTTGTTATCGCACCTGATGATATTGTTAAGTTTGTGCCGCTCGAACGGGCCCAGAAAGGTGTTATTGCTACCCAGTATCCTATGGGCCCGGTAGAAGAGCTGGGATTGCTTAAGATGGACTTTCTAGGCTTATCAAACTTAACTATCTTAAAAAATGCTCTAAGAATAATTAAACGGGTATATAACAACGATATAGCGTTGAATGATATACCTAATGATGATGATAAAACCTTTTCCTTATTTCGCTTAGGAGATACTACCGGCGTATTTCAGTTTGAATCCGCAGGCATGAAACGATACTTGAAAGAGTTAAAACCAACAGAATTTACAGATTTGGTTGCTATGAACGCATTATATCGGCCAGGTCCGATGGCGGAGATACCTCGTTTTATTGAAGGTAAGAATAACCGCAAGTCAATCAATTACCTACATCAGTCCCTAAAGCCGATTTTGGAAGACACTTACGGCGTAATGGTCTATCAAGAGCAGATTATTAAACTATTGCAGTTTGTTGCCGGTTATACTCCCGGTGAAGCGGATTTAGTTCGAAAAGCAATCGGCAAGAAGAAACGTGATATTATGCAGGCTGAAGAGCCTAAATTTATTGAAGGCTGCGTAAAGCAAGGCCTAAATGAGTCTCAGGCTAGGGAGCTATGGGCCCAGATCCAGCCATTCGCAGATTACTCTTTCAATAAGGCACATGCCACATGCTATGCTCAGATTGCCTACTGGACTGCTTATTTAAAGGCTCACTATCCGGCGGCTTTTATGTCGGCCTTGATGACCAGCGATCATGACGACACCGATCGACTGGCTATTGAAATCAATGAGTGCCAGAAGATGGGTATACCGGTTTTACCCCCGGACATTAACGAATCGTTTAATGAATTCGCTGTAGTTAAAAGTGAAAAGCAAACTTCTATCCGGTTCGGACTGACGGCAATTAAAAATGTTGGCAGTAACGCTGTCGAAGAAATACTTACGGCTCGAGATGCAGGCTTGTTTAAAGATCTGGAAGACTTTCTTACCAGGGTCGATTATCATACAGTTAACCGTAAGTCGTTAGAAAGCTTGATTAAAGCAGGAGTGTTTGATCGTTTTCATGACCGTCACGTTCTGCTTGACAATCTCGATATGATTATTGCCTTCGCCAGCCGGGCCCAGAAACAAGCTAGTTCTGGCCAGACTGATTTATTTGGTAATGTGAGTGATTTAACCGCAGTTAAGGTCACACTTAACCTACCAGCTGGCAGCGGTAATCAACTCAACAGAGACTTGTTGCTTTGGGAGAGAGAATTACTCGGACTTTACCTATCCCAACATCCCCTGTCAATTTATGACAATTATTTAAGCGAACAAACTGTACATTTTAAAGAGCTTAATCCAGACATGGATGGCCTGTCTACTCAAGTCGGCGGTATAGTGTTGTCTGTCAGAGAAATAACTACCAAAAGTGGTCAAAAAATGGCTTTTGTAAAATTAGAAGACTTAACCGGTGAATGTGAGCTGGTACTCTTTCCTTCCAGCTATCAGCAAACTCTAGGATTATGGGAACAGGATAAGGTTGTATTAGCCAGAGGAAAAGTCAGCTCGAAAGATAAAGATGGCGTTATAGGTGATGAAGTAAAAGTTTTGGTTGATGATGCTAGGGAGATAACTCCTGAACAGGCTGCCGCTTACGTGCTGACAAATAAGAAGATTAAAGTTCCAAAACCTCGTAAAAGGCCGACACAATCGGCGCCAGCTGGTCCGGGAGCCAAAGCTATAGTATCTCCTGTTCCACAAAGACTATACATTAGGTTACTTAATTCGAATGATCATAATTTACTAAAAAAGTTAAAACAGACTATCGATAATTTTAAAGGTCAAACTGATGTGGTGCTGGTTTTAGGTCCGGAAGAGCAGAAGCAAATTATTAAGCTACCATCAGGAATAGATATTGCCAGTGAGGGACCGCAAAAACTAATCTCCTTAATGGGCAAGCAAAACGTATTAGTTAAATAATAATCAACCCGTTATTGGATAGAACGAGACAAGCTGTAGCTATAATGACTAAGACAATATCAAACATTGGGTGATGAGCAACAAAGTCCTCTCCTTTTACTAATACTTTGTGCCAGGCAAAAGCATGCCTTAATAAAAAGATTGCCAGTGCTATAGCGCCGATACTTGATTCTATAACATCGTAATAAGTGAAGTTAGTCAATTGTACAGGAGTGGAATGCGACTGAGAATGAATTAGATGATTGATTATAAAACCTAGGGTTATAATGACTGCTATAGGAATATAAGGCCAATATGTTTTTAAATAATTTTTTGAGCGTTTATGGTGACCGGCTTTTAGTTTCTTATGGGCAGAGCCAGGCCTAGGCTTGGTAGTAAGTGACATGATTTTTGTATTTATCTACTTATTTAACTATATCATAAACTTCAGATAAAATAAGGATATTGCAACAGCCACGGAGACGTTAAAAGATTCTTTAACTCCTGCCATCGGTATCTCCAAAATATAATCAGATTCCACAAGAACGCTCTTTTTTAAGCCTTCTGTTTCATTGCCGGCGATTAAGGCGATGTCGCCGTCAATATCGAATTTAGTTATATCAATGCTTTTTTTATTCTGTTCCAAACTAATGATTTTGATATTTTTACTTCTTAAACGATTTATTAAGAGATTGTGGTCGGGAACATAACTCCATCTTTGGCTTTTTTCCGCCCCTAGAGCAGTCTTACGAAAATCATCTGCCATCAGATAATAAGTATAAAGCATGAGCGCCTTAGTAATATATATTAAAAGCGTGATGCGAAAAGTTTATCTTGTTGTCCTAGACATCCGAAGCACCCATAACGTCGGCTCGATTTTAAGAACGGCCGACGGTTTAGGTGTCGAAGAAGTTTACCTATGTGGCTATACCCCTTACCCAAAAACAGGTAACGACGAGCGACCGCCCTATCTAGCTGAACAGATAAACAAACGTATTAGTAAGACTGCTCTAGGGGCGGAA
>JAJZOE010000049.1 GCA_021829145.1 bacterium | reverse complement strand
AACAGCTACTAAAGCACGAAATCTAAATGTAAGTAAAATAAATACTGAAACACTATATGAGTCAAAGCTTATCTCTAGCCCTTATATAAAGGTAAAACTACTATATAGGGGTGAGATTAAAAAGAAACTGGATGTAAGCTTGCCAGCAGCATCAGCTAAAGCTATTGAAGCAATCCAAGCCGCTGGCGGAAATTTTAACAAGTGTGAACGATTAGCTCGCCCACAGACAAGAAAAAAAGAGGCTAAAGACTAAAGCATACACGTTGGTTTTTCTTTGCTGCTGTGCAATACTACTATGTAAAACAGACTTCTTAGAGAGGGTAAAAATAGAGAGACGATAGTAATAGAATGAACTGGAAAATAATCTGGCAATCATTGAATCACAAAGATATGCGCAAGCGTATCCTAGCTGTACTAGGAATTATTGTTGTCTTTCGATTATTGGCAATAGTTCCTATACCTTTAGGGAGCAGTTCTAATTTACACCAGGTCCTAACAAACTTATTTAACAGTAAAAACACCCCTCAACTACTAGGCTTTTTAAACGTTCTATCCGGAGGTGCCTTAGCTAATTTTTCGATAATGTTAGCTGGCTTAGGCCCGTATATAAATGCCTCGATTATTATGCAGCTATTAACCAAGGCAATACCAAAGCTCGAAGAGTTACACAAAGAAGGTGAATTTGGTCAGAAAAAAATTAATCAATACACTCGTATTCTAACTTTCCCTCTTGCTATTATTCAGTCTATTGGTTCGATATTTTTATTAAGGCAGGTCGCTCAAAGCCTTGGGGGTAATGTTGGATCAAACGCTACTCTTATTCAGTGGATCATAATGGTCGGGGCTCTGACAGGTGGATCAATGCTTTTAATGTGGTTGGGAGAACTGGTTACTGAACAAAGTATTGGCAATGGAATATCTTTAATAATAACTGTTGGTATTGTCAGCCGTCTGCCGGCAAATATGTATCAAATTGTTAATTCGCAGTTGGGCAAAAAAGACAGATGGAAGATTTTCGGGCATAGCATACCGATGGATAACCGAGCCTTTCTTTATTTAATTGGTATTATAGTTATTACCGTCTTACTGACCTGGGTGGTGGTTAAGCTCAATGAAGCGGCAAGGAATCTGACAGTAAACTATGCCAAGCGTGTTCAAGGAAATAGAGCTTATGGCGGAGTAACAACTACTTTACCAGTTAAATTAATTACGGCAGGTGTAATTCCGATTATTTTTGCAGTGGCTTTTTTAAGTGTTCCTAATTTCGCTGGTACTCTAATGTCTGGGTCAGGAAACCACCTGATTGCCCATATTGGCGCTGACATGCAGAACTGGTTCCAGACTCCTTCGTCCTCTACTTTTGCTACTAATGGCTTACAGGCTTACATCTATCCTGTAACGTATTTCTTATTGGTGTTTATTTTTACTTTCTTTTATACGAGTGTTACTTTTAATGCTAAAGAAATAGCCGAAAATTTACAAAAGCAAGGTGGCTTTTTAGAGGGTATAAGGA
Source organism: bacterium (assembly GCA_021829145.1). GTDB lineage: Bacteria > Patescibacteriota > Saccharimonadia > Saccharimonadales > UBA4665 > JAJZWH01. The sequence goes on along the minus strand of JAJZOE010000049.1, from coordinate 2,096 downwards.
GCGGAAAACAGACCGAAAAATATCTTAGCAAGGTAGTGAACCGGCTTACGCTTTTTGGTGCTATGAGCTTAGGTATATTAGCGTTGTTGCCGATAATTGCCCAAATATTTATAAACCAGAATATAACAATCGGCGGTACATCAATATTGATTTTAGTATCCGTATCTTTACAGACCCTAAGGGCAGTAGAATCGAGAGCACTGATGGTTACCTATGACCAATACTCTCAACCTGACTTTTTCTATGAACCTGAGACAGGGGCTGAAGCAGCTACCGGAGCCAGAAGATTAAAATTCCTACCTCCGTTAAAAAAGAAAAATTAGTTGAGCATAATTAAGCTAGTTTAAAAGCTCGTGATACTATATATATAGTATTAATGCGGCAAATGAAAAGCCGCTTAAAATTAGATTGTAAAAAAACACTTTACAAATAGAGAAAGCAATTGATATAATTGTCATTTAGTTATAGGTATGGCCGCCAATAAGGAAGTAATAGAATTAACTGGAACTGTAGTTGAAACCCTACCGGGTACACAGTTTAAGGTTCAACTTGAAAACGGTCATCAAATTATAGCTCACGTTGCCGGAAAGATGCGTAAGCACTTTATACGTATCGTACCAGGTGACAGCGTTACGGTCGAGTTGACCCCTTACGATCTTACAAAGGGCAGAATCACCTATCGCAAATCATAATAATTAATATAGGTGCAGTGTATCATAACGGCCTAAGGAGGCGATGATCCGCATGAAAGTGCGTGCAAGTGTCAAAAAAATCAGTCCTGATGACATTATAGTCAGACGTAAAGGCAGGCTATATGTTATTAACAAACGTAAGCCACGTCATAAACAAAGGCAGGGTTAAGTTAAGCTATGGCAAGAATTTCCGGTATAACCATACCTAATGAGAAACAAATATGGGTATCTCTTACTTATGTTTATGGCATTGGTCCAAAAACCAGCTATGAAATTTTAACTAAAGCCCAGGTTGAACCTACTATCAGGACCAAAGATCTAACAGATGCTGAAATATCTAGAATCCAGGAAATAATTAGCAATCAATACACAGTAGAAGGTGAACTCCAACGAGTTGTTAGTGGAAACATTAAACGACTTAAGGACATCAAGAGCTACCGAGGTGTAAGGCATAGTTCCAACCTGCCTACCCGGGGTCAGCGGACTAAAACAAATGCTCGAACTAGAAGAGGTAAAAAGTTAACTGTCTCTGGTACGGCTAAGAAAGCTCCAAGTAAGACTTAAGGAATCATATGGCTGACGAATCTAATACAACTAATACAAGTGAAAATACACCGGTAGCGGTAGCTAAAAAGCGTAAGAACAAGCGAACAGTTAGTAGCGGTCAGGTTCATATCCTAGCTACTTTTAACAACACCATAGTCAATTTTACCGATCCTAGTGGTGCCGTACTAGCATCATCAAGTGCTGGAAGTTGTGGTTTCCGTGGTTCAAAAAAAGGGACAGCTTATGCTGCTCAGATTGCTTCCGAACGTGCCGGACAGATTGCTAAACAACAATATGGCTTTTCTAAGGCCGAGGTATTCGTAAAAGGTATTGGTTTAGGTCGTGACGCTGCTATCCGTTCTCTTGCTGGGCTAGATATTTATGTTGAATCGATTAAAGATGTTACCGGTGTACCGCACGGAGGCGTAAGGCCAAAGAAGGCCAGGAGAGTTTAATCATGGCGAGAGACAGACAATCGATTGTAAAAATGAGCCGTAGGGAAGGTTATGCCCTGCATCCAAAAGCACATAAGGCGTTAGTTAAGAGATCGTCAATGCCAGGCCAGCAGCCGGGTGGCAGAGTTGGCAAACAAAGCCAATATGCAATGCAGTTGCGTGAAAAGCAAAAAGTCAAACGGCTATATGGTTTGTTGGAAAGACAATTTTCTAAATTAATGAAAGAAGCTAATCGTCGTCCAGGTCAATCAGGCGAGATATTACTGCAAATGCTTGAGTCAAGGACTGACAATGTTGTTTATAGGGCAGGCTTTGCTCCATCGCGTCGTGCGGCCAGGCAGCTCGTTACTCATGGGCATTTCCTACTAAACAATATAAGGATCGATATCCCATCAATTAGGTT
>JAJZOE010000052.1 GCA_021829145.1 bacterium | reverse complement strand
ATTTTATTGCTATGCTATATATGAAACAGAGAGAATTCAGCAATACGGGAATCATGGTTTCAGAAGTTGGTCTTGGTACGTGGCAGCTAGGTGGAGGGTGGGGTGAGATTGATGATGCTACGGCGATGAAGATTCTTCATTCGGCCGTTGATCATGGTACTAATTTTTTCGATACAGCAGATGTTTACGGTAACGGACGCAGTGAGCAATTAATAGGCAAATTCTTAAAAGCAACTGACAAAGAAATTTTTGTGGCTACAAAAATAGGTCGTGGACAAACGCCTGGCTGGCCAAATAATTTTACCTTAAACGTTATGCGAAAACATATAGAAGCATGCTTAGACCGCTTGGGGCTGGAGGCTCTCGACTTAGTGCAGCTGCACTGTATCCCTACTGAAGTATTAATAAAAGGCGATGTTTTTGAATACTTAAGAATCCTTATGCGCGAAGGCAAGATTAAACGTTATGGTGTTAGTGTCGAATCTATGGATGAAGCGGATATTTGCCTAGGGCAATCCGACTTAACATCTTTACAGATTATATTTAATATCTTCAGGCAAAAACCTATAGACCGTATATTCGAGAAGGCCAAAGCACAGCAGGTAGCCATAATTGCCAGGGTGCCATTGGCTAGTGGATTATTGACAGGAAAGTTTTCTTATAATACTAGCTTTTCTTCTAACGATCATCGAAATTTCAATCGAGATGGTCAGGCCTTCAATGTAGGTGAGACATTCGCTGGTCTTCCATTCGATAAAGGGATCAAGCTAATTGAAGAGTTGAGATCGTTAGTACCTGAAAACATGACTATGTCACAAATGGCATTGCGCTGGATTCTTGATTACGATGCAGTCACTACTGTTATACCTGGCGCGAGCAAGCTATCTCAATTGCAGTCTAACGTATCAGCCAGCTCACTTCCACCTCTGAGCCCGGAGCTACATCTAAGGCTTAATGAGTTTTATGTTAACTCTGTTGACCCATTCATTCGCGGGCCTTACTAAATTTAAGCTTAGCTTAAAGCAGGTTCGCTGAAGAAATATTAACTTATAACCTAACAGGTAATACTGATACAATATTAGTTATCTATGGCAACAAATAGTTATTACCGTAGGAATGATTATGTTCCCGGTCAAAAAACTCCCTACAAAGTATCCCGGAGTAAGATTGAACTGTTTATGCAGTGTCCGCGATGTTTTTGGCTGGATGCCAGGTTGCATATAGTGAGGCCGAGCAGTCCGCCGTTTAATATTAACAAGGCAATCGATGAACTATTTAAAAAAGAGTTTGACTCTTATCGGCTTAAAGGGCAACCGCATCCGTTAATGGTTGAGTTTTCCGTTGATGCTATTCCAATGAAACACGACAAGTTAGTAGATTGGCGACAGAACTTTACCGGTGTTGCTACGGTACACCAGCCGACCAACTTATGGGTATATGGTGCCATTGATGACTTATGGATAAATTCTAAAGGTGAGGCCGTGGTAGTGGACTACAAGGCCACCGCCAAAGACGGTGATGTTGGGATTAACAGTGACTGGCAGATAAGTTATAAGCGGCAGCTGGAGGTTTATCAGTGGCTGTTGAGAAATAACGATCTTATAGTGTCTAATATTGGCTACTTCGTATATACAAATGGAAATATCAATGCCGATGGTTTTTTTAATAAGGTTGAGTTTAAGACCAAGCTTATTCCCTATGAAGGTGATGATAGCTGGATTGAACCGACACTGCATAAAATGAAAACGTGCCTGGAAGACAATAACATGCCTCCGGTAGGGGAAGCAGCCATGGGCGGTGACTGTGATTTTTGTACCTATGCCAGACAAAGGACAGAATTAACTTTGGCTGCCCTTGATAATAAAAGGCCTAAGTCTAAAGCAAAGAAATCTGTTATTGTATCCTAAAGGACAAGGAGCAATCCAGTGCTAGATATTCAATTCATTAGGGACAATCCAGATCAGGTAGCAGAGAAATCTGCCCAAAAAGGCTATACGGTTGATATAAAAAGTTTGCTTACTAAGGATGATCAACGTCGTTCCTTGCAAACCGAGGTAGACGAACTTAGGCATCAACGCAACGAACTAACAGAGCGCATGAAGGGTCGAAAACCAACTGATAAAGAACAACAGTCGGGAAGGCAACTAAAAGAAAAGATATCAGCCTTGGAAACTGAACTTAGAAAGGTTGATCAGTTGTTCCTGGATGACTTGAAGGGTATCCCTAATATGCCGTTGTCTAATGTGCCGGTTGGTAGTAGTGAAGATGAAAACGTGGTGGCTAAAACAGTAGGAGAAAAGCCCAAGTTTTCGTTTCCTGTTAAGTCGCATCATGAGCTAGGAGAACAGCGGGATTTTATAGACAAGGCAAGAGCTGCCAAAATTTCTGGAAGTAGATTCGCTTATATTAAGGGTGATCTGGTTAGACTGCAGTTTGCCATAATTTCCTTTGTTATCAGTAAGCTGACTGATCCTGAACTGATCGCACGCCTCATTAAAGATAACAGCTTAAATCTTAGTAATAAACCGTTTATTCCGATAATACCTCCGGCAATGCTTAGGACTGAGCCTTACCAGGCAAGTGCGCGTTTAAATGCCGAGGAAGTAACTTATAAGATTGAGCATGATGATCTGTGGCTTAATGCCAGCGCTGAGCATACCCTTTGTACCATGTATATGGATGAGATAATACCTGAGGCAGAGTTGCCCTTAAGGCTTTTAGGGTATTCAACTAGCTTCCGGCGCGAAGCTGGTACTTATGGCAAAGATATGGAGGGCATTTTAAGGATGCACCAGTTTGATAAATTGGAGATGGAAGTTTTAAGTACTAAGGAATCGGGTCTGGAAGAGCATAAATTACTGGTAGCAATCCAGGAACATCTGGTAAGTCAGCTCGGATTGCCTTACCAGCTGATTCTAAAGTGTACGGCGGATATTGGAAAACCGAATGCTGCCGGAATGGATATTAATACCTGGTTACCTTCTCAAAATACATACCGGGAAACTCATACTGCTGACTTTATGGCAGATTTTCAGAGTCGTGACTTAAAGATTAGGACCAGAAGAAATAATGGTGAACTTGAATTAACCCATACTAATGATGCTACTGCCTTTGCTCTGGGGCGGATAATGGCAGCCATTATGGAGAATAACCAAACCAGCGATGGTTATATCCGCGTGCCGGAAGTGCTACAGCCATTTTTAGGACAAAAACAGATATAAATACTCATTAATTAGGAGTAAAATAAAAGTAGGATAACTCTAAAATATCCTATTTTTAAATGAACACTAAGGAGGGGGCATGGCAGCAAAACTTGATATTCACGGCGTGCATTTTGAAGTAGACGAAAATTTACAGAAATATATAACGAAAAAGATTAACAAACTCGATAAATATTTATCGCCGGAAACCAAGGGTAGTGCCCATGCAGAGATTTTCCTATCCGAAACCAAAGCCAGAAGTGGAAAAGTTTGTGAATGCGAAGTCGTCTATCATTTGCCTAAAGACAATATTCGGGTGAAAGAGGGCACTATTAACATCTACGCAGCAGTAGATATAGTGGAAGAAAAGTTAAAACAGTCTCTTAAAAAGTATAAAGATTTGCATCATGTTCTTTATTCTCGTACTCTGGGTCATACAAGTAT
>JAJZOE010000023.1 GCA_021829145.1 bacterium | reverse complement strand
TACTCTTAGGCGGTGTTTAGCTTCTCTAGAGAGACTTATGCTTCGGATGCGACTTAAAGCCTGGTTATTTGGTAAAGTTGTTAAGTAGATCGTAGATGATCCAATACGGTTAGACATATTATTGTCTCCTTTCGTAGTTAGTTAATGTTTACACCAACTATTCTACGAAACGGATTGTCTACGATCTATTTGAGTACCGCCAATATTGTTAGTTTAAAAAGAAATAAACTGACTTATTTTCTGTTTGGTTTCCATTGGAGCCAAATAATAATTTATATTTTGGAGATTAAACTGTATATGTGCAGCACGCACTGAATTACCAGATCTGCTTATAGTTTCAACAATTTCTAATGAATAGCCAGTATTTAAAATCCCAGAAACTTGTCCAGGTTTTAAGCTAAATAGCTCATTTACTATAACTGGATTTATTTGCTGGTCGTCTATGGTAATTGGCCCAGGATACTCTCCTCCGCTATTTTTGGTTTGATTATCGTCAGAATACTTTGCTGCTAGTTGGGCAAAGTTAGCGCCTGCTTGAATTTGCTTTAAAACATTCTCCGCTTGTTGCGAAACGCTTACGTCTAATTTAGCGTCAACCATTTGAGTTAGTATTTCCTGCTTAAGTTCTCGCTTAAAATCGTTTTCACTCCAGCCATAATATTGGCTAAGTACTTCTTTTAAAACTGAACTGCTACTACCTAAACGGTTTTGGTTTTTTAAGATATTTAGTTGTTGATTAACTTCTGTGCTACTCACTGTTATATTGTCTTGTCTAGCAATCTTGTCTACTAAAGCGGCTTGAATGGCATAATTTAGGGATACTTGTTTAAGGTGACTTAATTGGGCCTTACCATTAGTTGTTGAAAAATCGGCTTGTTGTTGAGTGGAATAATAATGCATGTCTCTTCTAAGCTCAAATAGGTAAAATCTGTAACTCACCCAGGTACCGTCAACTTTAGCAACTGGGAAAGGTAATATCTTGGTAATGTCATATATAAAACCTGATGTCCCCTGAAACTCATATAGATCTAAACCACAAAACGCCAAAAATGCGATTACTACTATAATAGTCAGACTGACTGATATCTTCACCACTCTATGTTTAGAGTGTTGAAGAGGGTATATGTATTTACGGGCCTTACCGAGTACATCTTCACGATGATCTTCAACTGTATCATTAGTAATTCTTGGGACATCTTTAATAGCATCGCTTACTTTTTGTTCAATAGTTTTACGATGCCTTAAAGATTTAATCTTAAACTTAGGCAACCGTTTATTAATCTTAATCTTCTTCATGATATAAATTATTTGGCTGTTGATTAGCCGGATAATCGACTAGTTGGACTCCCTTTTCACGTAATATATAAAGTAATTTCTTTTGTAATTTAGCAGGTTTATGTATATGACTTATTTTTAAATCCCCAACATAGGTTTGCATCTTTATTGTACCAAATCCTAGCAAAGTTTCTTCTATGCCGGCTACCGCATAATTAACAGACTGTATCTGAGACAACCTTATATCTGCTACTGATCTATGGAAAAGACCTTTTTGAACTATTTGAATAAACCTTTGATCTGTCACTATAAACACACTGAAATGCCAACTTATCCATGAAGGCATAAACAAAATACAGCCTACCATCATGCTTAATAAAAGACTTAGCAAGAAAAACTTCATTGTGGGGGGGATTAGACTTATGAATATACGTAAGAACTAAGGTATAGACTGGTCCCAATAACCATGCCCCCATTCCAAGAATAAGCCCCTTTCGCATGACTATTGGATGTTTGTGAAAAACGTGAAGCACCTCTTCGTCATCGAATTGATCTTCAAAATATTTATGAGGCTGTTCTGTATTAGCCATATGCTTATTGTACAGCAAATCTATTAATGTCGTTACTCCTAATTATGTATGCGAATTTATGTAAAAAACAAAGTATAATACGTTGTGTATCCTACTATGTAATAACTAATCATAGCTGTTAAGTATAGCTATTTAGAATAAATTAATAATCAGAGTACTAGAATTATATAGATATTAAAACAACACTTAAATTTTATAGATATGAAAAAGCGGTCTTAAATTAATGTAAGTTAATGAACTGAATATGCGTTATTTTGATTTATAAACTTAGTAAGTTTTGTGAAATTAGGAGCATTAAAAATCAGGTTTTTTATAATATGAAAAATTATTTAGCTTAAACCTAATAAGACTAAATAAATTAAGTGATTTGTAATTATAGACATACTAATTAATAATCGTTATTTTGTTTCATAAAACTACTAAAGTTTTTAAACTTTTTTTGAATAAATTTTTGTAGTTTTAAGTAATACTACCTTTGATAATAAATAGCTTAATAAATGTGATGAATAAATTTTTTACTAAGTTAAACTTGAGTTGCATAATTACAAATTTTATTTAATGTCTGCTGGTAATGAATAATACCCTGGTTTCTTTTAGGCACGTTAATTATAGACCTGAATTGGATAAAAATTAAAACTTGCCTAAATGTTAATGCTTATCAGTCGAAAATTCTTGTGGTATCCCCGCCGCGATTCGAACGCAGATCTGCTCCTTAGGACGGAGTTATTCTATCCATTGAACTACGGGGACTTAACATAAATACTATACAGCTTTTACCGGTGCATTGTCTCTATGATTTTGGCTGTGTAAAATGCTCATGCACTACTCTGTAGTCAAAAATTTCTTCCTTTTTAAACCAGTGATCAATTTCTTGTTTAGCTTCATTTAGATCAGCTGAAGCATGAACTATATTAGCTACAGCCCTACCGGTAGTAGTCGCTTGGTTATAGTTTACATGAGCAAAATCTCCTCTTATAGTGCCGGGTAGAGCACTTTTAGGCTCAGTACTGCCGACCATCTTCCTGATTGTAGATACCGCCTCTACACCTTCAAGCACCATGGCTATAACTGGACCTTCCTGCATACTTAAGAGAGTACTCTCAAAGATTTCATTACCTTTTCTGGTTTTTAAAGTACCTATGCCTTCATAATGTTTATGGTAATGTTCTTCAGATGGTTGCAACATTTTTAGACCTACTATTTTAAACCCGGCCTTTTCAAACCTGGTCATTACTTCGCCGACAATTCCTCGTTGGACAGCGTCTGGTTTAAAAATAATTAATGTTCGTTCCATTTTTCTTAATTCCTTTTTATATGACAATTTTATCAGATACGGGTTGATATCCCAACCATTTTAATTACAAATTAGCTATGTCGCACAATGTTATAATAAGCTTATGTTATTTGCTAAAGCTAAAACAGATTTTTTAGAATATTTAGAGATTGAACAAGGCCGTTCTCAAAAAACAATCGCTAACTATGATCATTACTTAACTCGCCTCATAGATTTTGCCGGTGATATAGAAATTAAAGACTTAGACGCAGAAATGGTTAGAAAATGGCGTCTTTGGTTAAATAGGCTCGGTACCAATACGAGTGATGAATTAGGCAAACTAACTCTAAATTATCATCTGATTGCTCTACGAAGTTTTCTGAAATTTTGCGCTAAAAGAAACATCCCCGCTCTATCTGCCGACAAAATAGAATTGGCTAAAACCCATCGTAAACAAGTTACTTTTTTAAATATAGAAGAAATTGAAAGATTATTTGCCCAACCCAAAGTTAACAACTTAATAGGACTAAGGGATCGGGCTATTTTAGAATTACTCTTTAGTTCTGGACTAAGAGTTAGCGAATTGGTTGGGCTCGATCGGGATCATATTAATTTAAAACGTCGAGAGTTTATGGTGAGAGGAAAAGGTCAGAAAGATCGTCCTATTTTCATTAGTCAAGAAGCAGCCAATTGGCTACAGGCTTATTTAGACAAACGTAGCGATACTACTAAGCCACTTTTTATCCGTTACAGCGGTAAAAAACAGGTTGATTTATCCGGTAACTTTCATAGATTGAGTGCAAGAAGCGTAGAAAGATTAGTCGCTAGATACGCAATTCTGGCTGGTATTACTAAACACGTTAGTCCCCACACCCTGAGACACTCATTTGCCACAGATCTACTAATGAATGGTAGTGATTTGCGATCAGTCCAAGCCATGCTTGGGCATAGTAATATAGCTACCACCCAGATATATACGCATGTTACCGACCCACACCTGAAAGAAATTCACGAAAAATTTCATCGTCACTCTAATTAAAATGCTAGTTAATAAATTTAGTTAGTTGCCGGAGAATTACAAATACCCTGTGTAGCCTCATTAGAACTATTACTAGCACCAGTATTAGGATTGGTAGGTACTAATGCATATTCCTTGCAAACAGCACCTTCCTGAACTGCAACCGGCAAATAATACTGATTGGTCTCTGGAATTCTTACCTGAATCCGTTTCAAAACATTCTGGGCTTTACCGGTAGAATCAACTAAAAGTTGCGCATCCGCTATATCTAGCGGGGTTGCATTGCCGTTAGGATTAGCGCTGTTGCCATACATAGTAATATCTGATGTTATGGGGTTTGGGTAAACACTACGCAGCACTAAAAGATAGGTACTATACTGGTTACCGATTTTATCTGTTAAGTTACCGACATTGAGGGTTACTGAGCATGGAGAAGTACTGTTTGGACAAGACGCATTTAATATATCACCGCTACCAGTATTTCCAACTGGGTTACCACTAAAAGATGCCGAAAGCCCAATCCCAGGGCTTGAAGATGGACCAATAGTGTAGTAGTTGCCCTGTCCAATTGAATTATTCGGGCAAAGATAAGCAGTATAAGTATGATTGATTAAGAAATCTCTATTTAAAGTGTCGTTTAGGCTTAATGGTATCAGTTCTATACGTAGCAAGTTTTGGTAATTCCAATCGCCCGTAGTAGAACCAGCAGGTGTAAATTGAGAGCAATTAGGGGCTAAACTATTATTATCGTTTGCATCATTCCATTGAATATTAATCTTACTGACACTAGTAGGAGAACCATTAGTGCACTGAGGAGATCCAGGCGATGAACCACCAGTAGTTGAACAGCCCTGCATTTCTATAACTATTGGCTGGCTATTATTTATGTCGCCAATTATAACGTTTGGTGGGTCTGGATTCATTAAAAGACAAGTGACACTTGTATTGGTAGTGCTGTTAACGTTGTTGTTTGTAGTATTGAGATATTGTGAGCCTGGGCCTGTAACGTTAGAGCTGCAGCTACTTTTAGAGACATTAAAACCATGGGTATAAGCTTCATAGGCATCATTGACCCCGCTTTCTGCCGCATAGTAAGCTTGACTAGATAGTTGCTTACTTAAAGCAGCCGCTTGATCATTTCTCATTAATTGAGCAAAGCCCACCGTTATAAGGCTAAGCACAATTATAATGATCAGGGCAACAACAAGTGCAGCAAAACCATCTTGATTATCTATGTCAATTTGGTTTGTTTTTATTAGCTTCATATCTTACATTTTACTCCAATTTTAGTTTCATATTAATAAATCCTGCCTTCGGCCGTACTATTGACAGAAAATGTACTACAAAAAGCTGTGCTTGATGATTGAAGACTAAATATACAATGCCCGCTAGAGTCAAACTGGTCAGCTGCACCATAAGCTGTTGAGATAGCAATGTTATAAATATCACTACCCAGATTAGTATCTGGAGTTATAGCAAATGCAGTTAATTGAGTGTGGTTAGGCATCATTTCATAACCACTACCCTGTACCACTATGCCATTATTTTCATCAGCTGTGGATGGGTTTTGCCCCTGGCTAGGATTCATGTTAGCAGGAGTGCATGCAGGATCAGCATTGACACTAGTTAAAGTATCGCGCCATAAAATATAGGGTGTTATAGCGTTATTTGAAGAATCAGTGCCTAGCTCATGATTAAGTACATAGCTATACCTAGTAGTACCTATACAATAAGCCTTAACGACTACTGTCTGGCCAAGATTATTGTTATACGAATAATTGTTTGAATTTTGGGTTACGGGAGACCCACTAAACTGAATTGCCGAAGTAACATCAGCTACAACAGCTTGGGTTGAATTTTGTAAGTTAGATGAAGTTACGCCTTTATTAAACAAGCTGCCAATTTGTATCATAATAACAGTGCTCATAATTAAAATTAACGATAGAACAGCTAAAGCTATCATAAGCTCTACAATCGTAAAGCCTTTTTGATTTCTTTTTATTGAATTAATTGCCATAATCTTATTGTTGATTTAGCGTGACGCTATTAATTTCTAGGTTTGGGTCTCCTATTGATGATGTTACATTGTTAACCCAATCTAACTCTATACTATCGCCACTGACATAATTAGAAATTGAGAATGATGAACTGGTTGTAGGACTACTCTCTATAGGTAAAGTAATGTCGGTAGGACTTGAAGAAGCACAAGGGCCCGTAGAAGCATTAGGGCCTGTTGTCGGCGGAAAAGTATCAAAATAACTAATGCTAGTCGGCTCAGGTTGATTACTGGGAATGGGAGGGCTATTTGGAGGTACTGCACATGCGTACAACTCAAAATTATAGCTAGGGTTATTGGTAGCCAATTGACCTATACTGCCAAACTGATTGTAATTAATAGTTATCGAAGTTTGTGCTGCAGTTTGGCCTCCGCTAAAAGGATACTGGACAAAAACCTGTCTATAAGCGTACATAAAGTTACCTGATTTGAAACACCCATCCGCTCCATCACTAAACAAATGTTCTCCATGAGCACAATAACTATAGCTGGATCCCAAATCTGTAATAGAAGGCAGAGGGACAGGAGGAACAGCAATTGTTATAGGGTAAGCGTAGTTACTATTATTACTTGACCCTATCCTGTAAGTTAAACTTTCCTGTTGTGGGCCAAGACTACCAACACCATCCCATCTGACCGTAACCGTATAGCTGGTTTCTGGTGAAGTAGCAGGTGTATTATAGCCATAATTTGAACCGTTAGGGCTAATGCTGACGTGAAAGAGATTATTAGTACCTAAATTACACGACGTCGGATATTCTGAATAGCCATTTTTTGAATCTTGAGAAGCTGAGACAGGCACCGTAGGTGACACATTAAAACTAATTAGTGAGCCGTTATTACTCATGCAGAAAAAATCATTACTGCCGTTTGGTATTACCGCTGTATTGTTATCTATAGCCGATCTCAATTCCTCAACTTGGGCATCTATGAGACCTAGAGCCTGGGCATGTTCCTGAGCGTTAACAGACTGGTTAATGCCCCCATTGGCCGCTTCGTAAGATATACCTAAAGATAAACTCAGTACCGCTAAAGCAATCATAACTTCAACAATCGTATCACCAGCCTGATTAAAGGTATAAGGTATAAAACGTTTAAAGAATTTATCTTTTAAGGTTGACATGCGTAAAGACTGTTGCCTCCCATAGTTCCAAAAGGATAAATAGTTGTATCACTAATCTTGACTGAAGTAGTTAGACGTTGTCCGCTGCCACTCCCTCCAATTAATAATGCTCCAACGTGTCCCCTGCCATCACTAAAACATACTGCAAAATAAGGATTTGCTATAATTGGGACATTATTTCCATTTAAAAACTGGTCTATTTGGCTAACCATGCCGCTTTCATCCAAATTACTATTTGGGTTATTTATATCTATATTCTCGCCTGGATCAACCACATTTACAGTTTGAGGGCCAGACAATAGCCCAGCTGCAGCAGTATTTTGAGCTGCAAAACTATTAAAAAAACCTATGGAATTTGTATCTTCGATTGTGCCGGTAGCTTGAGAGCCGCCAGTTGATCCTGATCCTCCATTTGGGGCTGGGAGACACCCTGGAGGTGTAGGAACCTGGGAACAACTACTTGATTGTGTATATTGGTACATGGCAGTGACATAGATACCCCACTGAAGAGTTTTACAGCTGGTTAAATTGACCGACACGTTATTATTAGTCCCCCCGGAAGAGGCACAGTTATTAACACCAGGGTCAACAACTGTAGCATAGGCGTCACTAAAACCACTTGGTGGTTGTCCGCTTATAAAACCATTGCTATCACAATTATTACTACTCCCTACAAATTCACACCCCGCCACTCTATAAACATTAAAGCCCTGGTTATTGGTACCTTTTACGCCAAACTGAACAACTTCGCCTAAAAATACACAGCCTAAATTTGAACCCTGTAGATTGCTGGTTGAAGCTGTTATTGTTAGAGGGTTATTTTTATTACCATTTGAGGAACACTGTAAATCAACCGGCGGATAATTATTGTCATTAACGTCGTTTATAACTTTCTGCATCGACGAATTAATTGCCTGCATGCCTTGATTGAATTCAGCATTAGCTTGTTTACCTTGGATAAAGTAAGCTGCTACAACAAACATAAAAGCCGACACGGCTAAGAATATCATGACTTCAATAATAGTATATCCCCCTGATTTCCGGCCCCTGTCCATGCTAAAAGTATAACATAAGCGCTTACCTGTTACACTCCATAAGGAAAAAATGTATTATTGTACCAAGACAAGATAAAATGACCAACTAGCTGAACTATAATAGCTGACACTATTAAAAATGGCCCGAAAGGGATAACACTATTCTTTTTAAGTTTATGTGTAAACATCAAAGGTATACTAATCAAGCTGCCCATAACCGATGCCAGAAAGATAACTAGGATACTACTCCCAGGTGTACCTATGCTTAAACCTAAGATTAAGCCTAGTCTAACATCGCCTCCTCCTATCCACTTACCTTTTGATATTTGAAACAAGACATAAAAAATCCCTCCACCTATTAACATGGCCAGAACCTCATTTACTAAAGCGGTCAGATGATTAGGCTTAAAAGCTATATTCAATGCCGCTATTACTAACGCCAGATACAATAATGGGTAAATAATACGGTTAGGCAGAATTAGCCATCTTAAATCATAAATAGCCAGAGCAATTAAACCGGTTAATAAAACTAGCCAACTACTAAAAATGGCTATTTCTAAACCCTTAATAGGTATCGGCCAAAAGATATAAGAAACAATAAAGACCAAAGTCGTTATTAGCTCTACCAGCGGATACTGTAGTGATATGGCTTTATGACAATACCTACATTTTCCTTTTAGGCTTAGCCAGCTTAAAACCGGAATTAAATCTTTAAGAGCAAGTTTATGACTACAGTTAGGGCACATTGACCTACCCTTTAGTATAGATAATCTAGCTAAGTCTGCCTTTGTATACTTTTTTGACTTTCTCTTTTCTTGCTCATGCACACGCCATACTAGAGCATTAATGAAACTGCCTAAACAAACACCTGCTACAAGAAGATATATTATAACCATATGATTATGATATATCTTCTTGTCGGTTCACTGAAATTAATTAACTTGTTCCTAAAGAGTTTTAAACTTGAAGACACTGAATAATCGAAGTGCCGCTGGTTTCTTCCGCATAATATACGGCCGTGGTACGGCTTGATGCAGCAGTTCCCGTATTCGGGCATGCAGCTCCAAATATAGCTAGAATATCTCCAGTACTTATTTGATTACCCGATGGGTTACCGGATGTAAATGTTGGAGCACCTAACGGTGCTGATGTTGTGCTAGTTTCATAGCCAACATTAGTAGTAGTCTGAACCTGAACATTTTCACAATTTGCCCCAGCAGTTCCACATATCAAAACAGTAGGTCCCGCATTGTATGTAGCTACACCAGGTATAGTAGAAGGCGCAGTATCACTACTACCGTTTCCAAAAACAGCTGAAGGAGTTGATCCATTGTTATCCGATTCCCAGGTTGTTATACCTCCAGCTACTGTGCTGGCATCATTCTTTAGAGCGGTATTACGTGCGTTTCTTTCTAGTGCTGGTACGGCTAGTAAAACTATAAGTAGAATTAAAGCGGCAACAGCTAGAACAATCATCACTTCAATTATGGTAAAACCTTCGCTATTAGATTTTTTTATTTTGTTAAGCATAGTGCAAATGCCCCCTTTGCTGCTTATTATTAATGCTTATGATAAGATAATAGATAATATTTAAATTAAAAGCAACAAGCATATTAACTTATCCACAGTTTTATACGCTATTAGTAAAGCCGGATTGGTTAACTAGACCATAAATTGGCAGTAAAATAGCTGCCACAATAATAAGAGCAATGATCCCCATAACAATCATCAAAAAAGGCTCAATAATCGTACTAATAGCCTTAATCTCGTTATCTACCTCTTTTTCGTAATAATCAGCTGTTTTATCTAACATGGTCTCCATCGCGCCTGAATCTTCACCGATCTTTATCATGCTGGGTACTAGCTCAAGAAAGTTAGGATCATCTCGGATAGACTCGGAAAGTGCTTTACCTCCCTTAATCTTTTCAATGGCTTTACGCAAAGAACTAGCTATATGAACATTGTCTACAGCGTCAGCCGATATTTCCAAAACTTGTATCAGAGGAACGCCACTACCTACTAGCGTGTTAGCAGTTCTAGAAAATCTAGCCATATACATCTTCATATATAGTCTGCCTATAGGCCCGGCTTTCATTTTGCCCTTATCGATAATCGATCGGCCACCAGTTGTTTTAGACCACCTAGAATAAAAAAATATTAGGCCGACAATTATTAATAAGACAATAAACCAATAATGAGTGACAAAGTGCGAAAAGGCTAAAAGAACTCTGGTTAGTATTGGTAAGGAAACACCGTTAAGGCCCTTGTAGACATTCTGAACAGTCGGTAAGACTTTAACCACCATAAAACCGACAACTGCGGCCATTACTAGTAGCACTATAACTGGATAAGCTAGCGCTCCTCTAACCTTGCTTATAATGTCGGCATCTTTTTCCTGTTGGGTAGCTAGCCTATCTAAGCTTGCATCTAATGTACCTGAAGCCTCTCCAGCCTCTACTAGGCTAATGTAGACTCGGTTAAAAACATCTGGGTATTTAGCTAGAGAAGAGCTAAAAGATGAACCAGCTTCAACGTCATTTATTACCTGATTAATAATATTTTTAAGTGGTTTATTTTGGGTTTGATTAGCGGTTTGCCTAAGACTTTGAACCAGTGGTAAACCAGCGTTAATCAGAGTCGATAATTGGCGACTAAATAAAACTCTGTCTTTAGCTTTAATCCTGGTGAAACGGCTAGATGAGCCGGCTTTTTCAACTTTTATACTTAGAGGTGTTAGTCCCTGTTCCTTAATTAATTTGGCCGCCCCTTGTTCATTATCGGCCTGAACCTTTGCCTTAACTTTCTGCCCAGTTTTACTATTAGTTGCTTCGTAGTTAAAAGTTAACATACTAGCTCCTCATCAACCGATCTAGTTCATCAAGATCAACTGCGAAATTACGAGCTTCTTCATAGGTTATCGTTCCAGCATGAACCAGATTGGCCAGTGTTCTGTCCATCCCCTGCATACCAAATTCTGCACCGGTTTGAATAACCGCTTCTAGCTGATGTGATTTACCCTCTCGAATAATATTTCTAACAGCTGGTGTGGCTATCAAAATTTCAGCTGCTACTATTCTGCCTCCACCAATTGCCGGTACTAGTCTTTGTGATACGATAGCCATCAAAATATTAGACAATTGAGCCCTGATTTGCGGTTGTTGGTGGGGCGGAAAAACATCAATCATACGATCAATACTTTGAGAGGCACTATTGGTATGCAAGGTGGCAAACACAAGATGCCCTGTTTCTGCAATGGTAATGGCACTAGCAATGGTTTCTAGATCACGCATTTCACCAATTAGTACTACGTCAGGATCTTCCCTTAGTGCACTCCTAAGAGCCGCACTGAACGAATAGGTATCGTAGTGAACTTCTCTTTGAGCTATCACCGATTTTTGTGATTTATGAGTAAATTCAATAGGATCCTCTATCGTTAATATGTGTACCGCTTTTTCGGCATTAATCTTATGAATAATTGAAGCTAAGGTTGTAGATTTACCTGATCCTGTTGGCCCGGTTACTAAAACTAATCCTCTTGGATAATCTGAGAACTTATCCATAACAGCCGGTAAGCCGAGTTGGTCGGTAGTTAATATTTCATTTGGGATTAGCCTTAAAGCTGCGGCAATATTGCCTCTTTCATGGAAGGCATTGACCCTAAATCTACCTAATTCTCCGTAAGAAAAACTAAAATCAAATTCCTTATCTTTTAAGAGCACTTGTTTTTGGTCTTCGTCTAATATGGCAAAGACTAGTGTCTCAACAGTTTCTTCGGTTAGAGGATCGGCGCCGGCTACAGCTATAAGTGAGCCATCAACCCTAAGCATTGGTGGTAAACCGAC
Organism: bacterium; assembly: GCA_021829145.1. Classification (GTDB taxonomy): domain Bacteria; phylum Patescibacteriota; class Saccharimonadia; order Saccharimonadales; family UBA4665; genus JAJZWH01. Next base: position 6,167 of record JAJZOE010000023.1, on the reverse strand, counting down.
CTGTAAATGTAAATCAGAAGCCTTACGTTTAATAACTTCGTCAAGTAAAATTTCAATTCTGGGTCCGTTACCGTTCATTCTGACTCCTCTTGAGTGGTAGTATTATCGGCTGCAGCCACTCTGTTAACTTCACCTAAAGTAGTCATTTTATTTAAAGCCTTAAGATAGCCATCTTGACGCATGTTGATCATGCCTTCTCTAATGGCTGTTTTTTCAATATCGGTACTTGTTGCTCTTTTCATAATCAACTCTTGTATGGCTTCGCTAACCGTAAAGACCTCATATAAGCCCATTCTTCCCCTGTAGCCACCGGGGGTGTCGGAACTATCAGTTCCCTTGGCTAAAGTATAAGCGGTTTGGGTAAGTAAGGGCAAGTCTTTATAGCCAAGATCAGCTTCTTTGGCAGCCTTTTCAGCTTCGGTTTTAGGTAATAAATCAATTAAAGCCTGTTTAATCGCTTCCGTTTCAACCTCGTTAGATGTATAAGTCTGTTTGCCGTTATCGGCTATACGTCTAATTAATCTCTGGCCAATAACAGTGTTGACCGTGCTAGCTATCAGAAAAGGTTCAACGCCCATATCTAGTAGGCGTGGCAGAATACCGGCGGCTGAGTTAGTATGCAATGTACTAAAAACTAAGTGCCCGGTTAAGGCTGCCTGAACCGCTAATTGGGCTGTTTCTTTATCTCTGATCTCACCAACCATGATGACATCAGGGTCTTGCCGAAGAATACTTCTTAAGCCTGACGCGAAAGTCAAACCAACTTCAGGGTTAACTTGAATCTGATTAATCCCCTCCATCTTATATTCAACTGGGTCCTCGAGTGTAACTATATTGATAGCCACGTCTTTAATCTCCTGGAGTAAGGCATATAGTGAGGTTGATTTGCCCGAGCCGGTTGGACCACTAGTCAGAATCATACCGTTAGGTTTTTTTAGCCCTTCTCTTATAACGCGCAAAGATCGGCCAGTATAGCCCATATCTTCCAGCTTTAGAGATGTTCCGGTTTTATCGAGTAAACGAATTACCACCTGTTCTCCCCAAACAATTGGAGCAATGGCAATACGAAGATCTATTTCTTTATCGTCGTAGGCAAAAGTATATTGACCATCTTGAGGCACTCGGTGCTCATCAATTTTTAAATTAGAAATAATTTTAATACGAGAGATGAAGGATGGCTCGGTTTCTTTTGGTAGACGCATTATCTCTCTTAAGACACCATCAATACGAACTCTTACCCTTAGATCCTTTTCGGTTGGTTCAATATGTATATCGCTAGCCCTGTTTTTGGCAGCAAATTCTAAAATAGCTGATAAAGCCTTACTGATCGGTGAATCTTCAACAAGCGTTTTAATAGCCTTGTTGTTTTTTTGGTCTTTAGAGTTTTTAGTATCTGTTTGATCATTAATTTGATCGGTTTGTTGTCCAAGTTCACCACTAAAAATATCACCAGCTGACGTATCTAATCGAGCTTCGTATTGTTTTAGAACTTGTTTAATACTATTTTCGCTGGCAGCGTAAACTTTTAAGGCCCTGCCGGTACGATTACTCAGAAAGTCTACGGCTTGAATATTATTTGCATCCAGCATTGCCACCACTAATTTATGCTGCATCTCGCCAAGCGGTACTGCCATGTACCTTTTAGCAATTTCTGGTGGTAATAATTTTAAGACGTTTGGGTCAATTTTTGCAGATGTAAGATTAACGTAGGGTATTTTAGCAACCGTCGCATTAGCTTTAGTCAGCTGTTCGTCTGTAATATAATTTTGTTGAACAAGATAGCTTAGTAACGCTTGATTTTGTTTTGCAGCTTCAATTTTGGCATGGTCTAACTTGTCTTGCGTAATCACTCCACTACGCACCAAAACGTCCGTAACTTGCTGTTCTGTAGCGGCCATCAAAACACTCATGTTTGTTTGATTTTAATCCTTAATCTAATTACTTCTTCCAAATTTAGCCACCTAATTGCCCGAAGTAGAGTTAAAAGGGTTAGAGTTGTTATTTGGTGCAATCTGGATAAGCTGTGTTGGATCAAAGCCTCCCTGGAAATACTGGTTATTAGTTTTAGTTGGAAAACTAGCCGTAAGTGGTTGAACCACTTCGACGGCTTGTTGTCTGGAGCTTGGTTTGGCAAAAATTGCTTTAGATATGAATAATGACAAAATTATACTCACAAATATAATTACTACAATTAGGGCTATGTCTTTTTGTTTCATTTTACTTCTTGCTCCGTTATGCCTAAGCTTTTAGCTGGTTGAAAATAGGTATGAGCTTGTACAGACAAGGTGATAGAATTGCCACCACCATTAACAGTTAGGCTATCTATGGCGATAGGCCTGATCGATTTTTGCAGCGTGTCCAGTAAATTACCTATCCCTTGATAATTAAGGTTCTGAACTGTAAAACTAAAAGGCATACTAACTGGTGCTGGGTTAGGACTAGAAGTATTAGCTTGCTCGGTTAATTGTTCATCCGTACCACTAATGCCGGTTACGTCAACACCTTGCTGCTTAAGTATGCCAGCTATAGAAGAAGCTAGGGCTGGAAAATCATAAACAGGTGGCAAAGCATCAAGAATAAGTTTTGAATTAGAGCCCCCATTATTAGCTGTGCTGCTGCTTTGGCCTCCTAGGATGTTGGTTGGATCAGCAACAAATTGATTGTATTGATCGCTAAGGCTTTTATAGGTACTAAGATTAGCTTCGAGCTGAACTTTAGCTTTATCCTGAGCACTAATAACTCTTGACTGATATTCATTCTGACTTAATACCGACTTGGCGGCAATTAAACAAAATACGGTTACAAAGGCTGCTACTCCAATAATGGCCACCATCTGCGCATTAGCTTTAGATATGGCCAATCTTTTAGTTATAATTTCATTTTTAGCCATATTATTGACCCCCCGATGGTGTTGGTGTTGGAGCAGCCTTAAATAAACTACCGGTATCGGATTGCTGGAAGTGAGTAACTACAATATTGGGTATATTTAGCTTAATCTTCTCGGTACTATTGAATAAATCAGGTGAAAAATCTAAGTTAATTGTAAAGCTAGCATTTTGACCGTTGGTTTGTTGCTGACTAATTCCAAAACTACTAAGTACAACGTTAGAAAAGGCCGGTGATGACACAGTCGAACCGTTAACGTTATAGCTGGTAATTTTTAAGGTATCGATATATTGATTAACCGTATTTAAAGTATCAGCCGTACCAGTTAAGGTTGCTGTATTAGCGGTAAAGTCAATATTTAGATTATTAAGTGATACCGCCTCGGGTGTAAGCTCGCTCAAATAATTAGTGAATAGCCTGTATGCTGCTGGACGAGCAGCATATAAGCTACCCAAGCTCTTTAGTTGATTCTGTACAGTCAAAATAGTGTTAATATGAGGCTTATTCTGTATTTCACTGGTCAGTGAAGCTATAACCGTTTTATTATTATTAATACTACTTCTTTGATGCAAATCATAGACAAACATCAATGCCAAAATTACTATAGATGCAACGGAGATTACTACCGCTATACCAGTAACCAGACTGCGCATTTTTTGGGCTTTAATATATTCCAGTTTAACGTCGGGTAAGAGGTTGAGCTGAATCATACGTTTCTCTCCGCTAAGCCGGCTGCTACACCAAACTGATAAGATACACTCAGGAGTTCATTTTGTCTGTCTTGTGAAAAACTCACATTGCGCCAGGCGTTGCCAATAGATACATTAATACCAAACTTATTAGCAAGGTAAAGAGGAAATTCTGGTAAAGTTGAGGCACCTCCCGTAACAATGATTGTTTCAATTTTCGTCCCATTATATCTAGTGCCAAAAAAGGTTATTGATTTTTCAATTTCACCAACTAGATTATCGACTGTAGCCGAAATTGATTTAGCAACTTGACCTTCCAATTTATCTTGGCTCATACCAAATTTAAACACAAATTGTTCGGCTTGTTTTTCATCTATATTAAGGTTTTGTGATGCTGCTTTAATAATAGTTTCTGTGCCAGTTGGTACATTTCTCATTAAATGCGGTACCGTATTCATGACTATCACTATATCGGTACTTTTATGCCCTATATCTACAATTAGCTCGGGTACTACTTCATCGCCTGTTACTGCTCGTGCTAGGGATAAATTATCCGGTTCAAAGGCAATAACATTTAAACCAACCGACTCTAGCATATCTAATCTATCTTCAACAAATTTATTGGGCACACTAGTAATGAGGACTTCTTGCTTGGTCTGATCAGTAGGAGAATCCCCTATTAAAGCCCAGTCAACTTTTGATTCATTGAGAGGTGTAGGTATAAGTGCATCAGCCTGAAACGGTATGGCTTTAGCTAGATCACGCCCATTAAGACGATCAATGTCAGCAACAGTAGAAAAAACCTTGTTTGAAGGCAAACCAACGGCAACATTATTAGTATTCATTTTAGCTTGTTTAACTAGTTGAGAAATTATTTGAGCCAGTTGTTGCTCATCAGCTTTTGAATCGCTAAGGGCAATTTTTGGTTCTACTGGAACATAGGCATACTTAACTAGACTCTTAGAACTGCCCCCACCCTTAAGTTGAACTAGCCGGACAGAAGTAGTACCTATATCCAGTCCAAAGAATTCTGATATCCCACCAAATAAAGAACTCATGATATAGCTCCGATTATACCATTAGCAATTTGATCTGACGAGTTAACTGTATTTTTAAAGATATGACTTATTCCACCCATATTGTTTTGATGTTTTAAATTACTTACTACTTAATTCTATCACAACGTCGGCGATAAACTAGTAATATATTCATAGATGCCGCTCAGGGGTTTCAGGGCTGGTTGGGATAGGTAGACCTCTGGGGAGAAGTTAAACACTTCAGCTGCACAGGTCGGTTCTGATAGTTGATTCGGGTTAACGTCTTGGTTGGGGGTGCCACAGCTATGGGTAGGTGTAGTTTGGGGATTCTCCCCTGGATTACTATATCTAACTGAGCTGTAGCTTCTTTGGAGGATACTGGCTTGATCAATGAAGGCTCCATTAATCGTTAGCTGTTGGTCACAGCCAGAGCTAGGGTTAGTAGTGCTATTACCATAGAGATAGCTGAGTGGGAAAGGGCCGGATGAGTTAGCACAGGTGTAGATTAAGCCACTGGTACCAGTAGCTGAGCTAGAATTAGGTTGAGCAACATAGACACCATCTAGTTGGGTAACATTAGGAGCTATGTAGATATTGCCAGTAGCTATGATCCAAAGTGAAGGAATTTGATTAAAGCTCCAGCCGGAGTTAGCTCCAGCATAAGTTATGTTAGCCCCTATATACGCATTGCCGTTGACAAAGATAGCAGCTTTAACGCCTGGGTCTATGGTTAAAGGTGAGGTATTAATGGTAGCCGTATTGCCACCACTTGGGGGAGATAGATTATAGTCTTGGGGGCTGGTATTATTGATAGCCATATTAGTAGTGTAGGTTTGAGCACCGGGTAGTTCATCATTGTTATAGGTCGGGGTCGAAGCGCACTGACTAAAACCTACTTGCCCACCTAGGCTAGCGGTGTCTGGGCCATTACCGCTAGTATTACTGGTGTTAGAGAAACTCAGTCCGAGTGGACCAGTGGGGCTGGTGCTACGTAGACCAGCCGTACCAAAGCCTAAGATGTCTCCCAAAGCTTCAGCGCCAAATTGAGAGTATGAGCCTTTGGCAGTACCATTAGAGCTAGATGAGGCTTGAGAGAAAGTATAGATTCCAGACGAGTTATTAGCACCACTACAGGTTGTTGTGCTAGAGGTATTAAAGGCACTGTCGCCTATGATATCATTGCCGAAGAATTGGACGTAGGGTTCATTATGGACAGTTGCACAGGCATTAGATGACTTACCCGTAGGGTCAGGGCCGAGGTAGCTACCGCCTGGGCCTACATAGCCGGAGGTTGGGCTTAAGGTTAAAATAGCACAGAAAGCATCGCCTGCATTAATAGGGGGTAGTGGTGGTCCATAGGTTTCATTGGTATTAGGGCCAACCGTGCCATAATCTTGTAGTAGTTGTTGGGCACCACTAAATGGTACGTAGTAAAGAGAGCCGTCAGTAGATAGATTATTAGGTGCTAGATTATTTGGCCCACCTCCACTCTCCTGGTAGTTATAGTTTTGATTGACCGAACTAGGGTCTTCATAGGATGGTTACTGTGAGCGTA
>JAJZOE010000044.1 GCA_021829145.1 bacterium | reverse complement strand
ACTTGTTGATTGGTTATGTCAGCGCTCTCTAGTTGTTCGTTACCTTTAAATGTACGCTCCAGAACTTTGCCGGATATTAATGACTTAATACGAACATTAACTATTGAGCCGCCTCGACCCATAACTTTTTGGCTGTAATCCACAACTTTGTAAGGTTCATTGTCTAACACAAACAAAGTACCCTTTTTTAGATCGGTAATGTTTAACATAATAGTTTTAACTTAATTAGTATTTAGTTATTTGCTATAAATGGCAGTAGCGCTATGTGCCTAGCTCTTTTTATCGCCGTGGCTAGACGTCGCTGTTGCGCTTCGTTTAATCCAGTCTTTTTTCTACTTTCAATCTGCCCGTAGATATTAACGTATCTTTGCAAAGTCTTAAAATCCTTATAATCGAAATAAGGTACATCTGTTCGGTGTTTAAATATCTTAGCCATTATTTTCTCCTTAAAAAATTAAAATGGAATGTCATCTAGGTTTATTGGTTCGTCGCTGACATCCTCAATTACTACGTCCTTATTAGCTTTCTTGCTCGGTTGTGGTTTTTCATCAGTTTCCTCGGTTTGACCGTTGTTATCGGTACGACCGTCGAGAAAAGTAACATCGTTTGCTAGAACTTCCACCTTGTTTCTCTTTTGGCCGTCCTGTTCCCAGCTACGACTTTGTAGCCTACCCTGTACCAGGCAACGTCTGCCCTTATTCAGATATTGGCTGACTCTTTCTCCTAGCGGGCCCCAGGCTACAATGTCCACATAATCAGTAACTTCCTGCCATTCACCATTAGCATCCCTGTAACTACGGTTTAATGCCAAACTAAAGCTGCAGACACTCTGGCCGTTAGGCGTTTGCCTTAATTCTGGATCACGGGTAAGATTACCCATTAATGTTACTTGGTTAAGACTACGTGCCATTGAAACATCCTCCTTATAAGACCTATGTCTTTAATTTGTATATCTACCCTAGCTCCACTAATCACAATCGTCAAGCAAAGCTTAAGGTTTATTTAATCTTCATCCTCTTTTTCTTCTTCGCTGTCATCTTCTCCGCGTTTTGCTGCTTGCTCTGCTATAACCGCTCTGGCTGCTTCTGCCTTAGCCAGAGCCTTAAGATCCGGTTTAGTAATCAAGAATCTGATCACTTCGTCGGTAATATTAAGCGTTGATTCGACTTTGGCAACATTCTCACTGGGCATCTCTACCTTGTAGAATACATAAATAGCGTGTTCATTCTTCTTGATATTGTAAGCAAGTTTACGCTTACCCCAATTATCGGTAGCGATAACTTTACCTCCATTATCGGTAAAGATTTTAATCACCCTATCTTCGCCCTTACTCAGGTCGACTTCAAGGCTCGGATGGTATAGCACAGCAATTTCATACTGCGTCATTATTGATTCCTTCCTTCGGTTACCTCTAAGTTATCAGAGGACAGCCCATGTGCCTAAAGTGCCACAGGCTGAAGTTATATTTGTAACAAAACTATACCTTTTTTACCTCTGTTAGTCAACAACTTGCTACAGATTACGGTACTATTGGTTCCTGATCGACAAACTCTTCACTATCATCAGCTTCCACACCAAACACTTCATCCATCGAACTTACCAGTACATCGCGCGGCCTAGATCCGTCAGCCGGACCAACAATCCCCTGCTCTTCCATAGTTTCAATCAGGCGAGCAGCTCGGCCATATCCGATTCTTAAGCGACGCTGTAATAAGCTAGTAGATGCTTTACGGTTCTCCAAAACTACATGTACCGCATCTCGCCACATATCATCATCATGATCACTGCCTATCTCGGCAACAACACCGCCCTTACCATTTAACTGGACCGGTTGGCTTACTACTTCGTCATCATACTGAGGAGGCCGTTGCATTCGGATAAAATCCATTACTTTTGTGGTTTCTTCTTCCTCGATCAAGGCTGCTTGGACACGTTTTGGTTTAGGCATATCTGATGTTAGTAGTAGCATGTCCCCCCGACCCAACAATTTCTCTGCCCCGACTTGGTCAATAATCGTCCGACTATCTACTTGACTGGCCACGGTAAAGGCAATCCTGGCCGGAACATTGGCTTTTATTAAACCGGTAATTACGTCTACCGACGGTCTCTGGGTAGCAATGACCAAGTGTATACCAGCTGCTCTGGATTTCTGCGCTAAGCGGACAATAAGAGCTTCAACATCTCTTGCTGCCATCATCATTAAATCAGCCAGCTCATCTATAACTATCACTATGTAAGGCATGCCAGCTTCTTTTTTAAGCTCGTTATACTGTCCGATATCTCGTTTGCCGACCTCAGCCATAGTTCTAAGCCGACGTTCCATTTCAGCGACTGCCCACTTAAGAGCACTGATACACTTTTCCGGATCATTAATTACCGGAGTTAACAAGTGTGGGATATCTTTATACAGCGACAACTCTACCTGCTTAGGGTCTACCAGTATCAGCTTTAGGTCGGACGGTGAATTACGGTACAGCAAGCTGTTGAGTAGAGTATTTATCATTACTGACTTACCAGCACCGGTCTGTCCAGCAATAAGTAAGTGAGGCATCCTGCCTAAATCAGCCACTACGGCTTTTCCTGCAATATCTTTACCAATAACAAAACCTAAATTACTCTCCAGCCCTGCCCACTCCGAGCTACCCAAAATTGAACTGATGCGCACTATGGCAGCCCGAACGTTTGGAACTTCGATACCAACTGCCCGCTTGCCGGGTATAGGCGCCTCTATCCTGATAGACTGAGCTGCCAAATCCAGCGCCAAGTTGCTCTCCAATGCCGTTATTTTAGTTAGCTTGGTAGACGATGGAGGTCTAAGCTCGTACTGGGTCACTCTTGGCCCGACGTTTACATCTTCAACCTTGACTTCAATATTAAAGTTAGCAAGCGTATCATGAATTATTTTGGCATTCTCAGCTACATCTCCCGGATTAGCTCTTTCCTGCTTCTGATTAAGCAGAGAAAGAGAAGGAAACTTCCAGTCCGGATCACTGGCCAAAGTCAGTGCTTCATGATTTTCGTTTTTGTTTAACTTTTGCGCTGTGTTCTTAAGAGAAGTGTGTTTAATTGGCTCAACTGGAAATTCTTCGGGTACTGAGCTACGCTCTATTGGTACACCCTCGTTAATCTTAAACCCGGTATCCTCAGCCACCTTATTCTTAAGCTCATCAAGGTCGGTATCTCCTGCATCGACTTTACCTTTACGTTTAAGTTTTCTCAGTAAGTCTTTTGCTGTAATACCTAAGGTATAGCAAGCAGCTAAGATAACAATAATTAGGAAAACAAGTACAGCCGGAATTTTATCCAGTGCCGATAATATTGCCCCACCTATAAGACTGCCCGCATTGCCTCCGTGACCGCCTGTCCAGTTACCTAATGAGCCCTTATTGGCAAAAAGAACATAGGCCAGACCGCTAAAACTAAATATGGAGATAATAAGGCTGGCCATCTTGTCTTTAGGAACTTTATGGCCTTCAGTCATAAATATCAGCATACTTGCAGCTATTAGACCAAAAGGTACGACATATGCGGCCCAGCCAAAAAGCCAATAAAAACCGTGAAACAATGCTACAGGCAGCTTGCCGCCAGTATTAAAACCCCCGATAAATAACAACACCGCCAATAAAAGTAAAAGTACTGCAGCTGCATAAAGCCCAAAGCCAGTACTTTCTTTTTTTGGTTCAGGCTTGGTTGTCTTCTTATTTTTTGATTTTTTCTTTTTGGCCATTTATGTTAATTATACACTGAAAAATTACCGATAATCAGCTCTAT
>JAJZOE010000013.1 GCA_021829145.1 bacterium | reverse complement strand
GACCCACGCTCTGACTAATAAATCGGAGCCGACGGCGAGAAGAATAATAAAGAAGTGGTGGAGCTTATTCTAGAGCTGATGGGTAAAGACAAGAATGACTATGAACTGGTTAACGACCGTCCGGGCCATGACTTAAGATACGCTATCGATGCCAGCAAGTTAACTAAAGAGCTGAGCTGGCAGCCTAAATATACCGACTTTAGACAAGGCCTGGCCGACACGATTGAATGGTATAAGCAAAACGAAGCTTGGTGGAAGCCTCAAAAGCAAGCAACTGAAGATAAATATAAGGAGTTAGGCCGATGAGTTTTGATCCTTCCCTCTACCAAGAATTAAAAGTCACAGAGTCGCCTATACCCGGCCTGTTTGTAATCGACTTAGTAGTAAACGGAGACAGCCGTGGTTGGTTTAAAGAAAACTACCAGCAGCAGAAGATGGAAGCACTAGGACTTCCCCACTTTGAAACAGTTCAAAATAACTTCTCTTTTAATAGTGAGAAAGGCGTAATCCGCGGCCTGCATGCCGAGCCCTGGGAGAAATACATATCTGTTGCTAACGGCAGCGTTTTCTGTGCCTGGGTAGACCTGCGCAAAGGAGCTAGCTTCGGGCAGACATTTAGCATAGAGGTTAACCCCGGTAAAGCGGTGTTTGTTCCAAGAGGCGTAGCTAACGGCTATCAGGCGCTTGAAGATAATGTCACTTACACCTACCTGGTAAACGATTTCTGGGCCCCCGACAAGAAGTATGCGGCCGCTAATGTATTTGACCCAGAGATAGGTATTAACTGGCCAATAGCTAAAGAACAATCGATCGTATCGGAAAGAGACCTAAACAACCCCCTGCTTAAAGACATATCTCCTATGGAGTTTTAGTTATGGACACACGAATCCTTATTACCGGTGCCAACGGCCAACTGGGTAGAGCCCTGGCATTAAAATACCCAAAGGCTATAGCCCTAAATAGTGACCAGCTGGATATTACCAGCCAAGAACAAGTTAAGAGCTTCCCCTGGAAAGACGTGGACGTAATCATTAATGCCGCAGCCTACACCAACGTTGACGGAGCAGAAACAGCCGAAGGCAGAATTGCTGCCTGGCAAGTAAATGCCGTTGGAGTGGCCAACCTAACCAAAGCCGCAATGGCACGCGACATTAAACTGATCCACATATCTACTGACTACGTATTTGATGGCAGTAAGGACAATCATCAGGAAGACGAACCATTCAGCCCCTTAAACGTCTATGGTCAAACTAAGGCGGCAGGCGACATTGCCGTATCACTATTGTCAAATCACTATGTTCTAAGGACCAGCTGGGTAATAGGAGAGGGCAAAAACTTTGTTCGGACCATGCTGGAGCTTGCCAAGAAAGGTATTAACCCAAAAGTCGTCTCCGACCAAATTGGCAGACTTACTTTCACTTCAGAGCTAGTTAGAGCAATCGATCATTTATTAAGTTGTAATGCAGAGCCAGGTACTTACAATCTCTCTAATTCAGGAAAGCCGGCGTCTTGGGCAGATATTACTAGAACTATGTACGACCTAGTCAAACTTAATAACACCGTGACAGATATCTCGACCGAAGAATATTATGTGGGTAAAACGAATGTAGCCCAAAGACCACTTAACAGCAGTCTGGACCTAACCAAAATATGCTCCATTGGCTTTACTCCCACTGATTGGGAGATCGACTTGGGCGAATACCTTAACAAAGAGCTGGCAAATAAAAACTAAGCCAAGCTCTTTTTGAACGGCAGACGATATCTTGATGGTTTTGGTGAGTGTGGAAAAACTTCTTCTTGCGTTAAATGTAGGGCCCAGCTATCGTTTATTATCTTGACAAGAGTTGGATGAAGACTCATGGATTCAAGCTCACCCCTACTAAACCAGCCGAGGTATGAGTGCTCGTTATTTACGTTAATACTCAGTTGATCTTCCGGGCTTAGTATATATTCCATTGCGGCGAGTACCACATGGCATCCGTTCTTTTGTGGCGGCTCCTCTCTAATCTCCCAAACTAAATCATAATAGCCGATCATCGAAGGTTCGTTATGCGGTATGAAACCCAGTTCTCTAGTAAGTCCTCGTTTAGAGGCGGCTGAATAGTTTTCATGAGCAAACATCCTTCCGCCAAATATCCACCAATCTTTAATAGGAAATTTTTGTCTCTTTCCTAATAAAATCTTGCCGCTTCTGTCCTTAACCAATGTGTCCACGCAAACAATAACCAGATTATCCAATATCTCGGCGTATTGTTCCTCGCTAAACCATTTTTCTTTTGCCGTGTTGGGATACATAATCTTGTCGATATCTTATGAATTATATAAATGTTAGCCCTTTTTTGGTAAAATACAAGCGACAATGAAGGGAATTATTCTTGCTGGCGGCTCAGGGACGCGTCTATATCCCATTACTAAAGGCATCTCAAAACAGCTAATGCCTATTTATGACAAACCGATGATCTACTACCCATTAAGTACCTTAATGCTAGCTGGCATTAGAGATATCTTAATCATCACTACCCCTGAAGATCAGGAACAGTTCAAGCGCTTGCTCGGAGACGGATCTAACTTAGGGATTAGCTTGACTTACGCAGCACAGCCTAACCCAGAAGGCTTGGCCCAAGCCTTTATTATTGGCGAGGAATTTATTGGACAGGATAAGGTCGCCCTTATTCTAGGGGATAACATTTTCTATGGTGCAGAATTTGGTCGCAGCCTTAAAGGGTGTACTGATCCGGACGGCGGAATAGTGTTCGCTTATCAGGTATCTGATCCTGAACGATATGGAGTTGTTGAGTTTGATGACAATATGAACGCCCTTTCTATTGAAGAGAAGCCAGCAAACCCTAAATCCAACTATGCTGTAGTAGGCTTATATTTCTACGATAACGATGTAGTTTCTATTGCTAAAAGCATTGCTCCAAGTGATCGGGGCGAACTGGAAATAACAACCGTTAATGAAGAATATCTCAAGCGCGGCAAACTAAGAGTCAGCCCAATGGACAGAGGCAGCGCCTGGTTAGACACCGGTACATTTGAAAGCATGAATGATGCCAGTGAATACATTAGAGTGGTAGAGAAACGAACAGGGCTTAAGATTGGCTGCATAGAGGAAATTGCATGGCGAGAAGGCTTTATTAATATGCAAGAGTTAGTTGAATTAGCGCAACCCTTAAAGAAATCCGGCTACGGTAGTTACCTACTTAGCCTAGTTTAAGCACCTATTGCGAAACGTATTCTTTTAGGTTAATAGTTCCGCTAATAACAATGGGCTTTTCTGCATCATAGCCTAAGAAAGAGTTAAGTGGATATGTTGTAATTATCTTAGCTTTATACATTGATAAGCTATTCAGGCAAGATGGATATTCAACGTCTAAGCCGCTAGTAACAGCAAAAGTTGTAAATGAAAGCGTGTTCGTATGAAACTTATTATAAAGCTTTAATGCCGCTTCTTCTCTATATTTATTAGTTGCAACTATATTATTTGACGGGATTTCAGAATCTATATTCAAAACAGGTTTATTAATAAACCCGCTAAGTATTATCAGACCGGATGACTGGTTAGCGCAGTTTAGAAAGATGTTGCTTTGGCGAATTTGATAATCTAGTTTTGAGGGGAAATTTAATTTGTTTACAAAAAGATACCTGCTCTGCTCTATATAGGTTTTTGTGTTATGGATCAATGTGGGTCGCCAGCTCATATCGTATCTTAGGTTGAAGTTTACTATCCTGTAATTGTCTATTAATATAAGTCCAATAAAAGCCAAGGTAATGAGCAGCTTCAAAATCTTTTTATTAGCCAAAAATGTACTTAGCTGAATGACTAAGATTAGAAAGATTATGCCGCCAATTATAGT
>JAJZOE010000069.1 GCA_021829145.1 bacterium | reverse complement strand
GTGGGGTGATGACACCTTTTGCCATATAAAATCCTTCCTCGACATTTCAGGTTACTACATCCAATTAAACCAATTAGTCAGCTTCTAGAATAGACTAGGTGTTCAGTATAAGGGGAGTGGGACATTCCTCCTTGTCAGTTAGTAGGCCACCACAGTGGTTACAGGCATTAATGGGATGGTGTTCCTCGTTAGTGATTTCATTCTCTTTTGGCTTGGGACGACGAAAGGAAGCATTGTCCCTTGGCTTATTGCTTGGCGGACGCTTGCCACCGGAGCGGAAGCGGTTCTTTCTGCCGTAGACCATGGTTTGTAATTCGCTGATCTGGGCGGCTTGGGTTTCTATGATGGCTTCAAAATATGCGCGCTGATCACGCAACTCTTGTTTTAACTGTTTGTTCTCCAGTTTCAGGTCGTCATATTTATCTTTAAGCTCGCAGTACAGCCGTTTGTAGTTACGGCCTTCAGCTAGTTTTTGTTTGACCCGTTCGTCTGTTAGTTTACGCACAATGTTTGTTTTAGATTAACTTAGACAATTTTAGCATACCCCATTTAGTTAGGACGCATGGTAATGTCGGTAGACAAAATCGTAATAATGTGCTAATGTAATAACTATGAAAAATCACGAAGTTCAAAATGGTAATCGTTTAAATGCCAAAAATATTCTTTCTGGTGTAGCTTTATTTACGGCAGGAGTTGCTGGTGGTGGCATAGCCTCTCATGAATTAAGTCAAAGCAACAATCAACAACCAGCGCAAAAGAGTGCAGTATCGCCAAGCAGCACAAACTTAAAACAAGAAGAAGTAGCAATAAGTAAAGATATTGCTCAACATATACCCGTTCATTATTTAAGTGAAGTATCAGCGACCATACAGAAAAACGGTGAAGACATTAATATATACGATCCTCTTAAGGTAGGTAAATATATCGGGGCTATATTAGATAAAGGTGGACCCGGTGGACCTGAGGTACAGTTATATCTCGAAAGAGATGCACAATTATTGCCTAGCAAAAGCCCAAACCCAGACCGTAATATTGTTGAGGCAAGCGTTGTATTTTCTCAATCTAACGGCGAGCCGTGGAATTTGTCTAATCCTGTAAATCAAAATGGTAAAAAAATCACAGAGCAAGGCCGTACTCCTCTTATAGGCAGCATATCTCCCTACTAAGCAAATAGTCCGTAACAAGGTATAAATCGATTCGTTTGGGTATGTAATTAGACGACGCTGACTTCGGTACGGCGGACAGATTTTCCAGAAAATAATTTTACTTTTCTAGTTTGAAACTGGACTGTGCCGTCTTTGGCGGCATGAATAGTGTAGTTACGACTTAAAAAAGTGCCATCGCCGGCGCGTTTTGTCATGCCGACTTGGCGAACAATAACTTCGCCGACTTTTACCTTTTGACCACCATACAGTTTAACGCCCAGTCTTTGGCCTGGAGAGTCATGGACGTTTTTGGCTGTACCGCCGGCTTTAACATGTGACATATCTAAATCCTACTTTCTTGTTAGTACAAGCAGCTCTCGGGCGACGACTTGATCTGATCTATAGTAAATCAGGTCGCTGACTCCGTAATGCTGAAAACTCACACGATTATAGCCAATAACACCTAGAGAGTCAATAACCGGCAGATGAATAAACTGGCCGTTTGTTTGCCGCCAGCAAGGAACGGCTAGGCACAACCGACCGTTTGGAACTAATTGTCGGAAAATATTGGTAAGAAACTCTCCAAGGATGCGGTTGCTCTCCTCAATTATGGGATTGAGTAGAGTTTGATTTGGCAGGTTTTGTAAGGGTTTGCCCAAATAGATTTCGCTGGCTACATAATCCGGTTTTTGTGGCCAGTCGAATTTTGTGGCATCAGCTACCGTTAAATTTAAATTAACTTGCTGTTTGATGGGTGTATTGGTCTGAGCGCTTAACCAGTCGATATTCTGCCTGGTGTAGTCAACCATTCTATTGCTAATGTCGCTCCCGATGCAGTTATAACCCATAATCATAGCTTCTTGGATAATGACGCCACTACCACAGAAAGGATCTAGCAGTGTGCCTTTGAGAGCTACATGCGCGTCATTCTGATCGGGCGCTTCGCAGACGTTCACTAAAGTGTCATTGGGTAGTTGGCCGACCGCAAGATTAATAATTATCTGGGCCAGCTTTGGTGGTAACATACCGACGCGGGCGTCTCTTGCCGGCCTGGCCTGGTCACGTTTGGCGTAGGCGCTAATATTTTGGACTTTGATCGTTTGCGCGATTATGGTCTTTGGGCCGTTTTTTATGATTACCAGCTCCCAGCCGTTGGAGGAAGTTAATTTATTATGTATAACTTGCGCACTGCTCAAGGCTAGATCGTTATTGGGAGCGACTCTGACATTGCGTCCAGTTGCTTTGATGGCTTGCTTGATGGCCAATCCTGATCTTTGAACCTGCCGCGGCTGCATGCTAAAACCGTAGACACTTAAACCGAGTGTCATTTTGCCGGCTGGCATCTTGGTGCTTTGTTCCGGCGCCGATGTGATTAAAAATTGTTCGATTGCAGTCCAGTTGTTGGATTCCAATTCAGTTAAAAGTTTACAAAACTTAACAGCTCCCCCTAAGCGGTCGAAGTTAAAAACACAAGGGTCAATATCTACCAGGGCGGCCTGATGTCCGATTGGTAAAATATTATCGGCGCCGTATAAGCTTTCAAGTTCGGCCAAGCCGAGTTCTGGTTGTCTACCGAGAATAATGACTGTTTTCATAGGGTTATATATAGATGTTAGCAGGAAAGCCGAAATTATGTACGTTGTTGAGTGAAAGTAATAAGGTTTATTTTTTATCAATGAATTAATTGATTTAAAAAACCTAAATTTATTTGTAAATATTATCGCTTGAATGGGTTTAAGCTTATTAGAAGTGCTATAATTTTATGGAATAAAAGGATCGGAGTGTCGATGCCGACAAGTAGTCTTACAGCTTCATCTATAGCAAATATATATGACATTAATCTGATTTATGCACGTCAAATTTTAAATTCTATTGGTCAAGACGGCAAGATTGAAGATGCTAAAAAATTTATCTATCCTAGACCAAAACCCTTTGTTAAATGGGCGGGTGGCAAACGACAACTACTCAAGCAGTTTAGAGATCTGGGTCTTTACCCCCCAGAAGAATTTGATCCGATAACCAATATGTACTATGAACCTTTTGTGGGAGGAGGAGCTGTATTTTTTGATCTCTTACCAAAAAGGGCCGTGCTTTCTGATATTAATAAAGAACTTGTAATTACCTATAATGTTATTAAAAATAATGTTGAAGAACTTATAACCTTACTGAAAAAACATGTTTATGATAATTCCTACTACCTTAAAATACGTAGTCAAAATGTTAATAATTTATCCGATTTAGAAATAGCGTCGCGATTTATTTATTTAAATCGCACGGGTTTTAATGGGCTTTACCGAGTCAACAAAAAAGGAGAGTTTAATGTACCATTTGGTAGATATATTAATCCTGTAATTTGTGACGAAGATAACTTGCGTCGTGTATCAGCGGTGCTACAAAATATAACCATAACAAATCAGGATTATAGGGAGGCGATCAAATCTGCTAAAGCCGGTGATTTTATTTATCTTGACCCACCATACTATCCAATAAGTCCAACATCATCATTTACAGCATATACGGCCGAGAAGTTTTTAGAGAAAGAACAAATCGAGCTTCGTAACTTATTCATAGAACTTAACAGAGGCGGTTGTTACGTTATGCTTTCAAACTCAGATACAACTTTTATTCATTCACTATATTCCGGAATTGAAGGAGTTATGATAAACAAAATTAATGCCAGTCGTGCTATTAATTCAAAAAGCTCTAGTAGGGGTAAAATTAATGAATTACTAATAATAAATTATAAAATATGATAAAAGATTATAATCATTTAATATCTACTTTTAAAAGTTCAATTAAAACGTGGGACTATTTCGTTAATTGGAATAAAGTATTTTCAAATGGTGCGGAACTAGAAATTTTATTAAATAAACTTAACTATCTATTAGGTAAGGATGATTTAAGGCAAGAATTTTACAAACTATACGCGCATAACCCCGACATAATAAAAGCACTTCCTGTTTTATTGGCAGTTCGTGAAAGTAGTATTGAAGTTTTCGATAAAATAAATAAAGATTCGGACTTTTACGACTTTACAGGAAAATATCAATCCGCTGAAAAATATTACGATTTTATTGAAAAATCGGGACTTACGAAACTATTTAAGAGGGACGGTATTAAAAATCTTGTAGATTATGTTATTGGTGTTGAAGTTGGGCTTGACAGTAACGGTCGTAAAAATCGAGGCGGCAAGCTAATGGAAGAGATAGTAGGGGCGTTTATTGTTGATTTTTGTAACCAAAATGGGCTCGATTTTTTACCGCAAGCTCGTGCTAGTGTCATTAAAACAAAATGGGGACATCAAATTAAGGTAGACAAAACAGAAAGAAGTTTTGATTTTGCGGTATATAATCCTAAAATCAATAAAATAAAATTATTTGAAACCAACTTCTATAATGGTGGCGGGTCAAAGCTCAAAGCTGTGTGCGGCGAATTTCGTAGCTTATACGATGAATTAAAACAGCAGGATATTGAACTTGTATGGATTACAGATGGTATAGGCTGGATAACGGCAAAACGTCCTCTCGAAGAAGCATATAATCACATAGAAAATGTCTTTAATCTTAGTATGCTAGAATCTGGAGCGCTGAACGATATATCATGGGAGTAATCAATAAAAAACCATCCTTAAAACTTCATCCTGATGAATTTGCGTTAGAATGCACTACAGTTTGGGCTTTTCCGCGCCGTGGTAATTGGGCGACACATAAATCAGACTGGCGTGGTAATTGGGCTCCGGAAGTTGTTCGAAATCTAATTCTTCGCTATTCAAAAGAAGGAGATATATTACTCGATCCAATGATAGGAGGGGGCACTACGGCAATTGAAGCAAAAATCCTCAACCGTAATATAATCTGTTCAGATGTAAATGACGAAGCTCTTAAGCGAACAAAAATTTCACTCGATTTTAAAGTTGATAATAAATCTTGGCAAAAAATAGTTAAACGAGATGCTAGAAATTTAAGTAAAGCTAATGATGAAAGCATAGATTTTATACTTACACATCCACCATACGCCGATATCATTAAATACAGCGATGGAAAACTAGTGGATGACTTATCAAATATTCATGATATAGATAAGTTTGCTGACGAAATTGAAAAAGTTGCTAATGAACTATTCAGAGTTCTCAAGAAAAATAAATATTGTGCGATTTTGATTGGCGATACCCGTAGAAATAAAATGTACCAACCTATGGCTTATAAGGTTATGAACCGTTTTTTAAAAGCGGGTTTTCAGTTAAAGGAAGATATTATAAAACAACAATATAACTGTAAAGCGACCGGTTTTTGGGCTAAAAAATCGCAAGAAAGCAATTTTTTGTTAATAATGCACGAGCATTTATTTATTTTCCAAAAATAATATCTTTCAAAAAATGATTTACAATCAGCAAGAATAACATAGGCTATAATGTAGTCTTGAACATGGGTACAATATTCGCTTTTATATTTGCTCGCTGGAAGCTACTGCTTAACATCGTCACTATTTTGGCCTTATTATTCACGCTGTATTTAATTAGAGACGATTTGGCAACGACGCTGGACAATCTAACCAAAGTTAATGCTTGGGCATTGGTACTGTTGTTGCCGATCGAGGTTTTGAACTATCACTTTCAGGCCAAACTATACCAGCATCTTTTTCGAGTAGTTGGCAACGAGCTACCTTACAAGTATTTATATAAATCCGCTTTAGAGCTTAATTTTGTTAATCATGTATTTCCAAGCGGCGGTGCTGCCGGCCTATCATATTTCGGCTTAATGATTAAAAGTAATGAAATAACCGGCGGCAAGGCGACTTTGATCCAGATTATTAAATTAGTCATGACCTTCTTATCTTATGAAGTCCTGATCATTCTCAGTTTATTCTTCCTGGCTTTAGGTGGCCGAGTCAATAACTTTACCATGCTGGCGGCCGGGATGATGTCGACTTTGTTGGTAGTTGGTACCGGTCTGTTCGTCTTCATAGCTGGCAAGCGGGAACGTATCAACGCTTTCATGGAATTTCTGACCAGACAGTTTAACCGTTTAGTCAGTAGATTGCATCCGTCGATAACAGAAGCCATCAGTCTAGCTCGAGTCAGACAGATATTTGAAGATTTCCATACCAGTTTTCGCCAGATTCAAACCAATCGGCAAAAAATGCGTGCCCCGTTATTTTACGCCCTGATGTGTAATGTAACCGAGATATTGGCGGTATATGTGGTATTCGTGGCTTTTGGTAAGTTCTTAAACGTCGGCGCCGTAATTTTGGCTTATGGTATAGCAAACTTTGCCGGTACATTTTCAATTCTGCCCGGCGGCGTTGGCATATATGAGGCCTTAATGACGGCAACTTTACTAACAGCCGGAGTATCGGCGGCCTTTAGCTTGCCGGCTATAATCATGTACCGCGTAGTCAATACGATTTTGCAAGTACCGCCTGGATATTATCTGTACCAGAAACATATAGTAAAACGTAGGGATTTGGAAGCCAATCATCCTTCAACATGAGAGAAGAGCTTGAATTATCTGTTGGTGAATTCGTTGCGGTTTTAAACCAGACCCTGGAATATGCCTATAGCTCGGTTATTATCTATGGCGAATTGGCGAATTTCCACATTAACCGTGATCGTTGGGTGTATTTTGATCTAAAAGACGACTATGCCAAAGTATCGTTTTTCGGGAGTAAATTTATCTTGCCGGGTCCGCTAGAAGACGGCATGATGCTTAAAGTGCGCGGTGTTCCTAGATTGCATCCGGCATACGGTTTTAGTGTTAACGTTACCAATATTACTCCGATGGGGGAAGGTTCCATTAAGCGTTTAAGCGATCTTCTGAAGCAAAAACTGGCAGCTGAGGGATTATTCGCGCCCGAAAGGAAACGACCGCTAACTTATCCGCCGGCGCGCATTGGTCTAATAGCCGCATGGCAATCGGCTGCCTTTAGTGATTTTACGAAAATACTCAACGATCGCTGGGGCGGTATTGAAATTGTAGCGCTTGATTCCATGGTGCAAGGCGAAGGTGCGCCCGGAGAGCTGATTCGGGCGGTCGAATATTTTTCAGCCTTGGCCGAACCGCCGGACGTTTTAGTCATCATAAGAGGAGGCGGCAGTCCGGAAGATCTGGCCGCGTTCAATAACGAACAGGTTACCAGAGCGGTGGCAGCCAGTCGTGTTCCAACCTTAGTGGCAATTGGGCATGAGAAGGATATAAGTTTGGCAGAGTTGGCTGCGGACAGACGGGCTTCGACGCCAAGCAACGCGGCGGAAATATTGGTCCCCGACAAACACGAAGTATTGCTGAATAACGAAAAGCTGTTGGGGCAGATGCGTCATGCGGTAGATATGCGTATCAGTCAGGCTCTTTCTGCTCTCAAGTTAATGAATCAATCGATGCCGACAGTTATTAATTTGAAATTGGAACATGAAATTCAGCGCGTTTTTGGATCTGCTGAGTTGCTCAAGGCCCTTAGTCCTGGCATGACCCTCAAGCGGGGCTACGCCATTGTTAGGTCTGACGGTCGAGTGACTGACGGTTCTGGCCTTAAGACTGATGATATAGTAGACATAGAAACCGCTAAGCATCGTTTTGATGCAAAAGTAATCGGAGTAAGACATGGCAGCAAACAATAAACCGCTTGATTATATGGCATTATCACAAGAGCTAGATGGCATAATGGCCAAGTTGCAGTCCGAAGCAACCTCCATCGAGGACGCGCTCAGTCTTTATGAACGTGGTGTAGTTATTGTAAAGGACATGGACGAGTATCTTAAACAGGCCAAAAATCGGCTTAATAAAATAAGTGCGCATACGGGTGACTTGTAGTGTGGCAAGGCTTGTTTTTGGTTTTGGTAGTTCTGGTATTGATGTTTAGCTTCGTTATTTTGTTCGGTGCTCCATATTTACCGACCCTAAACCGTCAGGTAGCCAGTGCCATTAAGCTGTCTGGATTAAAACCGGGCGATACAATACTGGAACTTGGCTGTGGTGACGGCCGGGTACTGATAGAAGCAGCCAAAGCCGGACTGCATGCTGTCGGCTATGAATTAAATCCCATACTTTTCATCATTGCTTACTTAAGAACTAGGCGTTACGCGGGGCATATAAAGGTTATATACGGCAATTATTGGCATAAGACGTGGCCGCCGGCTAATGCGGTTTATGTATTTCTCATACCGAGACTGATGCAGAAGCTGGAACGTAAAATTAGGCAAGAAAAGTTGGTTAAACCCAGAGTTGTCAGTTTTGCATTCCAATTTCCGGGTATTGCTCCCAAAGCCACGTTAAATGGTGTATTTTTGTATGATTTGTAATGCCCGAGAGAATATATCTCTAGGCAAACCGCTTAAGTTTACAGATATAATTTGGTTGTTTTGTCATAGTTGTGGGTAGTATAATTTGACTAAAGTTCAATAGCTTAAAAAAAGAGGGTGTCAGTAAGTGGATCCGGCGCGGCAGACAAAAGACTATATCCTACCTCATCAATTGTTATTGTCCATTGCCGAACAAATGAAATTGCCGCTGCTACAGATTGTCCGGCAGGCGGAGTTGGCTCGTCTCAACAATGATTTAGTTGGCGTCAATGACATCAGGACTTTAGCCGACAACGCGTTGCAACTCATAGATGCCTACAGTCTAAGTTTGCAATTAAATAATAATCTAAGTTTTCAACTGGCTCCGCAATCGACTTCTATTGCTTCAGTACTGTACGACGCTAACCGTCAGTTGGAGGCGTTTGCGAAAATGTATAACGTCCAGTTGGAGCTGAATATAGGTGGACGATTTGAGCCCGTACTGGCTCATAAGCAGGGTCTGGAGTCAGCCATTATCGGGCTTGCCAGTGCTTTTATTGAGACTTTACCAGCGCAATCCAGCGGTAGCAATTTTAAGCTACAACTCGCGACTCATCGTTGCCGCTATGGAATAGTAGCCGGTGTTTACGCGGATATTCCAGGTCTACGCAGCGAGGCTTTAAGGAGGGGGCGCAAGCTCTATGGCCGTTCGCGTCAGCCTCTAGTTGACGTTAGTCATACGAGCGGTGCAGGCATTTTTGTGGCCGACGCGATATTCAAGGCCATGAAGCTAAAGATGCACGCTTCTAGGCACCGCCATCTTTATGGTCTCGGTGTAGTTTTAAAGACGTCTTCTCAGCTGTCACTGGTCTAACATTATGCAAACGATTCTTTTAATTGAACCTGACGCCGTTCTGGCTAGGATTTATAATGCCATATTGCAGCCAAAGGGGTATAACGTTATTCTTGTTGCCGGCGCCCAAGATGCAGTTGTCGCCGCCGATAACCTAAAACCCGATTTGGTGATTTGCGAACTACAGCTCGTTAGTCATAGTGGCATAGAATTCCTGTATGAGTTCAGGTCTTATCCTGATTGGCGCGACGTACCGGTCATAGTTCTAAGTCTGGTGCCCTTGGTGGAGTTTAATGACAGTCTTTACGGGCTGAATGAGCGGCTGGGGGTTGTAAAGTACTTATATAAGCCAACTACCGGTTTAGCCGAGCTCGCCAGAGAAGTGTCTTACGTTATAGGCTAATCAAGCATGCAGCAACTAAAAACCAGAGCCATAGTGTTAAGCCGGCACAATTTTCGTGAAACCGATCGGATAGTGAACGTTTTGACGCCGGAGTTTGGCAAGTTCGGGTTAATAGCTAAAGGGTCCAGAGCGATGAAAAGCCGCTTGGCCGGTGGTATTGAATTGTTTAGCGTTAACAATATCGTGTTTATTAAAGGGCGATCGGATTTGGCGACTCTGGTATCGAGTCGGTTAGAAAAAAACTTCGCTAACATCATAAAAGATATAGAACGCGTCCAATATGGCTATGAAGTACTGAAAATAATAGATCGTAATACCGAAAACGAAGTTGAGGATTCATATTTTGTTTTGCTTGAGCTGGTTTTGGCCGGTTTAGATAATCTTAATTTGAGTCTTGATGTGATCAGGCTTTGGTTTTTGCTGAAATTACTAATGGTTTCCGGCCACAGTCCGAATTTGAATACGGATAATCGGGGCGTGAAACTAAAGGACGGCGAGATATATGGTTTTGATGTCGACAGCATGGCATTTTTTGTTCAACAACAGGGCAGATACAGTGTCAATCATATTAAATTTTTAAGACTCTTATTAAGTAGTAGCAGCCCCGTTTCGCTGGCTAGTGTCAGCGGCGCGGCACAATACGCTGCCGATTTGATGTCGCTAGCGGTCATAATGCGTAATTTACACCTTAATAGTTAGGGAAAATGCTTAAAAGTAGGTATAATCCTATCTTGAACAATATTACCAATGGAAAAAGTTACTATGGAAGATATCGTAAGTTTATGTAAACGGCGCGGTTTCGTATTTCAATCAAGTGAAATTTATGGTGGCATGGCTGGCTTTTATGATTACGGCCCGCTTGGCGTCGAGCTGGTCAATAATTTAAAGGCTAGCTGGTGGGATGCAATGGTTAAGGACCACGACAACATTTATGGCATCGATGGCGCGATTATCCAGCATCCCTTGCTATGGGAAGCCAGTGGTCATGTCGCTGGTTTTACCGACCCGATGGTTGAAGATGTTGTGACCCATAAAAGATACCGGGCTGATCATTTGGCCGGCGTCGATTCGACTGACCTTAAAGAGTTAGCCGAACTGCTTAAGGACAAAAAGTCACCGGATGGCAATCCCGTCAGCGAGCCCCGTTATTTTAATATGATGATGCAGACCTGGATTGGTCCGGTTCAGGATGATGCGGCCAAGGCCTACTTGCGACCCGAAACGGCCGGCGCCATATATGTTAATTTTCTAAATGTTAAAGACTCTATGCGCGCCAAACTGCCTTTCGGCATAGCTCAGATCGGTAAGGCGTTTCGCAACGAGATATCGCCACGCGATTTTATATTTCGCGTCAGGGAACTGGAGCAGATGGAGATGCAATACTTTATCCGGCCGCAAATGCAAGATGAATCTTATGAACAGTGGCGTAATTTTGCCTGGCGGTTTCTAATCGATCGTTTAGGTATCAAAGAATCAAGTCTGACTTGGCACGAGCATGATGAAAACGAGCGGGCGCATTATGCCAAGGCAGCCCATGATATTTACTTTAATTTCCCACAAGGTCCCAAAGAGCTTTGGGGTACCCACAACCGGACGGACTACGATTTATCTAATCACGCCCGGGTTAGCAGCAAGGACCTGATGTATGTAGACGAGGTTAGTGGTGACAGGTTTTATCCCTACGTTATCGAGTCGTCGGTCGGGGTCGGTAGAATGATGCTGGCGGTCTTAAGTGATGCCTATACCAAAGAAGAGATCAATGGCGAATCCCGGATTGTGCTTAAACTTAAGCCGGCTCTGGCGCCTTACAAAGTTGCGGTTAGCCCGTTGCTTAAAAATAAGCCGGAGCTGGTGGCTTTGGCCAAAGAAATTTATGATCAGTTGAAGCAGGAATTTGGCATGGTTATGTGGGACGATAATGGAAACATCGGTAAGAGATATCGACGTCAGGATGAAATAGGTACGCCGTTTTGTGTAACCATTGATTTTGATTCGCTCAAGGATAAAAGCGTTACGATTCGTAACCGTGACACTACCGAACAGCAACGTTGCGGCGTGGCCGATTTAGTCTCTACTCTAAAGAACGGTCTGAAATAATGAGTGTCTTAAACCGTCTGGCGCGTAATAAGAAAAAAGAGGTTTACGCCTTCATAGATAGCCAAAACTTGAACTTGGGAGTCCAGAAAGTCGGTTGGAAGATGGACTGGCGGGCGTTCAGGGCTTATTTAAAAGATGAGTTTAATGTCACCAAAGCCTACATGTTCATCGGTTATATGGCCGAAAACGAGCCGCTTTACGAGCGCATGCATGAACTGGGCTACCTAATAGCTCTTAAGCCGACGGTGGACGTAGCTGTGCCTTCTGAAGGTAAGACTGCGGAGGGGGAGGAGCACAAATCGGTTGTAAAGGGTAATATCGATGCCGATCTAGTGCTTTATGCCATGAAAGAACTGCCGCATTACAGCAAGGCCATCATCGTGTCAGGGGATGGCGACTTTGCCAGTCTGATTGAATATTTAGAGAGTAAGAACAAACTGGCGCATATCATGGCTCCTAATTGGCAGTATTCCAGTCTACTCAAACCATGGGAAAAATACATTATTCGTATTGATCAGCTTAGATCTAAGCTGGCATACAGAGATTATTCACGTTCAAAGCGGTCTAAAAAACCACAGCGCCAATAACTATTTATCAGTGGTATAATCCACCGCACTAACAGTGGAAAGTGTGGTGGTTAGATGACGCAAGCCAAAGCCCTAGAAGTAATGCTGTCAGGTATAAATGTATTTTTAACTGGTCCACCCGGATCTGGCAAAAGCTATGTTTTGGAACGCTTTATAAATCTGTCCAGAAACAGGGGTAGAAATGTGGCCGTGACCGCAACTACCGGTATTGCTGCTAGTATTATTGGCGGCACGACTATTCATGCCTGGTCCGGATTATTTAACGCGAACGCTAAACTCGCCACGCCCGGACAGGCAGTTTTAAAGCGGGTTCAACAAGCCGATGTATTAATTATTGATGAAATATCTATGCTTGGTGCTGCCTGGTTGGATATTTTAAATCTTCGTTTAAAGACACTAAGACGACAAACTAAAGCTTTTGGTGGTTTGCAGGTTATTCTGTCCGGTGATTTTTTTCAGTTACCACCAATCGGTAAAGGCCAAGCGGCGGCTTACGCGTTTATGGCCGAGGCTTGGCAGGAATTATCTCTTCAGGCTTGTTACTTGAGTGAGCAGCACCGTCAAACCGATGATGGGCTTAGGAGACTATTACAGGCCATGCGTTCAGCGGACGTTAACTTAAAAGACCTGGGCGTTTTACTGGATAGGCAAGTTACTCCGAAACGAGACATCACGGTACTATTAACACACAACCGCGATGTCGATCGGGTGAATCATGAGCGCCTTAATAGGCTAAGCGGCGACTTGCGTATTTATGAAATGGCCATGTCTGGTCACCGTGAGGCACTAATTGAATTACAGCATTCGGTGGTTGCACCGCAGAGGCTATATCTCAAGTCCGGAGCCAAGGTTATGTTTACGGCCAACGATTTATCGCTGGGTTATGCCAACGGTTCAATTGGTAGTGTCATCGGCTTTAACCATGGTTTTCCGGTTGTAGTGATAGATTCTTCAGGGCTAAAGTTGAGGGTAGAACCTAAACAATGGAGCATGACAATAGATGAGCATACAATAGCAAAAATTAGTCAGTTACCGCTTAGACTGGCTTGGGCGGTAACAATTCACAAATGCCAAGGTATGAGTTTAGATGCAGCGGAAGTGGACTTGTCGAGAAGTTTTACCTATGGGATGGGTTATGTGGCCTTAAGTCGGGTGAAGTCTCTGAATGGTCTATATCTAAGAGGGTTTAATAGTCGCTCGCTGGAAATGGATCCGGCAGTTAAGCAATTTGACCAAAAAATAAAAAAACTGTCAGGAAAGATCGATAGCGTTATGCCAGTCAAACTCAATGATCCTAATAATAGTCTGGCAAATGTGCTTTACAGGGCAGGTGCCAGCCGACAACTAATAAAATTAAGTACTGGTTTGAGCGAAGAAGAGCTTAAAAAAATCTTAAAATAATGAATAAATTAGTTATGCAAGTAATTATTTTTACAGTTATATATTTTTGCCAGGAGCATATATACATATAAGTCACAACCAAGTGGCGGGAGAAATCTATCTAAAACCTTAAATTTTTTAAGGAGGTTAAGTGATGGCTTTAGCCAAGGCCGAAACGTCGACGGCTGGTATGATCAGAATTGGAGCTTTAAATGTCCGTCGATTAGGTTTCGGAGCTATGCGTATTGTCGGTCCCGGTGTCTGGGGCGAGCGCAATGATAAGACCGCCATGATCAATTTGCTAAAAGAAGCTGTTCGACTGGGAGTGAACTTTATAGATACGGCTGACGCATATGGTCCTAATATTAGTGAAGAGTTAATACGAGATGCCCTATTCCCGTACCGAGGTATTGTTATTGCCACCAAAGGTGGTTTTCTTAGAGGCGGTCCGGGCAATTGGGTGCCCGACGGCAGCCCGTCGCATCTAAGACGTGCTTGCGAGGAAAGCCTTAGCAGACTGAAGTTGGATGTGATAGATCTATACCAATTACACTGCGTTGATCCAAAAGTGCCTTTTGAGGAGTCTTTTCAAACGTTGCTCGATTTGCAAAGGGAGGGCAAGATAAAAAATATCGGTTTATCCAATATTAATTTGGAGCACTTTGCTTTAGCTATGAATATGGGCAATTTTGTTAGTGTGCAAAATCGCTATAGCCTTTTGAACCGTGAGAACGAGGCGGTGTTAAAGGCCTGTGAAAAATATGGTAAGGTGTTTATTCCTTATTTTCCACTTGGAGGCGGTATGAGTGATCACGATCTTTATAGGTTGAATATTAGTCATATTGCCGCTAAACATCACGCTACCACCAAGCAAATAATGTTGGCTTGGCTACTAGTGCATTCAGCTAGCATCTTACCGATACCCGGAACTGGTTCGATTGCTCATCTTAAAGAGAATATGGCAGCAGCCAGTATTCAACTGGATAAGGAAGAGATTATTAGTTTGGATAACATAAGTAGCTAACAGTCAATAATAATCATACTAACATTGACAAAAACACCAAAACTTGATAGCATAATACATGCTAATGCAAAAATACAAACAACAATTAAAAAACGCAAAAAGACGGGCGACGCACGAGCGGATCGGAGCGTTAGCATTGGCCGTAGTAACGCTTATTGGTTTAGCTTCGGTGTCAAAGGACGCAAAAGGGTTTTATAGAGAGGTTGTGACCAACCCGTCTTTTGCTTTTAATCAGTTAACCGAAAGGGAAAACGAGACTGCCAGAATACCGGTAAAGTTCGATATCGGTATTCGTAGGGCCACAATCGGCGGGTCTTAAGAGTTATAATCATGAAACGAAAAGTAACTAATTCCAGAGAACAGATTAAAATTAGTAGTAATCAGCAACCCGAAAGCCAACCTAATTATCCTGCAAGGAGGCTATTGGCTGGCCTCACATTAGGCATGGCTGCTGTGGCCGGAGTATCGGTTGCTAAGTCTGCCATTTCCACCGTAGAACAAGTCTTCAGAAGTGGAACGACTCCTAACATCAACCAATATCCGATTAAGAGGGTAGAAGTTACCAATGTCTTTCCGGATAATACTTTTGCGGGCATAATCGCATCTGTTGATGGGACTAATCTTAGTGGTCAGCAGTACTATGATTTACTCACTGATCTAGAACATCAAAATCACGGATCAGATACCATTTACGCAGGCCAATGGTTTAATGTGCCGGTTATTTACCAGTCACATTCCTCAGCTAACAATTCCGGTTCTAAGAAGTAAATTAGGCTATAAACATGAAGTGGTGTCAAAAACACCACTTTTTTTTGCATAAATGGGTTGCAGTGGGTAGCTGTGGGTAGTATATTCGCAGTAGTGGCTAATATGAATAAACGGCAAAAAATAAGCGTTTCTTCATCAAAAATAAAAACCACTACATAAAAGGGATGGCAACAATAGACTACTTCGAACGCAAGCTCGACGACAAAAATCGGTTAACAATTCCGGTTGAACTTCGAGCCGAGTTTAAGAGTGGCGTTGTTGTAACCAGGGGCTTTAAACAGTACCTGCACTTATACTCCAAAAAGGTATGGGACGAAGAGGTTGAGCCGGCTCTAAAGGGTAAAATCCTTGACGAGGCAACGGCCGACATCAACGTCCAGTTCCGAATGGGGAAAATAGAGGGGCCATTGGATGACAAGCAAGGCAGAGTTCTGCTTGAGCAGCATCTTTTGGACTATGCGGGCATCGCAAAAGAGCTCATTGCCGTACGGGCTGGTCAGTATTGGCGGCTTATGGCTAAACCATAGGCCGCTTATACCCCGGCAAATAGTACCTTAACAATTTGGTAACGCTTAAAAAACAGAGCAAGATCGAATGCAGCCTCGAGGTTAGCTATTCGGCAGTCAACAAGTGGAAAATAAGGGCACCACTTTAAAAAGTCCTGGTACATTTCTCAAAAACACCTCCCAAAACTCCACCTCACACATAAGTCTCTCAATTTTCGTATTTTCAGTAAGAAGTTCTTAGATTTTTTCAAAATCTTTTAAATGCTTCTTTACATACATGAAGATATGAACTATAAAAACAAAAACTAATAAAACAAAAAGTTGGCTGCTGAATAGGTGACCTTGCACAAAAACAAAAACAAGAAAAATGCACCAAAATCCTCACACAAAACATACTCCGGTTCTATTGGCTGAAATATTAAGCAGCGTTAACCCTACCAATGGTGAACGTTATCTTGATTTAACAGCCGGTTATGGCGGGCATGCGGCGGCTATCTTACAACTTACCGATAATTACAAACAATCGGTATTGGTAGATCGCGACAGTCAGGCCATTATAGAGTTGAAGCGAAAATTCGAATCTAGCGGTGTTGAGATAATTCATCAGGATTATCTCAGTGCTAGCCGCCGGCTATTGGCCGACAAGCGGCAGTTCGAAATCATTGTTGCGGATTTAGGCGTGTCGTCACCGCACCTTAACGAGGTTAGTCGAGGCTTCAGCTTTAGTGAAGACGGTCCGTTGGACATGCGTATGGATCAGGGTCAGGAAATGACAGCCTGGCACATAGTCAATCAGTCTAGCGAAGCTGAACTGGCAGATATACTTTGGCGATTTGGTGAAGAACCAAAGGCCAGACAGATAGCCAGGATGATAGTTAAAAACCGTCCGTTAACCAATACGAATCAGTTAGCCGAAATAGCTAGTCGGGCATGGCGTACACATAGTCGTACGCATCCGGCCACGAGGACGTTTCAAGCTATTAGAATCGCGGTTAATAATGAGCTCGATCAGCTTTCTGAAGCGTTGCCTTATTGGCTGAAATTGTTGTCCCCAGGCGGGCGATTGGCAGTAATCAGCTTCCATAGTTTGGAAGATAGAGTTGTCAAACAGTTTTTTGCCAACGAGTCGGGGGATCGTTACGACGCCGCCTTGTCGCTTCTGGCCAAGCATCCGGTAATACCGGAACCTCAAGAATTAGCCCTTAATCCGCGTGCCCGAAGCGCTAAGCTCAGGGTCGCAGTGAAACAAAAATAAAGAAAGGGAAATGCCATAATGCCTATACAGGTAAAAAGCAACTCCCGGACTTATAAAATACACGTCCGTGTAGTTTAAAAGTCTCAAACCCAGCTCTGCTCGAAAACAGGGCAGAGCTGGACGAAAAGGATAAACAAAAATGACATATTCCAGTTCGTTAGCCTTCAGTCGATCACAGTTTAGTGGTCGTAACCGGAATTCTGTGAGCTTTAAATCCCGAGCCAGAACCTTGGGACCAATCAGCAACACCATTATTCTGATTGTTTTGGCATGCTTACTAGGCTTGTTTTATCTAGCCCAGGTCACTAAAACTAATGCCTACGGTTTTACGCTCAATAACTTGCAACAGCAACAAAACCAATTGAAATCTGAATATGCCGATCTACAGGTTTCATCAGCGCAGCTGCAATCCGTGAGTCGGGCCCAGAATAGTAGCGTTGCTAAAAACATGGTGCCATTGACGCCTTCAGCCACGGCGCAAAATTAGTTACAATAGGGACTATGTTTAATTCGTCCGGTCCGTCACCGGCTAAATCGGTCGGCAGGATACGAATTTGGTTCGGTATTATCGCCGTAACGATCGCGATTTTCGGGTTACGGCTTTTTGACGTTCAAATTATTCAATACGATCATTATAAGCAGGCGGCTCTTAACGACCAGCTTAAGCAATACCAGATACCGGCTACCCGCGGAATTGTCGAAGCTGAAGACGGCAACAGCATTGTGCCAATCGTTCTCAACCAGAAACTTTATACTCTATTCGCTGACCCGCCTTTTATTAAACATCCGAACGTTGTCGCCGGACAGATAAGTAAAATTGTCGGCGGCAGTCCGCAAAGTTATCTGCCAGCTTTAACAATGAAGGGTACTCAATATGCCATACTGGCTAGGAAACTTACCCAATCACAAAGTGACCAAATAACTAAACTCAAAGATCCGGGACTCGGTACGCAAGGTCAATACTATAGGGTGTATCCGGACGGTGATCTGGCGGCTCAATTGTTGGGTTTTGTCAATCAAAACGGAGTTGGTGTTTACGGCATCGAGCAAGCTCTGAATCCGGAGTTAGCTGGCAAGCCGGGGCTATTAAAGGCCATTACCGATGTTAACGGGGTGCCGCTGGCGGCGAGTAAACAAAATACTCAAATTCCACCGACGCCAGGTAAAAATGTCGTTTTAACTATCAATGTCGGGATTCAAGAGCAAGTGCAACAAATATTGGCTAAAGAATACAAGACGACTAAATCTCAAGACGTTAGCGCCGTGGTCATCAATCCGTATAACGGACATATCAAAGCCATGGCCAACTATCCGTCGTACAATCCTGGAAATTACGCCAGTGTTTCCAACGCTAAGCTTTTTGACAATAACGTTGTCGACTATCCGATTGAACCGGGTTCGGTCATGAAAACATTAACTACTTCGGCAGCCTTGAATAGCGGTGCCATTACTCCTAATGAAACGTTTTTTGATCCGGCACATTGGATTATTAACGGTTTTATAG
>JAJZOE010000066.1 GCA_021829145.1 bacterium | reverse complement strand
GTTAGATCGGAAATCGCTCGTAAAATTTTTGGCCGCCGATAACTTTATAGGGAATAGAAAACCGCATAAAGGACTCCTCGATTGACCGGCTCTGCGCATTGGTTCGGTAAAGAACAGCATAGTCTTTATAGCTTCTTCGGCCACTAGATACCGCCGTGCTGATGCGCATGCAGATTGCTTCACCTTCAGCCCGTTCGTCTCTTACTTGTACTATCTGGACAGGCAAACCATCAGATTCAGCCGTCCATAGTTCCTTATCACTTCGCTCTAAGTTCTTAGTAATTACTGCTTGGCCGGCCGCCAGTATATTCTTTGTCGAACGGTAGTTTTGCTCAAGCTTAATGACGCAGCAGTTCGGATAATCTCTTTCAAAATTAAGGATGTTTCTAAAGTCAGCGCCACGCCAACTAAAAATAGTTTGCCAGTCGTCGCCTATAACTGCTAGATTGTTTTGCTCGTTCGTTAATAGCCTAACCAACTGGTACTGGGCCGCATTTGTATCCTGGTATTCATCAATCATGACGTATTTGAACTGAGACAGCCACCTCTTTCTAACTTCCGGCCTGGTTCTTAACATGCGGACAGTTTCATTAATAAGATCATCAAAGTCCAAACCTCCCGCCTGCTTCAATTCTTTTTGATAAAGAGGATAAACTCTGGCGGCCATCTCAGCTGTAGGCTGGTTAGCCAGAGCCTGGTATTCTTCGGGACTCATCAGTTCATTTTTAGCACTGGAGATTAGATTAGCTAGGGTACGTGGCGGGAAGGCCTTCTCGTCAACCAGAAGTTGCTTACAAGCCCTTTTCACGGCAGCCAGCCTATCCGATTCATCAAAGATAACGAACGTTTTAGGTATACCGATCTGATCAGCATCATTTCGTAGTAATTTGACACATATCGAGTGAAAAGTGCCCATGAAAGGCATAAAGTAACGATCCTCGGCGTTCATGCCGAGCAATGCAGCTACTCTTTGGCGCATCTCTTGGGCTGCCTTATTAGTGAAGGTAACCGCCAAAATTTCAGCCGGCGCAGCTTTATTGCTCGCCAATATATAGGCGACACGATGAGTTAAAGTCTTTGTTTTACCACTACCTGCACCGGCCTGAATTAATAACGGACCTTCTGTAGTGATTACCGCACGCTGCTGTTCCTTATTTAAGCCACTCAATAATTGCTGAATAGCCGGGGACAAATTGTCACTAACCTCACTAGGCATCTTTTCTCCTTAATTAATTGTAAGTGTTTAGGACTTCAAGGCAAAGAAGTGTGTATGGGGCAAATGCAGGGAATTACTGATTAGACCAGCGTCAAGAGCGACATCCACCCATGCTATGGCTAATATAATACAGATTAAGATACCAACTAGAACTATCCGTTGATTCTTTCTTTTCTCTAGCATATTAATCGGCAGAAAGTATTTACCCGAATCAACCAAACTATTAATTTTCGCTTCTTTTTCGGCTATTGCTCGTTGTTCTTCCTCGAGCTTTTTGGGATCTACTTCAACTTTTGCCTGGTCGGAAGAGCCTTCTGCTTGTGCCTCTACCTTGGGAGCGTCCGGCGTTTCTGTTTTAACTTCACTATCCGTTTTTTCAATCTGGTCGGACTTTATATCCTGAGTAGTGCTTTTAGCCGAGTCTTTGTCATCGGTAGCAACCGGCCTCTTTTGATCTTCATTAGGAGTAGCTGCCTCTTCCCGCTTGTCTAACTCGATTTCGTTTAACGGTTCTATTTTTATTGTATGTGTAGATGTCATGGACGGCGAATGATCGTCCGTCTTCTCTGTCTCGTCAGATTCGCTTTGCTCTACTATCGTCGAATCATGCATCATTGGCCCGTGAGCTATAATTAGCGGCTTTGAGGTGGGGCTAGCCGGAGTAGTTGATGGTTTAGCTACGTCAAAAACTCTTTTGTCTGTCTTGTTTTTAGAGGAATCAGCCATATCAATTGCCAGTTATTTTAATGATGATAAATAAACCCCTTGTACTATATCCGCAAACTGCTCTGCGTTCAGACTAGCGTGGCCTACTAAGAGCCCGTCCACCCCATCAACTTGCATAATCCCTTCGACAAACTCCGGTTCGTCACTGCCGCCATAAATAACACGAACCCCTTCAGCCACATCTTTACCATAAAGCTCCCTGATCTGATACCTAATCCAACTTACCGCTTCTTCGATATCCGCCGGCTTGGCTGGTTCATGACCGCCGATAGCCCAAACCGGCTCATAGCCAATGACAAGCCGTTCTACATCTTCACTCGTAAGATCACTTAACGCCGTAGTTATCTGGTCATGTATTACCTGTTTAGTTTCCTTCAAATGACGCTCTTCACTGGTCTCACCGACGCACAGAATAGGCGTGATGTTATTACGTATGGCAGCAGCCATTTTGTCTCTGACGACTTCAAGCCCTTCGTTGAAATATCTTCTTCTTTCCGAATGGCCAATTATTGAATATTGGACCAAATTCCTTAGTTGGCTAAAAGAAACTGCTCCGGTATATGAGCCTTCATCAACATAGTAGCCGTCTTGGGAGGCAAGCTTAAACTTACGCTTATCAACTTCTAAACTTAATGGTTGAAGATATAAATAAGAAGGAGCTATCACCACCTCTACGCTCCGGTGATCATGGATTCTTTTATCCATCTTATGGAGTAGTAGACTAGCTTCATGGACATTTAGGTGCATTTTCCAGTTAGCAACGACTATTTTTGGTTTTTTCATACCGCTTATCCTATTGTACCTTACTTATTCTCAAGCGCCTCTACTCCTGGTAATTTCCTGCCTGCCATTAATTCCAAGCTGGCACCACCGCCGGTAGAAACATGATTAAATTTATCTATCAAACCTCTATTTTCTATATAACCAACCGTGTCACCGCCACCGATAAGGCTGAAAGGTCGGTGACCGAAGTGACCCAAAAGCGCATCAATAATCAGTTCCGTGCCATGAGCATAAGGACCAATCAGACCCTGAAGAGATTTTGTCTCGGTAACACCCATGGTGCCATTCCAGACAACAGTGGAAGCCAGTTGAGAAGATCCGGCTATGAAGGAGCCGCTAAAAGGTCCAATGTCTAGTATTCTTTCATGTTCACCTATTACCGAAGCCGTCTCAGGTACTCTTTTAGGGTAGTATTCAATATCTGCTACAACCCGGGAGCCCCAATCAACTATGCGTGTCGGAGCAGCTGGGTTTGCTTTCTCAGCCACTACGGCATCATAGGGCAAGCTGAAAACAAAGTGCCGCGACGCTGACTCTTTTTGGGCTAACTTAAGAATGTCTTTGGCTAACGGTATCTCATCTCTGTCTGCAAGGCTTTCTCCTATCGGAATATCCTTGGCCAACAAAAAAGTATTCGCCATTGCCCCACCGATAGCCACGATATCGGCGATGGTGATAAACTTCTTTAGTAATTCCAGCTTATCGGCAATTTTAGCACCACCAACTATAGCCATCAATGGACGTTCCGGCTGTACCATGACATTAGTGATAGTATCTACCTCTTTTTTAAGCAGAAAGCCGCCAACACTGGATAAATAATGAGTGATAGCATCTGTTGAAGCGTGGGCTCTGTGAACCACCCCAAAGCCGTCTTGGACAAACAGTTCAGAGTTCTTTGCAAGAGACTTGGCAAAATCTTCATTATCCTGTTCTTCCTCAGCATGAAATCTGAGGTTCTCGCATAATAGTATTTCGCCCGAACCCAGTTTATGTAATTGATCCTCTACATCTTTTCCCACACAATCATCAACAAAAACAACTTTATTGCTTATAAGCTTAGATAGGACTTCGCTAACTGGTTTGAGAGAAAACTGGGCATCAGGTTTACCTTCGGGACGTCCCAAGTGAGAAATTAAAATCAGCCTGGCTTTTTTATCCAGTAAATATTTTAGCGTAGGCAGAGATTGTTTTATCCGATAATCATCAGTAACAACACCGCTTC
>JAJZOE010000005.1 GCA_021829145.1 bacterium | reverse complement strand
TAGTTCCAAGCCCAGTCAGCTATGAGCCGTCAAATAAGGCGTGCTAATTGACTATTGCGCTAATTAGTGCTATTATATATATGTTCTATAAACTACAAAAATGCACGAAAAAAATCCTTTTGCCGACCTTTCTTTAGATTCTTCCCCTCTCCAAGATCCTGGGTATCTTGAATATTGGAAAGTAAGAGCCGAGAACTTTCCCTCAGATATTAGAGTGGCAAACATCGTATCTGGACTTACCCGAGTCGCAATCCGGGGTGAATCTGGAATCAAAGCCGAATATACAGACCGATCGCCTGCACTACAAGCCCGATACTGGTACAGGTCACTAGGACCATTAAACCCTATGGATGATATAGAGCCTGACCTCATTAAGGCATGTTCACTTATGTACGGCGCTCCAGAAGAAGGATCACCGCAGGAAGACGCCAACCTAAAACTTGATACCGTTTATGCAATATCAGAACTTGCAAGAGTGTCTGATGATCCTAGAATAAAGGCAATGTCCTTAAGAAGCGCTCTTGAATCGGCAATCGCAATTAAAAGTAATGGAAATTTTTCGGAACAACCCGCAATATACCGTCTACAAACCGAAATCCTTTTAAGTGATATCTTCCACTCAGCATTAAGGTTTAAGATTACTGGTATCACTGACCCAAAACCTTTGGGCCTGGACGACTATCGTGCCTTCGAGAAAGAATTTGTAAAATTAGAAAAGAAAGATATAGAAACTTTTGGAAGGTATCTTGAATCAGGAATTACCAATGAAAACTTTGGCTTATTATTTGAATTTTACTACCTAATCGCAAGGAGGCACGATGCGTGGGCGGACGAACAGCTGGATACCGTAGACATCCGCGGAGCTAGCTCACGAGAAAATGCCGAATGGACCGGCGAGTATATTGAAAATAGATCAGACCTAGACAAGGTAACCGGTAATCACGATATTGTGATCCGAAAAAACCAGGCAAACGGCAAATTATCTACCGAAAGAATTCAACTTAAGACAGTTGAAGGTAACAGACGGTACCACCCAGGTGTAGTAGTATTAGACTTTCATAAAGTAATGGAACAACGGTTTACAAATATAGATAATGCTACTCATAAACTTGTTACTAAGCTTCGTAACTTTCGTGACGACTATCGGGTTGATAGTGAATTTTAACTATCAGGATTAGAAAGCGAAATTGTTATTTCTGTTCCCTGCTCTTCGTCATTATCTATGGTAATAATGTGCACATCTTCTTCAATTAAGGCATCAGCTACTATATGAGCGCCAATAATACCCTCTTTCGAACTATCTTGTTTACTGGGTAGTTTTTCACCATTCATATATTTACAATAAAATTGTTTTAGAGTAATTACAACTAAAACGCTAAAATACCCTGTCCATCTTTTAGTTTTTATTTTATAATATCATTACTGCTTGAGCTACCCTATTAGGAAGATATGGAAATAGACTATGGAAAAAGCGCAAAGAATAAAATTGGATAATCTGACTTTCAAAGCTCTTGGCAAAGCAGCTCACATAGAAGACATGCTAGATGTTCTTAACGAGCTAGAACGTCAACTGCTCTCTGATATAATCGACACCCAAAATAACCTTAATTAGAATGGTCATTAGCTATTTCCTTGCTTTGTTATTATTAATTAAATGGTCCACACATTTAGGCTCAAACCCGGCGATGACTTAAGACAAGGTCTAGAAGAGTTCTTTCAAGCAAATAATTTGAAAGCTGCATCTATAGTCACTTGTGTGGGAAGTATAGATAGACTAAGTATGCGCATGGCGGGTGCCTCTCCTGGCCTGCAGGATAATCGTGTTATTAAAGGCTGCTATGAAATTGTTTCTTTGGTAGGAACTATAGGCAAAGATGGTTCGCATATCCACATATCGGTATCTGATACCAAGGGCAGAGTTATAGGCGGCCATTTGAAAAATGGCAGCCGAATACATACTACAGCCGAGATCGTGCTGGTAGAAAGTTCTGAAGAGCTTTATAAACGAGAGTTAGACCCAGAAACAGGCTTTAAGGAACTAACTGTTAGACATGACTGATTACCTTCTTGGGTACTTCTTGGGTACAGTGACTATGCTAAATCATAATTTATGCTATAGTATGCAAAACAATCCATAGGAAACGGTGATGAATCTGCATCATACAGATAAAATTAGTCAGTGGGAAAAAACTGATCCAAACGATTGGAACTTTTTTCAAAAAATAGCAGCCAGAACAAACGGCGTAGTAACCCCAGGAAACGTCATAAGTCTGGCGGGGCTAGCTCTTGTTATGTCTGGTATCCGCGAAATAGATAGAGGTAAAACGCTAAGGGGTATATCTAAAGTTGGTGTCGGTAGGATCTGTGATGTTTTAGATGGTATGGCAGCCGAAGTGACCAAAACCAAAAGCCCGCTCGGTGAAGCTATTGATGCTGTTATAGATAAAATCGAAGTAGCAATGGCTTACCCGGTACTAAAAAACCAAGGCCTTGTGCCAGAACCTATATTGCGAAAGTTTCGAAACCAGCAACTAGGTAATGCCGGACTTACGGCAATAGCTAAAATTAGAAAACTCGAAATCCATCCTCAGAAGGAAGGAAAGCTATCAATGGCTGAATTATGGGTATCGACGGGCCTCTACTGCTTATCTAAAGCTATAGAAGAAACAGAACCTGTCGTTTCGGAAATACTCGACACTACCGCTAATGAAGTAGCCGCCAGCTCAATCGAATTAGGAAAC
Organism: bacterium; assembly: GCA_021829145.1. Classification (GTDB taxonomy): domain Bacteria; phylum Patescibacteriota; class Saccharimonadia; order Saccharimonadales; family UBA4665; genus JAJZWH01. Next base: position 16,635 of record JAJZOE010000005.1, on the reverse strand, counting down.
AAGGCCACATACGGATACTTATTCGATGCATGCGGCGTAAAAGAAACTGTTAATAAAATATATGCTACTTAAGACGAGCAGTATAAAGTTAAAAATTTACTTCAAATTAACTGTATTCTAAATAAATGGGTTTAATACAGAAATATGAAGCAAAAAAGAATTTTACTCAAAATGAAGCCTGGAGAATATACAAGTTTGCCGCATGGTCAGAAGCATTTGGCTGGACAATATTAATAAGTGCTCTTTTGATCAGAAATTTTCGGCTTAGCGGTCGAAATATAGTCCTGCCTATTGCCGGTCAGATACATGGAAGTCTATTTATTGCTTACTTTATTATTGTAATAGCTATATATCCGAGCCTCGGATGGAAGCGAATACAATCTTTATTCGCTCTTTTAGCTGGAATACCTCCCTATGGAAGTATTATTTTTGAGTTCTATGCTAGTCGAACGAGACGATATAAAATGTTATCCAATAATAAAGTGTCCCTGTTGATTACTCACAAAGGGAACACAATTATTATGCAACCCAGTAAAGGAATCCGCTGGCAATTACCAACACTAAGTTTAGAAGAAAATGAGACTGCCATTGCTGGAGCAAAAAGACTGATTGAAACTTTCTTTGGCTTAAAGATGATTCCGAAAAAACTAGATAGCTATAGTACGAGAGAACATGTAGTTTTTACGGTAGATGATGCTCCTTCTATTTTTAATCTTGATCTAATTGAAGCGGCGAATAGAACGCCTTATGTCGAAGAGTTCGCATTGTGCCCTATCGATGAAATAGAGAATAATCTAAAGACGGAAATTTATTATTCGAAGTAATACTAGTATTTTGTAATATTCTATATATGAATAAAATAATTGGGTTTTTGTGACTTCTCTAGCGGTGCAATGTACATGGAAAGTGGATTTAAATTAAACTCTATGTGTGCTGCTTGAACTTTATCTCCCTGGAACTGGATGACTTTTACTATTTCCAAGCTATAGCCGGTATTAATTATCGGCGATATTTGGCCTGGCTTAAGTGTAAATAATTCTTGAGTAATTTGTGGCGATACATTGGGATCGTTTCTCGAAATTGGCGATGGGAATACTCCCCCATTGGCTTTAGTAGATGTATCCTCTGATACCTGAGAAGCTAAAGTGGCAAAATCTACCCCGTGCTTAAGTTGAGTAAGTGCGCTTTCAGCTTTACTCATTGCAGTAGTATCCAATTTTGCTACAACAGCCTGATGCAGCATCTGCTGCTTAAGCTCCCTCTTGAAATCAGCTATGTTCCATCCCCAAAACTCACTTAAAACGTCTCTGAATTCTTGCTGGCTACTACCTAGCCTATTCTGACTCCTTACTAACACGACTTCATTATTTACTGCTTGGTCGGAAACAGATACATGATATTTACTAGCAAGTTCATTAACATATACACTGGTTATAACTTCATTCATTGCTTCTTTCTTATATATGTCGAGCTGTTTTTGACCATAGTTAGTGGAGAAATTTACTTGTTGCTGAGTTTCGTAATAATGAATAAATCGACGGAGCTCAAACAGATAGCTTTCATAAGAAACCCAGTTACCCCCAACCTTTGCTACAGGTAGAGGTATTACTTGCGTAACGCCATAGATGAAACTTGAGGTTGATTGGAACCTATATAGAGCCAGGCCAATATATGAGAAAAACAGCACCAATGCTAGAACTATTAAAGATATCGAAATACGAATTATTCTATTTCTTGAATGTTGTAGCGGATAGATATACTTACGAGCGCTGGATAATACTTCTTCCCTATGCTCGGCTACTGTTTCATTAGTAATTTTTGGTACATTTGCAAAAGCCTCTTTTAAACGCTCTTCAGGTGCTTTGCGTCTTTTAATCAATTTAGGTGTCCGAATTTTCGGCGCCTTAATACTTGGTTTCTTTATCTTTGATGGATTACTCTTCTTCAACTTCTTCTTCATGATCATCTTGTCTTTGTGATGAAGCTACAGGAAAATTAACAGTTGTTATGCCTAAGTCCCTAAGTATACCCGCTATTCTTTTCTGTATCTTCGCTGGATGGTGAACATCGTGAATAACTATGTCCCCTACATATGTACGTATAGTTATTGTACCAAACCCAAGCAGAGTTTCCTGTATACCAGCTACTTCATAGCTTAGTGACTGTATTTGATGTAGACCTAAATCGGATACACTTCGCGTAAATAAGCCTTTTTGTTTTATTTGTATAAAACGTTGATTGGTAACTATAAAGACACTGAAATGCCATCCGATCCAATAGGGGAAAAATATAATCAGACCTAGAACAGCCCCTGCTGCCAACCCCTCGAAAAAAGCATTCATACCAAGGCTGGGATGCAAAGCCGCAGGTAATACACCCACCACTGGACCTAATAGACCAAATATGAGGCCCTTTCTCATAACAACTGGGTGCTTACGAAATAAGAATATTACGTCCTCATCATCAAATTGGTCAGCAAAATATTTAGGATGGATTGTTTTTGACTGATCTGCCATTTATATAGATATTGTACTACTGATAAGCTTATGCTTTATCAAAACCAGCTGCTTAAAGTGAATTACAGAACAACTGGCCTATACTCATATTTATATGTGAAAAGTCTCATTTGGTGCCCCTAGAAGGATTCGAACCTCCAGCTTCTCCTTAGGACGGAGCTGTTTTATCCATTGAACTATAGGGGCTCACAGGATGTTTTATTTATTTCCTGCCTTGGGTAAATTTATCATGAACTGTCTCGTATTCAAAAATTTCATCGGCTTTAAACCAATGTGCAATTTCTTGTTTTGCCTCTTCGTTATCGCCTGAGGCATGAATAAGGTTAGGGATCGAAAGACCATTCTTATTGGCAAAATTAAAACTAATATGGGAGAAATCACCCCTTATAGTTCCCGGTTGGGCAGCTTTCGGTTCAGTAGTACCAACCATCTTTCTGACAATTGATACGGCTTCAATTCCTTCCAGTACCATAGCCAGAACTGGACCTTCTTGCATAAAAGCCAAGGTTACATCAAAAGCTTCCTGACCCCGTCGGGAAATCATCTTGCCAATCGTTTCATAATGATGGAAATACTGTTCTTCTGTAGGCCTGATCACTTTAGCGGCGACTATTTTTAGACCAACTCTTTCAAAACGGGTAATTATTTCGCCGACAATAGCCCTTTGCAAAGCATCAGGCTTAAGCAAAATTAATGTTTGTTCCAACGCTGTTTTTCCTTTGTTTATTCTAGTAATTGTAACAGATAAGGCTCCCCCGACATATATCTTGCACATAAGGCAATGAGTCGTACAATAATACATATGCTCTTTTCAAAAGCAAAAACAGATTTTCTGGAATATTTAGAAATCGAACAGAATCGTTCGCAAAAAACAATCGCTAACTATGATCATTATCTAACCAGAATAATTGACTTCGCAGGAGACATTGACGTTAAAGACATAACTCCGGAGCTTATCCGTAAATGGAGGTTATGGTTAAACAGACTCGGAACTAATACCAGTGACGAGCTGAACCCATTGACCCTAAACTATCATCTGATAGCATTCAGAAGTTTCCTTAAGTTCTGCGCCAAAAGAGACATTCCAGCCATGGATGCAGCCAAAATAGAGCTTGCCCGAGCTAAAAGAAAACAGGTTACTTTCTTAGAAGAAGATGAGCTCGAAAGTTTATTTGCCCAGCCCGACACAAATAGCCTTATTGGCCTTAGGGACAGGGCTATTCTTGAGCTGCTGTTTGCCAGTGGGCTACGGATCAGCGAATTAGTAAACTTGGATAGAGGCCACATTAACCTTAAAAGAAAAGAATTTATGGTTAGAGGTAAGGGCCAGAAAGACAGGCTGGTTTTTGTCAGCCAAGAAGCGGCAGACTGGTTAGAGAAATATCTGGATAGGCGAACGGATAATTCAAAGGCATTGTTTGTAAGATACAGTGGCAGCAAAGAAGTTGATCTATCCGGTAACTATTACCGCCTAAGCGCTCGTAGTATCCAGAGGATGATATCCAAGTATGCTCGTTTAGCCGGTATAACCAAACACGTCAGCCCTCATACTATGAGACACAGTTTTGGTACAGACTTGCTAATGAACGGAGCTGACCTCAGGACTGTCCAAGTTATGTTAGGTCATAGCAATATATCAACCACACAGATATACACCCATATTACCGATCCCCACTTAAAGGCTTCCTATGAGAAGTACCACCATAAATAACATCCTTAAATAAGAAGTAGTTTCAAATCCGCTTATGGTATAATCATGGTTATGAGTATCTTAAATGGGAAGATTGATGATTTCTTCGGGCTTGACGTGGGCACTAGCGGTATCAGATTAGCCAAGTTAAACCATCCATCAAACACCCTTCAAACATACGCCTACATGCCCCTTGATTCTAAAATTGCCATTAGCGACTCAAAAGCAGACCAGCAACAGATCGCTCAAGCAATCAAGACCTTAATTGCCAAGTCCGGTATTAAGACAAAAAACGCTGCCGTTGGGCTTCCCTCCCAACAGGTATTTACAACCTTGGTAGATATAGAGAGACTGGAAAAAGACGAAATAGCTAAATCTATTCAACTGCAGGCCGACGCCTTGATCCCGACCCCTATTGCTGAGTCAAAAATTGACTGGGAGCTAATAGGCCCTTCACCTCAAGATAAAACCAAGGTGGAAGTTTTACTTACTAGCGTATCTAACAGCTATGCAGAGGCTAAATTGGATATGCTTGAGACTCTAGGTCTCAACGTTATTGCATTTGAACCGGATAATCTGGCTATGGCCAGAGCATTGATTGCCCCCGACTCGCCTCAACCACAGATAATACTAGATATGGGTAATATAACTACTGATGTAGTAATTGTTATGAACGGAGCACCCAGATTAACTCGGACAATTTCTACTGGTTATAGTGCAATTATTAAAGCCGCTGCCCAGAATCTTAATATTGATGAATCTCAGGCCACCCAGTTTGTAGCCAAGTTTGGCCTTAATCCGGATAAGCTTGAGGGACAGATATACAATGCTATATCAGGTACGATTGACATGTTAGTAGGTGAATTGGATAAATCGATAAAATTCTTTTCTACCAGGTATCAAAACGCCAAAATCGAGCGTATTATCGTTACTGGTAACGCCAGTACCTTACCGGACTTTCCGGTTCATCTAGCAAACAACTTCAATGTTGAAGTAGAAATTGGTAACTCTTGGCGCAATGTAACCTATAGTCCTGATAGACAAAACGAACTATCCACAATCTCTTGGCAATATGCCGTAGCGGTAGGCTTAGCCGAACGCCACAGCAGCTAACTTAAGTACTACTAGCCTCTTCATTATTGTTTCAAACAATTTTATTTCAATTTAGTGAGCATCCCGGATCACCGGAAGAGGTCGAGTCAAGATTGGGTGCTCCTGGGTTTGGATTTACTGAAACCGGTTGACCGACATTAGGAGTTATATAGAACCTCTTGCATATGGATTGGTTAAGCTGCAAGGCTTGAGCTGGAAATAGGCCATTGTTTAGCGTATTGAGAGTAGTCCTAACTTCTAGCCGACGCAGTTCATTCTCTGCTCGGCCTGTAACATCAATAACAGCCTGACCGTGGTTAAAATCTGCAGGACCTTGAGAATCTGTCGCCGAAATAGTTATATTTTGAGGAATACCGTACATAGCCGTAACACGCATATAGTATTGGCTCTGGTTAAGCGATGTTATTGTGGCATTACAGCCGCCGCCGTTGCAACTGGCTCTTACAACTTGGCCATTATTAGCTGGATAATAGGCAATACTAGGCGTACTTCCATTAGCTTGAGGATAAAGAAATATGGTAAAGGTCTGCTGCTCAAGCGCATTTAGAGGTTGGTTACTTTCAAGAGAAGCCGCTGGAACTAAATCTATCCTAAGTACATCTGCGTTACAGTTATTAGGCCACGAAGATGGAAATTGACCCACGCCGTTACAGCCATTAAATTGTGCTTGATCAGAAAAATTACTATCTTTCCATTGAATAGATAGACTATTGAAGCTAGCCCCACTAACGTTCTGGAGATTAATTACCTTACTGACAGTACTGTCGTAAACCAAAGAGCTTGGTTGAGTAAATATCAGCAGGCAACTGTAGCTCGCCTTGCCCCCACTTGCTAACTGAGTTACTGAACTGCTGCTATCTAGCCCGGTATAGGGATCGTTAGTATTGCTACAACTTGTCTTGGAAGGTGGATTAGTTGAAGAAGAAGCATTCTCCTGTTCATAGACATGAATGGCCTGAATGGCATCATTAACACCTGACTCAGCGGCGTAATAAGCTTGAGTACTAAGTTGCCTGTCTAAAGCTGACTGGTTTTCCCTTCTAGCTACTACTCCAAAGCCAAGTACTATTAATGAAATGACAATAATCATAATAGACGTAACTACGAAAGAGGCTAGTCCCTCCTCTTTATCCTGTAACTGGTATTTTTGGAGCTTTCTGCTCATGCTTTATAGATAATTTTACTACTTGATACGCGCTTCAACAATGGTAGATAATCCACTGGTAGCGCAAAATTGAGAACCAGTTGTACCAATACAATTAGAATTATTGCCTATAGTGTTAGTTAACAGACCACTGGCACCGTATAAAACCCTCACACTTATCCTATAAAGAGTAGCATTTACTGCGTTTATAGGAGCGGTAGAAGGTGGTGCGGCTGTTATTGGTGCAATACTAAAAGAAGCTAGCCACATATTGGAACCTAGCATACCTTGAGCATTAGTTCCTGTAGCAAAATTAGGGCTAATATTTGTCGTGGAACAACCTGGGTCAGGACTGACAACAAGCACATTCTGTGGGTTAGGAGCACCCGGATTAGACTCTTGCTCTACACCTAATTTAAAGCTATACAGCTGGCCTCCTACACAATAAGCTCCTTTGCTATCCGGTTGCAAGGGATTACTAGGTAGCTTACTAATAAATTGATCACCCGAAAACTGTATTGCTTGAGCAACCGAGTTTACAATATTTCGTGCCACCGACTGAGTTGATGCCTGTGTTACACCTTTATAGTAGCTATTAGTAAAATGCATGACACTAACAGTTAAAATCAGCATAACAATAGTAAATACCACAGTAGCTATCATTAGTTCTATAATAGTAAAACCGTTTTGGAATTTGTTTTTTGTCATCATGAATACAACTTATAGTAAAGGGTTAAAACATCCATGGTAGTACCATCAACGTCTGGCCAGTTGACTTGCACTTGGAAAACACAATTGTAGTTTGCCGAACAGCTTTGTATTGTTGCCGACCCTTTAAGCTGTTCGCTAAGATGAAATAGCGGCTGTGCTAATGAGGGATTACCTGAAGAATCTACATAACATGGGTCGTCACGCGTTGGGACTGTGTATGAGGTTGTGGTTGTGGTCATGGTTACTGAATTAGAGCTTGTTGTCAACCCCAGACAAAAAGGAGAACCGTTTGCTGAGGTCAAGCTAGAAACACTGGCAAATTGTTTCATGCTTTCAATTTGGGCTTGAGCTAGCTGTAATGCTATCCCTCTTTCTTGGGCCCTCCGCTCGTTTAAGGTGCTATGATTAACCACTATATAAGCACCACCTAGCACTAGTCCTAAAATTGCTAATGCTAGCATAACTTCTACTATCGTGTCCCCTGCCGAATTATTCTTAAACACTTTCCTTAACATGTAGTACCTGTGTATATCCTTAAGCTTACTGTTGTCTGTTGCCCAGAGGATCCCCCAATAGTAATTAGGCCAGACTGATTAGAAGAGCCGCTTGCTAGGCAAATTTCAACGCTATCCACGGCAATCGGATTATCCTCTAGACTCCGATTAATAATTGATGCCATATTGGTAGCATTTATACTAAAACTGCTATTTTTTATTGCGTAAAGGTTTACTTGCTGGGTAGTGGCATCTGGTGAAAGCAAAATAGCAAACGCACCTATTTTATTTCTAGTATTATTGTTGTAGTACATAGCTACGGCATGCACCCCAAACTGAATACTCTCTTGCTGCAGTAAGCTCGTAGGCAAAGATTTGGTATAAGAGTCGCTACTAGCAGGATACAATGTCGTTGGAGCTTCCTCCTGCAATGTAATAGGTATGACATTAGGTGTCATGCAAGAAGACCCTGAAGTTAATACATTACTGGCACAATATTGGATACCAGCTATGGTATAGAGATTATAGAAGTTTTCAGCTGAGCTGCTATAGTTGGGACTTGTAAACTGTAAAACATATCCTAAAAATGTACAGCCTTCATTTGCACCTTGCTGACTCGGAGATGAGGTAAAGGATAGATAGCCATTAGAGCGTCCTGTTGCCGGATTTGCGGTACATGTAAAATCATATTGACTGTTACTGGTCTCGGTATTACTTGCAAAGATCTGAGAATAGCCATTGATTACGTTGCTAACCGTACGTTGAAGTTGAGATTGTAAATTATTAACAACCTGAATGTACTCAGTTTCATTAGTTTTACCCTGAACCGCTAGAATAGCGCCTAGTAGTATGAACCCTGTTACCGCCAGCACTATCATTGTCTCTATAATAGTAAAGCCAGAGGTCATTCGGCCACCCTTCATTTTTATAAGTATACCATAAGCATTTTTTACCGTTAAGAAAATAGCCCGAGCGACCAATGAAAGATACTGCCGCCAAACAACTCAGCTATAATGCCGCCTAAAATTAACATCGGACCAAATGGTATGTGGCTTTTACGGTTAGCCTTACCCGTGAGAAGCAAGGGTATAGAGATAAAGGTGCCTAACCCAGAAGCTATTATAAGCATCAACATAGCGTAAAAAGGACCGCCCACTATTAGCCCTAGCAGTCCACCCAACCTTACATCTCCCCCGCCAATCCATGATCCGTTGGAAATAACAAATAGCAGATAGAATAAGCCGCCGCCGATAGCTAATCCCACAAGAGCTGCAATAGTAATTGATATGATGCTGGCTTGGGTGGCCAAAGGTGCCAATATCTCAAGCAAGGCTAGTACAAACAAGGGGTAGACTATACGATTCGGTAATAAATACCAACGTAGATCGTAAACCGCCAAGGCCACAAAACCAATAAGTAACAGACACCAAATAATAAACTGAAAAATAACTATACCGTGAAGAGGCTTGGGCCAAAAAATATAAGAAAAAGTAAATAATAGAGCAGTAATCAGTTCTACTATTGGATATTGCCAACTTATTGAGCCTTGGCAGTAGCGGCAATGCCCACGAAGGCTTAACCAGCTAAATACCGGTATTAGGTCCGGCCAGAACAGCTGATGCTTACATTTGGGACACATTGAACGACCACTCAGAATTGAAAACTCTTTTTTAGTTTTCCTGTTCTTTGCTTTAGATTGTTCGTACAGCCGCCAAACAAGCGCATTAACAAAGCTACCACAGATAAGCCCTATAATAACTAAGCCCAGAATAATCATTAAACTTTCCTAAATATAGATTATCACCTCCGGAACTTTTTCCCGAAGGTGATATTTTTTTATATTTACTTGTTATCTTACTGCTCTTGACATTCGTAACTGTTGCCTGCACCCTCTAACTGATAGAGAACAGCGGCAGTACGGTCGTTTGGACTACCTAATGCTGTGTTAGCGCTGTTGCAAGTCCAGCCATTTACTATTAGAACGTATTCGGAATAGTTAGTAGTTCCTGCTGCGCCTGTAACACCTAAGGTGGCTATATTGTCATTTGCTGCTGCGTTGGTCCCTGAGTAGTACTGCACTTTACTTGGTACGTAATAACCTAACTTTACGCTTTCGCTGTTACCCGTACATGAACCAGTTCCAGCACCACCTGTTGTACATCCAGTACCAATCAAAACCGTCGTAGTACCGCTCGGAGCAGTGCTAGTAGGCAATGTCCCACCGTTATTGTCGATATAATTTGCAATAGCACTAGCAATACCAGCAACATCATTCTTTCGTTGCGTATTCCTAGCACTTCTTTGCAGAGCTGGAACTGCCAAGAATACAATCAGCATAATCAATCCAGCTATAGCCAGCACGATCATTGTTTCAATAATCGTAAAACCGCTAGTTTTATCTTTAATCCGTTTTAGCATTTTGCAAATGCCCCCTTTGCATTTTCTTTATTGCTTATGCTAAAGAATATAGGGATAAGAAGAGAAAAAAGCAAGTTTTATCCACAACCACTAAACACCACCTTGATTAATTGCACCAGAACCAGCAAGATTATATATCGGCAAAAGAACAGCGGCTATGATAAATAGAGCTACTATACCTAGTAAGACCATCATTATTGGCTCAAGCAGGGATTGAATATTCTTAATTGCATCGTCAACATCTTTTTCATAATACTCAGCTGTCTTACTCATCATCTTTTCCATGGCTCCAGACTGCTCTCCGATGTGAATCATGCTCGGTACCAATGGCAAAAAGTTTGGATCTCCATTCAGTGAATCACTAAGAGCTTTTCCGCCCTTAACTTTTTCCGAAGCTTTTTTAATTGAATCAGCTATTAGCGTATTTGATACAGCTTTTGCGGTAATATTTAACATCTGCAGCAACGGAACACCTGCTGATACTAATGTTGACCCAGTCCTGGCAAATCTAGCCATATAGACCTTCTTCATCAACCCTGCAAAGGGTGGCATTCGCAGTTTGAGCAAGTCAAAAGCCCTGATGCCAGATTCGGTTTTACTATAGCGCCAGCCTCCGAAACCAAAAATAGCTAATAAAATAACCACTAACCACCAATACTTAATAACGAAATGCGAGATATCCAACATTATCCTGGTTGGTAATGGAAGAGTTGCTCCCGGAAAGCTGACATATAGCGTTTGTACCTGTGGCAATACCTTCACTAACATAAATGTTACGACTGCCAACATAACCACCACAACAACCAACGGATACACCATTGCCCCGCGTACCTTTTTAACTACATCGGCGTCTTTTTCTTGCTGGATGGCAATTCTCTCCAATGCAGAATCTAAGGTACCAGAAGACTCGCCGGCCGATACTAAGCTAATAAAAACCTGATTAAAAACTGCTGGATATTTGCTTAAGGCAACAGTGAAGGAAACGCCTCCTTCTACTTGACTAACTAAATCATCGATTATCACCTTTAACGGCTTACTAGTTGTCTGTTCAGATACCTGGCGTAAACTTTGAACCAGAGGCAAACCCGCATTTATAAGAGTCGACAACTGGCGAGCAAAAAGTACACGGTCCTTAGCTCTTACTTTCTTGACATGATCGGTAAAAACGCCAAGAGTTGAACCTTCAACCTTAATGTCTATAGGCATTAGTCCCTGACCACGAATCAACTTGACTGCATCCTGCTCGCTCTGAGCCTCAACTTTAGCCTTAACGCGTTCGCCAGTAACGGGGTTGCGGGCTACATATTGATAGGACAGCATTTTATTATTCCCTCATCAATCTTTCGAGCTCTTCTACATCTACGGCTACATTTCGTGCCTCGTCGAGACTAATGGTACCCGCTTTAATTAGGGATACCAACGTACGGTCCATTGACTGCATGCCATATTCAGCGCCTGTTTGAATAACAGCATCGAGCTGATGGCTCTTACCCTCACGAATGATGTTACGCACAGCAGGTGTTGCAACCAAAATCTCGGCTGCTGCAATTCTACCTCCTCCAAGCATCGGTACTAACCTTTGTGAGCAAATAGCCATCAATATATTAGAAAGCTGAGCTCGTATCTGTGGTTGTTGGTGAGGTGGAAATACATCAATCATACGATCGATTGACTGACTGGCCGAGTTTGTGTGCAAGGTAGCGAAGACCAAGTGTCCGGTTTCAGCAATAGTAATGGCACTAGCGATGGTTTCCAGGTCTCTCATCTCACCGATCAAAACAACATCGGGGTCTTCTCTTAGTGCTGATCTTAAAGCCGCTGAGAACGAATAAGTATCATAATGAACCTCTCGCTGGACAATAACAGACTTCTTTGATGTATGGGTATATTCAATCGGGTCTTCAATAGTAATAATGTGCTTTGCCTGCTCTACATTAATCTTATGGATCAGTGCAGCTAGACTGGTCGACTTACCTGATCCAGTTGGTCCGGTAACCAGTACCAGCCCTCTCGGATATTCAGAAAATTTAGTAACTATTGGTGGCAGGCCCAATTGCTCGATAGTTAAGATGTCCGTTGGAATAAGACGAAAAGCAGCGGCCAGATTACCCCGCTCGTGAAATGCATTAACCCTAAATCTTGCTAGGTCACCGAAAGCAAAGCTAAAATCAAACTCTTTATCCTTAAGCAGTATCTGCTTCTGGTCTTCATCCAATACGGCAAATATTAAAGACTCGACTGCCTCTTCATTAATAATGTCGGCTCCATTAACCGGAACTAGCGAGCCATCTACCCTAATCATTGGCGGCAAGCCAACTTGGATGTGCAAATCTGAAGCTTTTTTTCTTAGTACTTCTTCTAGTAATACTTCTATTCTCGGTTGTCCCTGCATCTTATTTCTCTTTTATGCTGCACTATTGCTGGCAGCTACCCTATTTATTTCGCTGACAGATGTGGCACCTGTCAAAGCTTTCAGCATTCCATCTTCCCTCATACTAATCATTCCCTCGGATTTGACTACTTGTTGAATCTCGGCGCTTGTAGCTCTCCTTAATATTAGTTCTTGAACTTTAGGGCTTACTTCGAAAGCTTCATATATTCCTATACGTCCTCTATACCCACCTGGGGCATCGACACTGTCTATACCCCTTGTTAAAGTATAAGCGTTTTGTCCCCTAAGTGGCAAGTCACCATAGCCCAAGTCTTTACTTACTTTTTCCTGGTCTTCCTCAGTGGCGGGCAGTATATCATCAAGAGCTGAATTAATAGCGGCCGTTTCTACCGCGTCAGACTGATAGGTTTCTTGCTGTTCACCAATGCGACGAACTAATCTCTGGCCAATAACCGTACGAACAGTGCTGGCAATTAAGAAAGGCTCTACTCCCATATCCAGGAGTCTTGGTAAGATACCGGCGGCTGAATTAGTATGCAATGTACTGAACACCAAATGACCCGTCAGTGAAGCCTGAACTGCTAGCTCGGCAGTTTCTCGGTCACGAATCTCTCCTACCATAATAATATCGGGATCCTGACGTAAGATTGACCGTAAACCAGAACCGAAAGTCAGGCCAACATCACTATTAACCTGTATCTGATTAATTCCGTCTATTTTATACTCAACTGGGTCTTCCAAAGTAATTATATTGACGGAATCACTTTTTACTTCTTGCAATAAGGCATACATTGAAGTCGACTTACCAGATCCAGTTGGACCTGAAGTCAAAACCATTCCCGAAGTCTGCGTTAAAGCATTACGAACAGCTCGTAAGGTCCTTCCTTTATAGCCCATGTCCTCTAGCCGTAGGCTAGTGCCACTTTTATCTAACAACCGAATAACAACCTGTTCGCCCCAGATACTGGGCGATATGGCAATACGAAGGTCAATAGCTTTATTGGCAACTTTAATGGTAAACTCGCCGTCTTGAGGAATTCGATGCTCATCAATTTTCAGATTTGACAGAATTTTAACTCTTGAGACTAAAGCCGGTTCGGCGCTTTTAGGCAATTTCAATATCTCCCTCAATATACCGTCAATCCGGCAACGTATTTTATAAGAGCTTTCGGTTGGTTCCATATGTATATCGCTCGCCCGATTTGTAGCGGCATACTCCAGTATTGTTGAAAGAGCTTTGCTAATTGGTGAATCCTGAACAATGGTTTTGATATTGCTGCCAGACTTAGAATTTTTGCTATCTTCTTGCTTCTGTTCTTCAACAGCTCCGCTTTCTACGTCTCCGACTATGTCATTAGATAGTCTTAACTGATATTGCTTAAGAACATTCCGAATTCCTGCCTCGCTCGCCGCATATACCTTTAACGGTTTATTGAGTCGATGCGATAAAAAATCCACCGCTTGGATGTTTTGAGCATCAAGCATAGCTACGACTAGTTTATTGCTCATCTCACCTAGAGGTACGGTCATATAATGTTCAGCTATATCTTGAGGTAACAAGTCTAGTATCGAACCGGTAATTTTGGCATTACTTAGATTTACATAAGGGATACCGTTAATGCGCGCCATAATTTTGGTAAATTGTTCGTCGCTTACATGTCCTTCGCTTACAAGCAAACTCATAAAGGGAGTTTTATTCTTGTCGGCCTTGGACTTTAGCTGAGTAAGTATTTCTGGTGTAATAAGCCCAGCGCGCACAAGTTCCTGCTCAACTCGCTTTTGAGTTGTATCTGATAGAACACTCATGAGCTAACCCTGAGTAGGTTGATTAAATGGAGTTGGATTAACGCCGTTACCTATCTCTATTAATTGTGTTGGATCAATTGATTTGTTGTTGAAATACTTAGGGTCAGGTGTTGGAAAATAAGAAGTAATTGACGGTACATTTACAACTGTTTGGTTTTTCGAACCATTAAAGATCATATTGGTTACCACCAGGGATATTATAATGCTAACAAATGCAGCTACACCTATTGTCATAATATCTTTTTGTTTCAATTTATTGGCTCCGAGGTTATCTTAAATACCTTACCAGGCTGATAATAAGTCTGCGCTGACACATTAAAGGTTAGGTTGCTTTGATCGCCAGTTAATTCCTCAGTCTGGATATCAAAAGGTCGAATAGAGCTTTCCATAGCCCCGACTAGTTGCTGTATATTTTGGTAACTACCTGTTGCCGAAAAGGTGAAAGGCATTGCAACTGGCTGAGGATTGGGCGTAGCGGTTTGGTTTTGGCTCAACTGCTCGTCAGTGCCACCAATACCAGATAAAACTACTCCTTGGCTAGTAATCAAGTCCTGCAAACTAGTAAGCAAAGCCGGGAAATCGTATCGACTAGGTAATGCGTCAAGCACTATTTTAGCACTATCGCCATTATTGCCTGTAGGTACCGAAGAGTTGGTAAGACCGCCGATAATATTATTAGGCGTACTCACAAATGCCTTATATGAATTAACCAGAGAATTGCTTGCGATAACATCCTGGCTAATCTTAGTTTGAGCAGTGTTTGTGGCTGAGATGACTCTACTTTGATACCCCATGGTGCTTAATAGATCTTTTGCCGCAAAACCACAAAACATCACTACAAATATACCCACAGAAGCGACTATTACGACTTGATTGTGGATTTTAGCTATTAACTGATGTTTATTGGAAACTTGTATGCTATCAGCCATTGTTATTCCCCTTCGGTGCTGCAACAAACAATTTAAATGGTTGCGGTTGTTGTGTTATTGATCGAGTGGTAATAAAGTTTGGCGGAACAACTAGACTTGCCGCATCGGCAACGTTAAAGATTATTGGATTGAAGTTACAGTTAATTGTAAAGCTGGCTGGCCTATTATTGGTAGGATGAGGGCTTACGCCAAATGATGATAGAACAACCTGTGAGAATGCATTATTCTTGGTGTTTTTATTAGATATTGCATAGGTTGTAAACTTCAAGGTATCAACGTATTTATTAACAGTAGTAAGAGAATCCGCACTACCAGTTATAACCATAGTGTCGTTAGTGTAGTCGATACTAAAATCGCTAATATCTGCATTAACAGGTGTTATCTCGGATAAATAGTTAAATAGCCTAGAGGTTACAGGATCCTGTGCTTCTAATGAAGGCAATGACTCCAACTGGTTTTGAACTGTTAGGATCTTGTTAAGATTTGTATTTTTACCTAATTGTACTTTTGCAGTACTTATTTTGCTGTCTAAATTATTTATTTGTTGTTTTTGGAATACATACACCACTAACAATAAGACCACAAATACAATAAACATAGCACCACCAATGGCTAGCACTAAAGACGTTACCACCTGTAACATGCGCTTGGCTTTAAGGTATTCAAGTTTCACATCAGGCAGAAGATTAAACTGGACCATTTTAATAGTCTCCGTTCACACTAATCCTGTAACTCCGTCTTTTTAGTTCATGGGTTACATTTTTGTTTAGTATACCTTCTAGCAAGTTGGCTGTCCCACTCGGTAGCTTCATATTTTTTAATTATAGCATAAGCAGTACTCTTAACTTCAAGACCTGAGAGAGCTATTTTTTAAGAATATTTAGCTTTTAACGTTTGGATTAATATTTTTAGCTGCCTTTGTAAGTGTCGTTATCTCTGATTGAACTAATCTTATTGTTTGTTGATCATAGTTAATGGCCTGAGTATAATTTTTCATGCCAACTGAAATTTGTGAAGCTTGTACGGTCAAAAAATAAGTCCAGCCCCATTTTCCGCCTATATAATTTAAGACCGACAAAGCCTTAGGATAATTTTTACTACTCATATATATAGAAGATAAAGTAGACTGCCCAATTAAAGAGTTACGGTATGATGCAGGTTGACGATTAAATAAACTTAGTGCAGAAGCCGCTTGTTTATTAGCCAACTCTTGAGTTATCTGTACTGATACAGGTAAATTAACCGTGTTAGATGAGCTAGACGAGTTATTCCTTTGAGTGAATATGTAGGTCAGACCCCCTGACAAACCGGCAGATACAACAACTAGCGCTATCATCAGTGGCAGAAGTCTTTTGTTGCTTTTACCACTTGTTATTATTTCGTCCATAACTTGTTACCTACTCCTATAGTTAACTAAAGTAT
>JAJZOE010000019.1 GCA_021829145.1 bacterium | reverse complement strand
ACGAGCACAAGAGATACAAAGCTAACCAGACCCATGAGCGTAGCTATGGGTCTAACCCTAGTTTTTAGACAATTACCTGCGATTAGTAATCGTCTAGTTAGACGTTGTTTGGGCATTTAGGTTTTAGGTTTTTGTTTTGGTAGCTTAAACAGACTTGAATAGTGTTTAAGCTACCTATTAGTTTAACACCTTAGGACTAACCATTCCAGATCAGGGTTAAATGTTAAGTTCGTTTTTGGTTTGTGCGCTGGCTTTTTAGAACTATGCTTTGGAGCTCTTTAAAGATAGGAAACTGCTTGTTGGTTGAGTATACCTTAGTGTTACCCTGCTTTTCTGAAGTCAAAAAGCCCACTTTCTCAAGACGTTTCAACTCCCTCTGAATGTTACCGGCATCTTCTTTTATCAATTTAGCTAGACCCCTAACATGAGTCTTAAAATCGGGGTACTTAGCGTATATGACAATAATTTTTCGTCGCACACGCGAAGTAATAAAAACGTCAAGCATGACACTCCTTAAGATTTATTGTTATTAGAACAACGCACTAAAAGTATATCTTTAGCCGGCTTTTTTTTCAAGGAATTTTTTCTGAAAAAACAAGTTATAGGAACTTTCGTGGAGGTTTTTGGGCTTCAGTCCGACTGTTCAGGTACCAGCCTACCAGGTGTTGTTGGTGTGTTTGGCTTAAGCCTCTATGCAGTTTTAGCTTTGTCCTGAGCTGGGAGTTAATCCCTCCTTCAAGATGGTTAGTGAATCTAGGAATTGGTTGGTCAGTTAGGACTGTTTCTAAGTACACGAATAGTTGACCAGCTTCAGTTAGTTTGTGTAGTTGGTAATAGGCACTTCTCAGATTGCCATGGGTATACCACCACTTACGTTTATGGGGAGGTGGATTCTCTCGGAGGGTTCGCTCATTTAACAGACTTCTCCAGCGTTCCTCCCACTGACTCAGCTGTTTAATCCAGATTAGCCTCTTCTTTGCTAGCAATGCCTTTCAGTAGCTGTTTAGCTAGCTGTAGTAGTTCTATGCCAGCCTGGGTTGTTGGATGTAAGGATAGTTTGCTACGGACATTCTGCCAGACATGGAAGTGACAGCGCTGAATGTACGTCTCAGGCCAACATCTACCAATGGCACCGAGGATACCTTTCTGGCCGTCACAGACAACTACAGTAGGAGCTGGCAACTGTTTTAACAGCTCTTCCCGGGTATTACTACTTTCCCAACCGGCCCAGTGCCAGTCCACCACGAACCTAGGCTTCCTAGCAATGAGATCTACTAAGTTACCAATCCGTATACCATCTAGCAGTAGAATGGCATAAATCTCTCCGGATAACTCTGGCCTGAGGAATAATCTCCCAGCACCAGGAAATCTGCTTATGCCAAGTACGGAATTGCATGCCTAGCTCAGTTTGAGATTGTTTACCAAGTAACCAGTTAACAAAGCGTTATAGAAGCAATGCCTTGCTAAGATCTGTCCTGGGCTTAACAGCGCTCTTACTGCAATTTACACATAACCAACGCTGCGTTCCGGCTTTAGTTAAACCACGTTTCTGAAGCTTAGTACCGCAAGTGGGACAGTACCTAAATCCTCGTTGTTTCATGCACAAGTAATGTCAGGAAACATTACTTATTGGCAATTAACGAGAGGTTAAAACTATGCTAGTGTGCAAGCGAGTCATTAAAATTGATGGTAAATAATCCTGTAAGGTTCGAATGAGGCTCCGCAGCCAGTTTCGTTATTCTGATTGATACTTTTTAAAAATTTCGAGAAACTCTTTAGGTTTTAATATGTTAATGCTCTGAAATGAGCCGATATCTGTAAGGTCTTTGTCGCCACTTACAATGAAGCTGGCTTGCCCAGTTAGAGCAGTTTCAATAAATTTATTATCTTCGATATCTCTACTTGCCGTGATCTGCACAGTACCTAACGATATAAAAAGTGCGTCTTCACGAATTGAGGCCTCAAGTAAGCTTAGATTCGGTAAGAATAAAGGAAATCGCTGGGTGATTTTTCGTCGTAATTCACTAAGTAACTCTTCTGCACAAACAACTATTATTTGACCCTCTATAAACAAACGAATTATCTTTTCGGGGTTTCCTCCAAAGATTAAGCCAGAAATCCAGACATTTGTGTCAATAACAACTTGCGGTTTGGGTTTTGTAGCCATAACCCCTTAGTCTTTTAAGAGCTTATACACCTGTTCTTCGCTCGCAATCCCCATCTGTCTGCCAACTGATTTACCAGCAGCAAACAGTTGTTCCCACCTTTTTCGACGAGCCAAATCAGATAAGGCAAGTCTTCTAAAATATTCACTTCTAGAGCCCATGTCTTGCTTAACGGCTTCATCGATACTTTTTAACAGCTCTTCATCAAGTGCAATGTTTAAAGTTTTTGTAGACATTGTGCATACTCCTAATCTAATACATTAATTGTATAGGTTTTGTATGTTATATGTCAAGTGACATACGGTTCGAATCCCTCATGGTTTCTAGTATTATTGCCGTATGAGCAATGACCAGATAGACGATTTAAATAAAAGAATCTTTGATGTTGTAAAAGAATTAAATCTGCCAATTGGTCATTTTGCTATCACATCTAGTGGTCCGATAGGCGTGAGAGGTCTTTGCAGATATAATAGTTGATAATTATCTGTGGAGCATATTAGTTAAAGAACATAAGCCAGAAACTGATAATGGACTAACAAAAATTACATTATCAGGAGGTTTAGTTGAGGTGTTAGGCGAAGGTTCATTTTTCAGCAACTACTCTCCAGAAGATCCTACGGTAGAACATCAGATAAAAACAGCTGAAGTTATAGATGGCCTTCCCTTTGTAAAATTGAAATTCATAAGACATTTCAAAGAAAAATTAGGTCGAGAGAAAGACTTAAAAGACATCGGGATTATTGATCAATATTTAGCAGTTAAAAATTAAACTAATTGCGGTGCAATTCATTAAAAGAATCTACTTTAACGAGAGGAAAACTAGCTAAAAAACCTCCACGTTTTTACCGCTAACTCGAAAAAAAACCTATTTCTCAACTAAAACCAATATAATTAACGCATGGTCTTTTACGAGGTATGGGTCCGTAGCAACCACTACCATGGTAGCGAACCTTTGACATATGCTGCAAATGAAAATATTAAACCAGGTCAAATTGTTGTAGTTCCCCTTAGGCATGAAACTGTAATAGGTATTGTGTTTAAAAAAACAGCTAAACCAAAAGTTAAGACCAAGTTGATTCAAGCAATAAGTGATCTTCCCACTTTGCCTATAGAGATTTTACAGTTAATGAAATGGATGAAAGAATATTACCCTTCTTCAATTGGCACCATAACACAACTGTTTATTCCACCTAACATTATCAAGCACCAGAATCAATTATATAGCAATTATCTAAACCGCCGTCCAAGCACTATTCCAGATTTATCCGAAGACCAAAAAATGGCAATTAATAGCATGCAAAATTATGATACCTATCTACTACATGGTCGGACCGGTAGCGGCAAAACAAGGATTTACCAGGAACTTGCCATCCAAGAGATATCTAAACAAAAATCAGTTTTGCTGTTAACTCCAGAAATTAGCCTTACTACGCAATTAGAAGATGATTTTAAGCATATATTTGGTAACTCGGTCGTCTTGCTGCACTCTACTTTAACGCCCAAACAACGTGCAGAACGCTGGGTTCAATTACTTTCTAGCAAGAGTCCAAAAATAGTTATCGGCCCTCGCTCAATAATTTTTTCACCCCTAAGCAATATTGGGTTAATAGTCATTGACGAAGAGCATGAACCTTCATACAAACAAGAACAAGCGCCTTATTACTTAACCAGCCGGGTGGCGGCTAAGCTTCGTAGTATTCATGTGGCAAAGCTAATACTAGGCTCCGCAACTCCACTAGTAACAGATTACTATCTCGCTAGGAATAGAGAAAAGCCGATTATCAGACTAGATAAACTAGCTAGAAACAATAACACAAAACTTGAAACTATTGTGGTGGATAGCCATGATCGCTCCCTGTTCCCAAGATCGAACTATATTTCCCAGCCACTTACGAACTCAATCGAAACAGCTATTGGCAGAGGCGAACAAGCCTTACTTTACCTAAATCGAAGAGGTACAGCTCGCGCAATAGTCTGCACCGTGTGCGATTATCAAGCAAAATGCCCCAGATGCGATCTACCCTTAACCTACCATGGAGATAGCCACCTGCTGCGATGCCATTTGTGTGGATTTACATCGTCTGCGCCTATTTCTTGCCCCGAATGCCACAACCCAACTATTAAGTATTTGAGTATCGGTACTAAAGCAGTGGTTAGCGAAGCAGAAAGACTTTTCCCAGATGCAAAAATCCAACGCTTTGATAGCGACAGTTCAAAGGCAGAAAGGCTAGAGCAGCATTATTCAGATATCAAAAATGGTAGCGTGGATATAATCGTAGGCACTCAATTACTAGCAAAAGGGCTCGATTTGCCTAAACTTAGCGTCGTAGGAGTTCTCTTAGCTGACACATCCCTACAATTACCTGACTATACGGCTAACGAAAGAACTTTCCAGCTTCTAAGCCAAGTAGTTGGAAGAGTTGGCCGAGGTCATATTGATGGCAAAGCAATTATCCAAACATATCAACCGCAATCACCGGCCTTAAACGCTGCGTTAAAAGATGATTGGGAGAATTTCTATAAAAAAGAAATTAAAGAGCGCCAGTTATTTCTTTTTCCTCCATTCACCCATTTGTTAAAGTTAACTGTAAGCAGGGCGAATAGTAAAAGCGCTCAGAAAGCCGCATCAATTATAGCCTCAAACCTTCCTAAAGACGTAAGAGTCGAAGGCCCTGCGCCCGCTTTTCACGAAAAAAGACTAAACCGTTACAAATGGCAAATAGTTGTTAAATCCCATGAGCGTAGTAAGTTAATTAACATAATCGATTCGCTTCCCTCTAATTGCAGTTGGGATATTGATCCCAGCGACCTAATCTAGGTAATTTTGTTAACTAAATTGTATACTTAACGGATATGGCTCTTACTAAAGACGACATAATAACGCTACCCAATCCTCATCTAAGGGAAAAATCCAGTCGAGTTGGTTTAATCACTACCGAGATCAAGGCAATATGTGACGATATGGTTAGTGCTACCTTAAGCTGGGATGTCTCAAGAGACCACGAAGTAGGCGTAGCACTAGCGGCAGTTCAGATAGATAAACTATACCGTATAGTTATTGTCCGAAACGATTACGAGGATAAAGAAAACCAAACTTTTACAGTATTTATTAACCCTGAGATAACAAAAACGGAAGGTAAGCTTATAGCAGACTACGAAGGTTGTTTAAGCGTCCCCGACCTTTATGGAAAAGTAAAACGATATTCAAAGGTAAGAGTTAAAGCCATTGGACTAGACGGTAAACCGTTTAGGGTAACAGCAGAGGGGTTTTTAGCAAGGATTTTTCAACACGAGATAGATCATACTAATGGTATAGTCTTTGTTGATCACATTAAGGATCAAGCTGATGCGTTTTTTCACCTTGATGAAGACGGAAAATTGAGACAGTTAGATTATGAAGAAATCAGAAACAATACTATTCTTTGGGAATGAGCGTCTTGCAACGGGAGTGTCAACTGACACGCCTATCCTTAAAGCGCTAGTATTAAACGGCTATAAAGTTGGAGCTATCATCGTTCCTTTGCCACCGCAGCTGAAAAGTTCTCGTAAAAAAAGACCCCTGGAAGTGGCGGAATTTGCGCAAGCTAACAATATCCCCTTAATTGAATTAAAAAGTCTAAAAGAATCAGCAAATGAATTAACACAATTCAATGCTTCAGCAGGTGTCTTAGCCTCTTTCGGGAAGATGGTTCCACAAGAAATTATCAACCTATTTCCATATGGAATTATTAATATACACCCGTCTCTACTACCCCTGCATAGGGGGCCTATACCTATAGAAGCAACCATTCTTGAAGGCTCAACAGAAACCGGAGTAAGCCTTATGCAATTAGTTTCACAGATGGACGCTGGACCTATATTTGACCAAACTAGAGTTAAACTTAACGGTACTGAAAGTAAGCAAGAATTAGCAGACAAATTAGGTAGTATTGGAGCAAAAAGATTAACTACCCTTCTTCCAGGAATTTTTGATGGGAGCCTCCAGTCAAAACCTCAAAATGGGTCTGCCACATACGACAAGCGCCTAGGAGGCTACCAGTCTATTCTTGACTATAATCTGCCAGCAGAAACCCTGGAAAGGCAAATTAGGGCCTTTCTAGGCTGGCCTAGAAGCAAAACAACTATAGGTGATTTGCCTGTTATCGTAACTAAGGCACACTCTACAAATGAACGTACAGGTTCAATTGGAGTATTTGACTCGATCAATAACCAGCTAGCTGTTAATACGAGTAAGGGTTTGTTAATTATTGACCGACTAATACCTTCAAGTGCTAATGAAATGTCAGGGTCTGACTTCTTGCTAGGCCATCCACTTTAGCAAATATACTTACTGACCCGGGGTCGCCGTTGGCGGTTGAGGAGGTGGCGTTGTGCCGTCATATGGGTGTTGTAAAGGCTGATTATTATTGCTTCCGGCAGTATCGTTTGATTGTGGAGGATAAGGAGGTTGGGCAATTGGTTGCTGATACTGCGTATTCCCACTATCCCGGTTTGGCTGTTGTTGAGGCATTTGCTCCGCCGTAAGATCCTGTTGTTGGCTAGCTTGAAGTATTTGCGGTGCTGACTGTTTTACCTCTTCTTTAAGCTTATTAAACTCGTCTTGAACTATATCCTTATAGTTTGGAAAGTTTGTCTCAAGCCAATGAAAAGCCCCAGCATCATCTTTAGCCTCAAAATACTTTTCAAATTCATTCAGCTGATCCTCTGTCATCTGGTCAGCAAGTCGCATGCCGACACGCATTTCGAGCGTTTCATAAATATGAGATAGTAATGCGCTTTTTTCGCTGTCAGGTAAACCGCCTAATCCAAGTTCATCTAACAGATTACGATCTAAGTTTATTGCCACTGATTTTTTAAACCTTTTTACTCTTTAATTGTACCAGAATGAATTGCGCCTATAAATGGCGTTGTTGAGTTTCCCTAGTGTAGACTTCCAATTTGTCACCCAACTGAAGGTCCAGCCTGCTAGGAGTAGCTAAACTAACGCCACACATTTCGCCTTCCAGGACCTCCTTAACCTCGGTTGGGCCACGCTTCAACCCAGCCACTTCAACTTCCATAAGAGTTTTTTTGTCACGTATAACTCGTCCTAGAGCCGGTATACCCAGTCTCCCTTTAGTCACTTCTCCACCACAGATTACACTTGTCTTAGTAGTATTAAAAATACCCCTAACTATAAGGGTTCCAATTTCGGTCTCTACAACTTCAGGAGATAGTAGATTCTCGAGCTCCCCTTTAACGTCATCTATAAGCTCATAAATTATGTTATATAAGTGAAGCTCGATCCTATCACGCACTGCTTGCTGCCGGATGGTGCTCGGAACCGTAACATTAAACCCATATATCTTCGCTCCAGATATCTGGCTTAACCGTAGATCATTCTCTGTAATAGATCCGATACCTGAACCGACAACCCTAACTGCAACCTCTTCGGTATCTAGTGCTTTTAGGCTGTCTAAAACTGAAGTAAGCGAACCCTGCACATCGGCTTTAACTATAATATTCAATTCACTTAGCTCATTGCTTCTACTTATTATCCTAAGCAATTCGGTACTTGAAACTCCGCGGTTGGAGACTGAATGATTATTTTTTGATGCATTTTCTGCCATTGAGCGAGCTATCTTTTCGTTTGCCACAACTTCAAATTCATCTCCAAATTCAGGCAGATTTTTAAATCCAGTAATGGCTACTGGAGTAGATGGCCCTGCCTCTTTTAGTGGTTTACCACTAGAAGATTCCAGATTTCTTACTTTGGCATATGTCGTTCCTGAAACAATAAACTCTCCGGACTTAAGTATGCCTGCTTCAATTAATGCGTGAGCAACAGGGCCTCGGCCTGTTTCCACATGAGCCTCGATAATTAAGCCCCTAGCCGCAACATCCGTGTCGGCCTTTAGTTCCTCAACATCTGCTACCAAAAGAACCATGTCCAGTAATTCGCTAATACCCTTGCCTGTCTTGGCAGACACCTCTTGTACAACCGTATCTCCACCCCATTCTTCGACAAGTAATTCTTGCTCAGATAGTTGTTGCTTAATACGATTAGGGTCGGCTTCCTCTTTGTCTATTTTATTGATGGCAACAATAATTTTAACTCCAGCCTTACGAGCATAACGTATGGCTTCTATAGTTTGGGGCTTGACACCATCATCGGCTGCTACCACCAAAATGATAATATCTGTAAGTTGTGCACCGTGTTCTCTAATTGCCGCAAATGCTTCATGCCCAGGCGTATCCAAAAAAGTTATAGCCCTACCATTATGCTCAATTTGGTAAGCAGAAATATGCTGAGTAATTCCCCCTGCCTCTCCGGCAGCTACATGTTCACCACGTATAGAATCAAGAAGTGATGTCTTTCCATGGTCAACGTGCCCCATTACTGCTACTACTGGTGGCCTTACCTTGCCAGTTGTACTTTTAGGCTTTTCCCTTTTTGGAATGCTTGTTGCTGCTCTAGGGCTCTCCTTGAGCTCTACATCAAGCCCCAGCTCCTGAATGATTATCTGAGCCGTATCAAAATCGATACGTTCGTTAACCGTAGCCATAACCCCGTTTTTCATTAATTCTCCAATTAACTTAGATACGGGTATCATCAACCTTTCGGCTAGAGCGCCGACGGTTATCGTGTCTTCAACTTCGATTGTGGTTGCCACTTGGACGCTCCTTTCCGCCTAACTTAGGCAAAATTAGGCTTTTACATTACTTACTTTCTTTTTCGACCTTAGCCTTCTTGGATGCTGATTTTTTTAAAGATAAAGCTATCTTTCGGTTTTCGTTATCTATATCCAATACCTTAAATTGCTTTTTCTCGTTAAGTTGGAATAGTTTTTCCGGGTCAACACTTTCATCATCACTCATCTCCGAAACATGAACCAAAGCCTCGACACTAGGGCTTAACTGTACAAATGCCCCAAAAGGGGTAATACGCGTAATCTTTCCCTCGACGACGTCACCTTTTTTGAAAGCCTTAACTTCACTCAACCATGGGTCTTCAGTCATTTGTTTTAGACTTAGGCTCAATCTGTCCTTGTCGATTGAAATAATCTTGGCCTTAATCTGGTCACCAACTTTGACGTAATTCCTGGGGTTATCTACGCGTTCCCAGGATATTTCAGATATATGGATTAAACCCTCGATGCCGTCAACATTAACGAAGGCTCCGAAATCAATTACTCCCGTAACGACACCTTCTACGACATCTCCAATCTTAAGACTAGAGAATCGTGCTGCCATATCATCCTTGACCGCTTCCTTTTCAGAAAAAATAAGCTTATTTTCTTTTCGGCTAACATCAAGAATGCGCACTCTCAAAGTTGTGTTTGTTAGTGCATTCAATTTTTGAAGTATCTCATCCTTATCGGCACCACTCACCCTAGGATAATGTCCAGCCGCTAGTTGGCTTACTGGCAGGAAGCCGCGAATACCTTCTAGCTCTACCAATAATCCACCTCGGTTGGCATCATAGGGCATAATTTCAACGATTTCTTGCTCAGCAAATACACGCTCTAGCTCTTCCCATCCACGATCCTTGACAGCTCGTCTCATGCTAAGCAATGAGTACCCCTCATCAAGTTCAGGATCGATTACGCTAACCGTAACCTTATCCCCTTCACTTATTTGTTGGCCATGGCCAATTTCGCGCCTTAGCACCACACCTACACCTTTAGCGCCTAGGTTAATCCAGACTTCGTGCTTTTTAATAGATGTAACGGTACCTTCAACGACATCACCAGCCTTTAGGGCCTCAATATCACTCTGAGCTAATAGCTCATCCATAGTTAATGTTGTCTTTGGCATAATATATATGCCTCCTTCGTAAGTATTTCTTCCGGTACTAATACCTAACCTAGAGTGTTTCGCTAGATAAGTCAGCCCAGTAAGATTAACTTAATTATACAGTCTTACACCTTAAAAGCCAAGTGTCTTATCTGTTAAGTCTACTCGTATTTACGCATTAACACGGACCTACCATGACGATTGCCTAGCCAGAACGTCGGAATCAACGCTAAAAAGACTAGAAGAAAAACCCACCAAGGTATAGTACTGGTGGTTTTAGTTGTAGCCTTTGGGCTGTTGTTACCCACCTTATTAACCGGAGCAATTTGACCGTTAGCTACACCTACTACCTGAAGAAAAGCAGTTGAGCCTTTGCTATCGGTAGCTGTTATCGTTACAGGATAGATTCCTGAAACAGAGTATATGTGCTTTATGTTTATAGTTCCCGAAAAAGCGCTGCTTTGAAGGTCTGCAGACGATCCATCACCCCAGTCTGTACTAATTGCGTAGGGTAGTGTTCCTCCGCCTATAACTATAGGCCAGTCAAGTTGTTGGCCGGGATTTGCGCCCATCTCCCCATAAGAACTGGTTAATGTTAGTTGGCTACCTGGTTGAGAAAATTGCCCACCACTGTAATTGACCGTCACCTTACCAGAGACTGGACTCCCCTGCCCCAAGGCATCAAAATCCTGAGCATATATAACGTTACTGCCATTGAATAGGCTAACTCTAAGACTAAAGCTACCGCCGTTACATACAGCAGATCCAATGAATACATTATTGGAAAAAACCTTAACTAAAAGGTTGCTTGCACATAAACCACCTGCTGTTATTGGTATAGAAGTAAACGATTGACCATTAGCCGGTATGCTTATTGAGGGAGCGCTAGTGGGTGGTGTCGACGGAATAGTTGCCTCTAAACCCAATGCTCCACTTTGAGGCGTTTTTGAGGAGCCTAGTGCGAAGCTGTTGATGGCTGAAGACAAACTAAGGCAAAGTACTAATAAAAAAATTAGTGGCCGCTTCTTAGTTCGCTTCATTACATATTAATTATTAACTTTAACTTTTTTTATTGATCTCTTATACCAGGCCCTAAATATCCTAGGCGCAAAAAATACTCCAACTATGATTAAAACGATTATCACCACAGCTAAACCTATTAGCCACGGAGAAACAACATAAAAGGTTGTAGTAGCACTTAAAAGCGTCCCCTTATTTCCATATCCAAAATATCCTGACACTTTATATTTGCCAAAAATAGAGCCGATACCAGTAAGCGGTACATTGAAAGTACGGCTACTTGCGGGCAAAACATTTCCTGGCGGATTAGTGTTGTTGATTGCCTTTGTCTCTATAGTGTCTCCACTCATGTTTTGTACTACGATTTTTCCAAAAGGTGGTACTTGAACGTTGCCAGTATTGTTAAAACTAGCATAAACATTAATACCTTTATTGGAATAAAACAAGCTGCTGTTTTGGCCATTCTGCCCAACGTTGAAACTTTTTAGAGAAAGACCCTCGTGAAGACCCGGACCGGGTACGGTCAATAGTATTAAACCGGCAACGCTTGCAGATATATTAACGGTTTTACCTGTACTAGGATTTACGGCCAAAAACCTAATGGCCCCGAAATACCCGCCGCCTGCAGTTCCTTTGGGTATATTAATATCAACTTTTACTTGTACAGTTTGCTTGGGCTTAACCGTGATACTGGGTATTTTGGATATAAATTGCTTTATGCCAGTGGGGTCATACTTGTTGTTAGTTAACAATTGAGGAGAGCCGTTTTGGTTATTAGCCGTAAAATTGTTTACTACAGCTTCATAAGTTGCCGTATCCTTAGTAATATTTTGAACATTGAATTGGATTGTCTTGCTCTTACCTGGATCAATTTGTAAATCAAATCTTATCGGTGACAGCCTTATGCCGTTACCTCCAGTAATTGATGCCCCTGATACAGAACCCATTGTTATACATGTAAATAGAAGTAAGGCTAAAATACTGCCTACAGCTTTTCGCAACATCTCACTCCCTTTAATATATTAGTTTTAATTGCTAAACCTTAATATAGCAAAGCTGCTAAAAATACGCCATCCCAATAAACGAAATGGTAGTACTGTATACGCCTGGTGATTGGTTTTTTGCCATGTTAAGGATATAGCTTATTGTATATTCTTTGTAAGATGATGCTTGATTTGACTGAGCGATTATATCTCCATTGGAAAATTTAAAATCATTAGCTTTTGAGTAAGAACTTGCTACACTTCCCGAACCGGGGCCAATAGGATTTGAGCCTATAGCTGGTTGACTATTTGCTACAAGGTTAATACCGAACTGACTAGTGCCTGGAGATGATGGATTATCACTATTTAAGGGTGGTATTATATGGTTTCCTGACGTCATAGTATTTCCACTCAACTGTATGGCATATCCATTCTGGGCGTTTGTTGCTATTACCATTTGACTCTGAGCTGAAGCGGTATAACTAGGTGATAAAGAACCAAAATTAATCAAACTACCTTGAGATTGGTTGCAGTTTAAGCCTGGAATCGAAACGCCAACACACAACAGAAGATAAGGCGGAACTGTTGCCGATATTGTATAGGGTGACTCAATATCCATTGCATCTCCGCCAACATCAGTAGGAGAACCCGAAGCATTCGATGATGCGAATGTTTGAAACCTTGCGTAAAAAGACCCGGAAGCAGACGGGTTAGTTATATTCGAAAACACAAAAGTTAACTGATTGGCACTAGCAAGGCTTGCCACTCTACTAAGAATTAAAGTGTTTTGGTTTGATAAGCCATTATTTATTGTTAAGCCACTAATTCCGCTTTCATTAACAAGATTTGCGTTTAGGTCGTTAAAGTTTGTTGGCGCGGTACACGACATAAAAAGCAACGGACTGTTTGAACAAAACTCAATTTCTATAGAGCCCAGTGTTTCATTTGCACTTAAACCAAAGCTAACTGTATATTGGGTCGTTGCACTTGGAGCATTGTTTTGTATATATATGCTCCTTTGGTTTAATTCAAGCCCATAGGTAACAGAAGTGGTTAGCCACAAAATGATCACTATGGGCATAATCTCATATGCCCATAGTAAAAGCCGGTGTAGTCTAGAGGTTAAGCGATGCATCGCCTACCCTTATTATTTAGAATGTACCAGTAGCAATCAATTGTTGGTTCGTAGTGTATACGCCTGAAGGTGTAGTGACACTAGATACGGCACCGTAACCAACACCACTTGTACAATAATTTTTATCTGGTCCAGCAGTACTAGCTATCTGTACAGGTGAAGTAGTACCAGTGAACAAAACATCAGGAGGTGTCGTAGTTGGATTTGCTGATGAATACGTGTATGGGGTTGTAGCGCTCAACGGGTTTAGACTAGTTGTGCATTCTTGTGCGATGTAAAGCCCAAAACCGGCAGAGTTACCAGTAGTTGGTAAAACCGCCGAGCTAGTTTGAGCTGGAATAGTGTTAGCACCACTAGTCAATGTAGGACCATAAGCATCAATAGCTACTCCGGTCGCTGCATTGTCTGACAAATCAAACTCTTCAGTGCCATATGATGGTGCTCCGGAAGTAAGAACTGTAGGTGTACCAGATCCTAGAGTTAAACTTGTGCTGCCGCCACAAGTATTACCACTAGCGTAAACACAGAAGTTGATCGACTCTTCGACGGTCGCAGAAATAGATATTGCACTAGCTGTAGACAAGGCTACACCACCTGAATCTATAGAGTCAGTTGTGTCTCCTGCCGTATAGGTACCAGGACCAGTCGATCCATAGGTTATAATCCTTGCGTAGAATTCACATGCACTGTCGGAACTACAGGTAGTTGTTGGGTTAGTGACATTACTCATGCTTATAATATCCGGTGATGAAGTAGTTTGAGCACACCCGCTGGAATCTGCAAGTTCTACTGTGGTCGTGGCGGGAGCCGATGCAGTCCAGGTACATCCATTTAGTTGATTTCCTGATGTGTTAGGCTCAGACCAAGTTGTTGTTGCACCTGCTGAAAAACCCGTCGGTGCTGTACAAGTTGTATCTCCCGGCAAAGGCGAGTGCGTACAAAAGTCCACCACAACATAATAAATACTTGAGGTGGATGCTGGCGTCCAATTTACCGTATACGTCACTCCTGTAGCTCCTGGAGTCGACTGGTTCATGGTCACGCTACGGCTGGTCACCTCCCCAGCATAAGCTGTACCCGAACCAATTAAAGCGGGCAAGATACCCACGACTAATAATGACAGCGCAGATATTAAAGAAACGCCGTTACGTACACTCAGTTTTAAGCCTTTTTTCATATTTTTATTTTTTAATTTTTATTAATTTTTAATGTAACCGCATAATAATGGTTTTGCTTAAAAAATGCAAGCGCTTTTTAAAAAGTCGGGATTGCCACTAATTGTTGATTCATACTATATACACCACCAGGAGTTGCACTGCTTATGTTAAGAATATAGGAGATGGTGTAGTTTGTTTGTCCGGTGCTTTCAGACGAACTAGCTATAGGGTCTCCAGATTTATACATAAACTTTCCACACGTGTCGTAGTTTGGGGTTGGCGCACCAAAGCTAAAACTAGTACCGGGTACCTGTATTGGGTTAGCCCCAAAATCTGCTGGAGCTCCACAAGAAGTAGTATTGTCCACTAAATTTATCCCGAACTGTTCGGTGCCTTGAGCTGAGGCAGTTGGGCTTGAAGGCGCCGACATCACATAAGAGCCTTCCTTAGGCGGTGAAGAAATAGTTTCAACAACATAACCACTGGAAAGATATGACTCAACTGAAAAAGTAGCAGTGGCTGTTGCTGTTTTGGTTGTACTTAGTAATCCAGCGTTAATATTCGCTGCATTAACAAACAATTCTAGAGAAGGTTCTCGATTATCATTAAAGCCTGCCTGAACCTGGTAGCCGCTACCAGACGAATTACCAACAGCCGTGTCTCCTAGTGTTTGCGCTGCACAATATGAGCCATAGCATGAGTTATCTAGCGTGCCGCCACTGTCAAATGAATACCGACTAATACCATAAGATGAAGAGCAGGAATTTTGCCCATTAACACAAGAGGCCGAAACTTTAGTATACGAAGACAAGAGAATCAAAAGAAAAAGAGGAAGCAATAATACCGCTAATCTGTTTATTTTACGCATAAGTACCTGTTCTTAATTTTGCAAAAAAACAGACAAAAACGCAAACTGTTAACGCTTTAGTTATTGTTCTAGTATAGTCATATATAGTAATTTCAATAAAACAATGGAAGACAAACAAAAAGTCACTGAATCCAAAGAAAGTCTCGACTCGTCTCTTGAGTATGCAGATAATGATCCGACCAAAGACCAGCCACCGCTGCAACCAACAACAAATCTTAAACCACCATCAAAAAACCCCTTAAGCTATATTACAGAGAAGTTTTCTGGCCATTGGACAATATACCTACCTATATTCATACTCTTGGCCATTGGCGTTATTGTAGCTATGATACTGCTTTATCAACACCAGAATTCATCTCAGCCAAGCATAGCCCAGCAAACCCTAACACCTAAACAGCTAAATAACTTAGCTAATAGTAATGATGTAATTGGAAGTGCCAACCAAGTACTTACTGTACAAAGTAGCTCAATATTTAATGGCCAAGTTTTAGTTAAGGGCCAACTACAAGTAGCTAAAGGTATGCAAATTAACCAACTTACCGTAAATAATGACCTCTCTGTTAGCAACAATTTGCTTACTGGTGGCAATCTATCTGTTACGGGCAATGAATCCGTCCAGGGAACACTAACCCTACAAAAAGGGCTAAGTGTTAATGGCAGTGGCGCATTTTCGGGAAGCATTTCATCTCCTCAAGTGACAACTAGTTCCTTGCAGCTTAACGGCGATCTAACCCTAAACCACCACCTGATAGCCATTGGTTCAATACCAGGACGCTTGACCGGATCTGCCACTGGAGTTGGAGGAACTACATCAGTAAATGGATCTGACACTGCTGGGACTGTAACCATCAACACTGGCGGTAGTCCAACTGCCGGTTGTTATATAACTGTCAACTTTACTTCCCCATTTGGATCCACTCCTGCAGTAATGTTGACTCCTGTAGGCCCCGGATCCGCAAGTCTTAGCTACTATGTTAATCGTTCAGGCTCAAGCTTTAGTGTTTGTTCCGCCTCAACACCCCAATCCGGTCAGACATATGTTTTTGACTACTTCGTTATTGAGTAATAATTAAATAAGCCCCGCCTAAGCTCACAACAAATACAACTAAGGCTACTATTACTACCTTAAAGAGGTTTAATACTATCGCTTTTTTAGCTAAGGGATTGCGGCCAATCGAGATAAACCCGTTCTTTATGGCAGCATAAACAATACTAATAGTTATGATAATTCCTGCCACAACACACAGCATGCCTAAGTATATTCGATCAGCACTAACGGATTTGTTTGTAGCAAACTTGGTTAGATTACTTAAGAAAGTTGGAACACCTTTTGCACCTTTAGCTAATGGGTTGCTGGCAATGTTAATATTAACTGGAACCATACCTATTCTTACGGCCTTACTTTGGCCAGCACTATTCTTTAAAGTAGTACTGCCTAGTACATTATGAACGCCGTCAAAACTACCAGCAGCCTGTCCAAGAACTTCGCCCTCATTGCTATCAGCCTTCATCCCTAAGCCTGCAATAGACGATATAGTTATGTAATCACCAGTGGTTATAGTGCCGTTTTGTGTTGTAACCAACACATTATGCTGACCAGTATTTGTGACATACACCTCTTGTGAATTAGTTGGCTGGGAAATTGTTAGAGCTGCTTCGTTAGCGGAAATAACAACACCAAGCATTTTAGATATATTTTCTAGACTAAGAGCCATAACGCTGTTAGGTTTTTGGGGATTGAGCTGCACAATCATTCCTGGTTGCAAATTGGAATTACCTGGATATCCTTGAGCTATTAATTGGCTAGATGCAAAAGCCTCCGTACTAGTAAAAATGAAAGTAGCGGCCAAAACCAAAAGCAACGACCGAAAACGAAGACGCTTGCTGTTCATAAGGTAAGTATAGCTGTTTAGGCATTAACGGCAATAGGTTAACCTAAAGCCTGTGTTAGACTAAAAATATGTATCTGGGTATTGATGTGGGAGGCACCAAGACGCTCGCCGCTATATTAGACGACAATGGTGTCATAACTCAAAAGAAAAAGTTTCCAACACCAAAGAATTATTCCGAATTCTTAGAACAAATTAAGGATAATATAAATTCCTTCTCCGAAAAGGACTTTCGTGCCGTAGGTATTGGCATTCCTGTTACCAGCTTTGATCGAGATACGGGAATCGCCCGGACCTTCAGTAACCTACCTTGGCGGAATGAACCCATACAAGCGGACTTAGAAAATATAACTAAGAGCCCAGTGGCCATAGAAAACGATGCTAAATTAGCAGGCTTATCGGAATCAATGCTCAGAGAACCTTTGCGGCTTCTTTACGTAACAGTTAGTACTGGAATCGGGTATAGCTTAATAGTAGACCGCAAGATAGACCATGAAGTAGGAGATAGCGGTGGAAGATTGCTTTTATTAGAACATAACGGGCGCTTAATGCCGTGGGAAAGTTTTGCTTCTGGTAAAGCTATAGTGGAAACCTACGGCAAAATGGCTAAAGATATTGATGACGATAAGACCTGGGAATTAATAGCCAGAGATATTGGACAGGGCTTAATTGAACTAGTGGCAGTTACAGAGCCGGAAGTCATTGTAATAGGAGGCAGCGTCGGTACATATTTTGATAAATATGGCGATAGGTTAAATGATTATCTTAAAAATCTTGAAACACCTTTACTGCCTATGCCTAGAGTTGAAGGCGCAAATAGGCCAGAAGAAGCGGTTATATATGGTTGCTATGACTATGCTAAAGAGGTCTTTGTAAACAGCCGATGATTGAGGAATTGAATAAACTAGTCCCAGATATAGAATTCTCTGTTGGTGAACAGTTTAGCTGGTCACCTAAAGAACGCAAAATAACCTACTCCAAAGAAAACATTGACAATGAGGGTTGCTGGGCGTTATTGCATGAAACAGGTCATGCGCTATTAGGGCATTTAGCATACAAAACAGACTATGAACTACTAAGAATGGAGGTATCTGCATGGGAGAAGGCAAAGGAATTAGCCGTTAAGCTTGATCTAGAGATTGACGAAGAACATATCCAGCAATGCCTGGATAGCTATCGGGATTGGTTGAGCAGAAGAA
Source organism: bacterium (assembly GCA_021829145.1). Taxonomy (GTDB): domain Bacteria; phylum Patescibacteriota; class Saccharimonadia; order Saccharimonadales; family UBA4665; genus JAJZWH01. The sequence goes on along the minus strand of JAJZOE010000019.1, from coordinate 1,630 downwards.
GTACTTGTCCATCATGCGGGACAAGGGCTCTTCAAGAAGATGCATCCAACTCTTATAGTTGTTTTAATTGCCATGCTTGCTGGCAAGTTTCCCCTTCTCGTTTTTGCAGATCTTATCGTGCGAGAAGACCAATAAAAGACAACGTCCTATTTTAAAAGAACCGCCTAAACTAAAGGCGGTTCTTTTAAAGGTAACCTATATATTAATAACTAGGATGTCTTTTTGCTGCGTCGGCTAACTCGGCCACCACGTGCACCAGCGATACGTGCTAGCTCACGGTTTTGAGCAAACCCACCACTGTGACCCTTTTTTCCACCTATAGCACCAATACGAGCGTAAAAGTCGGCACCGTACTTAGTCTTGTTGGTCTTAGCGGCAGCCTTACCGCCGTTCTTAGTTCCAGCCATGATTTCTTATATCCTCCTTATTTACCGAAAAAATAAAAGAGCTCAGCTTTTGCTTTAGCCCTTTTTCTTTTCGTTTCGTAAAATAATATATCACGCTATTGCTTCTACGTCAATATGATCTTTATGTACTCCTGTTAAGTTTAAACACTACTCTAGGAATACCAACTTATTGTAATAAATTATGCTTATGGCTAGCTGTAAGATTTACTACCGTGAAATGAAAAAGACCCCCTTTATAGGGGGCCTTAATCAAAATTTGGCACCGTGCTATTTTCCCAGGGGTGAACCCCAAGTATTGTAACCGCTACGAGGCTTAACTGCTGTGTTCGGAATGGGAACAGGTGTTTCCCTCGTGCTATGGGCACCAACCAATCAGTCTTAAATTAATAGGACGGGGTGGTTGATGTCCAAGTCTCAACACGAATAGACTAAAGAAATTTAGCAAATACAAACGTTTTTGTAAACACAAAAAACTAGTCAATTGCCATATCTCTAAAGAACAGAGGATCTATTCTTTAGAGACCGTAAAAAGTCAATGCCTCTATTAGTATGCTTCGGCTGAACACGTCACCGTGCTTACACCTTGCACCTATCAACCTGATCGTCTTTCAGGGAGGTCATAGGGAAACCTAATCTTGAGGTTAGTTTCGCGCTTAATATGCTTTCAGCGCTTATCTAGTCCGCACATAGCTACTCAGCAATGCCCTTGGTAGAACAACTGATACACCAGAGGTGCGTTCACTCCGGTCCTCTCGTACTAGGAGTAAATCCTCTCAAGTTTCCTTACGTCCACAGCGGATATAAACCGAACTGTCTCACGCGTGTTGATCCATCATTACTGATGGCACGGACTATATCTTCACCCTTCCGTAAAACGGTTAGGGGCTGACATATTATAGGACTTGGTATAGTTTGATTGTCCTATCTTCACCCTAATAGTTAGGGATCCAGTCTCTACGGGGTCATTCCAACAAAGGAAGACTTCCCTCGGTATTGCCCTCTGGATCGTTCGTAAATCCAGGTGGGGTTTCACCGATATTAGTCAGATGTTAGCGTTATTGGCTCGATGTTGCCAACGCCTTACCGCTTCTCAGCGATAGAACGCAATGTAATTTACGTTCTGAACCCAGCTCGCGTACCTTTTTAACCGGCGAACAGCCGGACCCTTGGGACCTTCTTCAGCCCCAGGATAAGATGAGCCGACATCGAGGTGCCAAACAGCG
>JAJZOE010000074.1 GCA_021829145.1 bacterium | reverse complement strand
TGTTAAAAGGGCTTAATCCGCGAAAATTCCTGCCGGCGCGCTTAAGCTGAACGTATTCTCCGATAACGTCCTCTATAGACAATCTGCTCTTAACCTCTTCGACCGCATCCATGTTCTGGCTTTATTCTACGCTAGTTATATCACTATAGAGACTGTTTGTCCTGGTTAGCCAATATATCTTCGGTTATGGTTAAATATACCCGTGCAACCGCAAGGTCCGTATTACCAGTCACCGCAACAACCCACTGATCCGTTTGCCTTTTTAAACGAACAGCCAAAAAAACGTTCACCAATTCCAAATTTAATTAATGGCCGTTCGCGCAATCAACGAATCATAGTGGTAGCTATTGGCGCCATCGTACTAATCATCTTAGTTGCAATCTTTAACTGGATCCTGGGATTAAACAGTAATTTCAACATGGGGCAACTTAACCAGGTAATGGGTCAGGAACAAGAGATTATAAACCTAGCCTCCATTGCGATCAGTAACTCCACCAACCAAAGCTATCTTAACTTTTCTTATACAGCCATAGCCTCTGCCAGTACCGACCAATCGAATATCATTAAACTTCTAGCCGACAACGGCATTAAGGCTAACCCCAAGAACTTCGTCCTTCAGCCTTCAGCCGATGCCCAGCTAAACCAGGCAATTCAGTCTAGTAATTTTGATAGTTCATTTACTCCAGTAATGATGCAGCAATTAAGGCTGTATGAATCGATTGTTAATAATGAATACAAAGCCAGCAACTTGCCTATCATTAAGAGCTACATGGCTACTGATTTTAAAAATACTGAGTTGCTGATAAGTATGCTTGGCAACCCAAACGGTTAAGCTGCCTGGGCTAACTGATAACTATGGTCAATTAAGGCAGTAATCTCCTCAACGCTCAGTTGACCGCTCAAAACAATGGTGCTCCAAATTCTAGTATCGAGTTTTTCACCCGGTCCTACCTCTTCATATTTTTCACGTAGAACCTTAGCAAGCAGCGGATCAGAACGAAGGCTTAACCTTGGCAGCTGCTTACCTGTCTCCAGGTAGGCAAAAGGAATGTTGTCAACACTAAATACGGCCAGCGTTCGACTAAAGGGGTAACTGATCTTAGCCCTTTCTCTCTTAGTTAGATATGATTTTATATACTCGTTATCCTCAGGCTTAAGCATGGCCCTTAAACCAATCCAAATAATACTGCAGCTCTGCTATAGACGCTTGGATATCATCAAATGCCCGATGAACTTCCTTCTTCTCGTAAATAACGCCGTATTTAGCCTGCATAATTAGCTTGAAAGAAGATACATCTACCATCCGGTAATGTAGCAGCTTATCCACTTCCGGCCACCAGTATTTAATGAAATTTCGGTCGTTATGGATGCTATTTCCAGCCAGTATCGCCGGTTTGCCGTCAAACTCAGCCGTAATGAAGCCGATCAGTTCGTGCTGAACATGAGCATCGGGCCGGCCGGCCGTTTTTATCCGGTCAATCAAGCCGCTACTGGAGTGATGCTCCATCGCCCAATCGCCCATCCTGCCCAGCACTTCGTCTGGCTGGCTGATACATGCTTCAAAGGAAGCCAAAGTTTTGAAATTAAGGTCAGTCACCTCAGCAGCAACTTCTAGAATTACGTCTTTTTCCACATCAAGGCCGGTCATTTCCAGATCTACCCAAAATAACTTATCAGGTATTGCATTCAATAAGGCTTGGTCCATGCCAGCCATTATATCCTACTAAAAGCCGTTTGCTTTTATTCTAACCCCTGGCTTTGGCAAGAGCATCGCTATACCATTTCAACTCTTCGAGGGTGGAAATAAGTGCCGCTTGAGGCCCATATGGGTTAGCCTTAAGTGTTTCACTAATGTTGCCCTCTTCGTCTACGCCTTCGCTGACACCGATAAAGGCGACAGCATTAGGAATTACTACCGTCCTACTTTCAGACAGAATTTCTTTAAGCTGAACGGCCGCTCTGGCACCGCCAACGCTACCATGGCTAACAACCGCTGACGGCTTATGGTATAGCTCGCTGGTAATGTAATCCAGTGCGTTTTTAAGTACTCCCGTAATAGAGTGGTTGTATTCAGGAGTGACAAATACATAAGCGTCAAAGTCCTTAATTGCATCCAACCATTTCTTAGCCTCGATGCCAATTTCCCGGTTCGGGTTATATCTTGGACTCATTGGCTCGTTAAAGAAAGGCATCGGATAATCAGCCAAATCTATAACCTGAGGCTCAATTCCCTCCATCTCCTTAGCCGTCTTATTTACCCACTTTGCCTCTTTATGTGTTTGACGGTTTGGTCTAGTAGATCCAACGATAATAGCTAGTTTCATAGCTTTGTAGCCCCTTTCTTTTTTGCTATACTTAATATAGTAAGAATAATACTATACTTTTTATAGCAATGGCAAGTGTTTTAAACATCGATCTAGAACCAAGAGTAGGCTGCATCGCCAGCGCTATGAGTGTTTTAGGCAACAAGTGGACTGCTCTTATCCTTCGTGATCTTATGAGCGGACCCAAAGGTTTCTGCGAACTGATGCGTTCGGTGGGCAATATTAACCCTCGCACCCTGTCTCAACGGCTGGACACGCTGGAAAAACAAAATATTATCCTCGGCCAAGATGGTCATTACCAACTGACCGATAAAGGTGATGATTTGCTTCCCATACTTAAGCAAATGGCTGCTTGGGGAACCAAGTATCCGCAAGATTAATTAATGTCAAAATCTAGAGCAGCCGAGTTGATACAGAAACGCATACCGGTAGGCTGGTTCGGAGCATCATGAAAAACATGCCCAAGGTGGCTTCCGCAATTAGCGCAAGTAACTTCTACTCTTCGCAAACCTTCTGATCTGTCTTCAACTAGCTTAACGGCTGCCCTGTTTTCTGGTTCATAAAAACTTGGCCAGCCGCTGCCGCTATCAAACTTGGCTTGGCTGGAAAAAACCAACTGACCACAAGCAGCGCAATAGTAGCTGCCATCCTGGTGATTATTCAATAGCTTGCCGGTAAAGGGCATCTCTGTGGCTTTTTCTCGCAGAACGCGGTATCTGTCCGGCCCCAATTTATTCTTATACTCTTCTTCGCTTAAGTTAGCACTCATAGCCTCTCCGGAGCTTCTATGCCAAGTAACCCAAGACCATCTTTCAGTCTGTCAGCATAAGTTTTAACCAAAGCTAGACGGAAAGATTGTTTCTCATCTCCTATGACACGGTTCGATTCATAAAATCTATTAAAAGCCTGAGCAGTCTCATACAGATAGGTACATAGTATGTGTGGGCTTAATTCATCTACCGCCTGATTCACTACGCTCGAGTATCTTGATAGCTTTAAGGTCAAACTCCGTTCCATCTCGTCTATTTTAGTTGTCTCTTTACTTCCTGTGTACCCAGCCTTTGAAAGTATACTTCGGGCTCTGGCATGAGCGTACTGCAGATACGGTCCGCTATTGCCTAAAATGCTAACTGATTCTTCCGGTACGAATATTATGTCACCACCGAGTCGTTGTTTTAGCATTGAGTATTTTACCGCCGCAAGGATAACTTTCTGATCTGCCTTACTACTCACTTCAATGGCCGCCTCGCTGGCAACTTCCAGTACCTCGTCTGCTCCGAGAAAATTACCAGCCCGGCTACTCATCTTTTTTCCGCCCGCTAATCTGACCATGCCATGAGTAAGATGGGCTGTGTTCTGTGCCAACTCGGGCGCAAATTGTTCAAGCGCTTTTAATACAACCGCCATATACTGTTCCTGCTCGTTCCCAGTAATAATAATTGACTGGTCATACCCGTAATCTTGCTGTTTAAGTTCGGCCAAACCCAACTCCTTTGCCTCATAGGTTGGCAAACCTGCATCGGTAATAAACACCCGGGTATGCAAGCCATACTTCTCGCCTTTAAAGACTACCGCCCCGTCACTCCTCTCAAAAACACCTCTAACCAATTGCTCATTAACTGTCTTAATGCCGATAGGTGCTGTCTGGCTCTCAGGATAGTAGCGATCAAATTTAATATTAAGCTTGCTATAGAAGTCATTAAGCGCGTCGTAACTCCACTGCCTTGTAGTCCAATAAATTTGTGCCAAAGGCGACTGCTTGTCTTTTTCGGCCTGGATTTGATAAATTCTCCTATTGAGATCGTTAATTTCTTGCTTAGCGCGACCATCCTCATCGTAGGCCTTATTGCCTGCAACATAAGCACGACTCATCCATCTC
>JAJZOE010000065.1 GCA_021829145.1 bacterium | reverse complement strand
AAGGAAGATGGTGCAGCCATCCAGATATTAATGCGACCAGCTCATTCCAAATGGCGTGAAAGTGCTAAGGGTGTGGCCGACTCGAAGCGCAGCGGTGACAAATCATCTAAAGCAAGCGTTGCCGGTTCTTGGGCAAAAAGTTTTGCCACGGCTTTGGCTAAGCCTCCCGAAGAAAGCAAAGATGGAAATAGCAAGAAAAAAGAATTATCCAATTTAGAGCAGGCAACATTGGATTCGATTGATGAAAAAACCAGGCAGGCAGGCTTCGAAGTTTTAATACGGATTGTCGTGTCGTCTAATATTTCACAACGGGCACAAGCGATACTGAGCAATATAGTGGCAAGCTTTTCTGTTTATGATTCTCCCGGTAAAAACGGTTTTAAGTTTGTTCCAGCCAAGAATATTGAAGATATTACAACAGAATATTTAATGAGATCTTTTGGACAAACTAAGCGAAGCGTTGTTCTTAATGCTACTGAACTCGCGACGATTTTCCATTTTCCTGATCAAAAAAATATACCTACCTCACAGCTGAGTAGACAGGCCTCAAAGCAAGTCGACGGCCCAAGGGATATGCCAGAAGATGGTTTATTACTCGGCTATAACTTATTTAGAGGCGCCAAAAAGCCAATTAGACTGAGTCTAAATGATAGGCAAAGACATATGTATGTAGTAGGACAGACCGGTACCGGTAAGTCTACGTTTCTTGAAGATCTGGCATTGCAGGATATGCAGCGTGGCAACGGATTCGCTTTTGTTGATCCGCATGGTGATACGGCAGAGAAATTACTATCCATGGTCCCAAAGGAAAGAGTGGAAGACGTGATTTACTTTTGCCCCGGTGATATGGATTATCCGATGGGTTTAAATTTATTTGAGTTTCAGAATCCCGACCAAAAAGACTTTCTTATCCAAGAAGCTCTCAATATGCTGTATAAGCTATATGACCCTAACCATCAGGGTATTATGGGGCCTCGATACGAAAGTCTGTTCCGAAACGCCGCACTGACGATTATGGCCGACCCCGAGGGCGGAACTTTTGTTGATATACCAAAGCTGTTCCGCGATCCTCAGTATGCCAAACAGAAACTTAAATATGTTACAGACCCTACTGTTATTGAGTTTTGGCAGAAAGAAGTGCCCCAATCACAAAGATCCAATGAATATGGAGAGATTGTCAGTTGGTTCGTTAGTAAGTTCGGAGCTTTCTTAAGCAACGAAATGATGCGCAACATCATTGGCCAGACTAAAAGTGCCTTCGATTTAAGGAAGGTTATGGATGAAAAGAAGATCCTACTCGTTAATTTAAGCAAAGGCCGAACCGGTGAACTTAACTCCAAGCTACTAGGCATGGTCTTTGTGATGAAATTCCAGGCAGCAGCTATGAGCCGGGCTAACATACCGGAAGACGAGCGCGTAGATTTTTGTCTTTATGTCGACGAGTTCCAGAACTTCTCAACCGATAGTTTTGCCACGATAATGTCAGAGGCCAGGAAGTACCATCTTAATTTAATTGTCGCCAACCAGTTTACTACCCAGTTAACTGACGAAGTCAGGGATGCGGTTTTTGGTAACATGGGAACGATAGTGTCTTTTAGGGTTGGCCAAAATGACGTAGAAAGCCTTGCGCGGTATTTTCAGCCTTTGTTTGAAGGCGAAGATTTACTAAGGGTGCCAAACTACAATACCATCGTTAGAACTCTTATTAATGGAGTGCCTACTCAGCCTTTTAGCATGGCGACGCTACCGCCTCTGGGTACTCCCAATCCGAAATTAGCCGAACTTCTCAAGCAATTATCTTGGGCTAAATACGGTCGCCCAAGGAGTGTGGTTGAAAAAGATATATTTGCCAGAATGGAGGTCAAAAACGACCCTGCTTCTTCCCTAGGAGGGTTTAATAGTTCTGCTGGCTTCCAGTCCGGTCTCCCGCCCAGGCAGATGGGCGCTACTAATACTGTTGCGTCTCCTGTTGCGCAGTCTCCAAAGCCGTCAGGCGGCGGTTCTTTTTTGGATGATTGGCTTTCGAAAAGACAAAGGGCAACTCCGCCTCGGACAGCCGCTTCTGTAATGCAGTCGCCCCAAAACAATATGACGATAAATCAGGCAAATGGTGCCGGTACTAGCGCCAATATTAGCGCAAATAAACCCTTAGACACACTAGAAGGTGAAATGAAGCCAGCTAAAACTGTTCAAAATGAGGATCCGGGTACTTTGGTTATTGAGAGGCCGAATCCAACCACATCAAATGATTCCGAAGAGAATATATCCAGTGAAATTGTCGACAAGCAAGAAGCCGAGCGCATTGCCAGAGAACTAGAGGCCTCGGTTGGAGCATTCAATCAAAAATCTAATGCAGTGAGCGATAGCGTAAATACTGGCTCTGGAGTGTCTGGTGATAGCCAAACAAATCCTGTCTCTGCACAAACCAATGATATTAAAGATAACGGTGCGCCAGTCTCAAAACCGACAAATGATAATCATGGACCAAATGATACTATCTACATCGATAGAGAAGGCAACCTGCACGCTGTAGACAGTGCTGGTTAACCTTTTTTGTTGCCAGCTGCCTTAGTGGCGGCTTCAATTAATAAAGCCAACACGTAGCCGATTATAAACAGAGGCACAAACAGCAGGTAATTATATCTAAACCCGAAAAACTTATCCGATAACAGCAAAATTAGACTTCCACCAAACGCTACAATGCCTCCACCGAGCAATCCCGAGCTTCGTGCTACAGTACTCGCACTGATGTCGCTGGCTCTACGAATGATTGGCTGATGGATGGTACTGCTAAGTATGCGCTCAGATCTGGGTAGCTTTTGCCGGATATGAGAGAGTTCATTTTTAAGACTGGCTTTTTTCATGGCGCGGTCAATGTATTGGGGCTGGTCGCCTTCCTGGCTGGCGTCAAACGGTAGTTCGAGTGGTGCTTTGGGTTGCTCAAGTAGCTCTAGTTCTTGTCTAACACCTTGTTTGTTAAGTGTTTCAGCTGATTGATCGTGGGTTTCGTTATGGCTATTTTCAAGCTCGCTGCTTTTAACAGACTCGCTTAATTCGGGCGCTGTTTGTACTTCTTGTTTCGGTGCTAATTCACTCATTGTTATACGACCATTCCATTGTTATCTTGTATTGCTATGCTGCTCTCGATTGCCAATAGGCGCGATCGGGCGAAAAAGTAACCGGCTATCAAAGTTATTATTGCCGCGATGATTAGGCTTGATCCGGGGCCCGTATTGGGCAGTGCAGTACTGGCGTTAGCGACAACCGTAACCGGTGTTTGAGGGATGTTTATGTTGATCGTGTTACCGTAAATATTAGTCATTATGTGGTTAAAAAGCATAGGGTCTGAGCTTGATGGTGGGGTTTCTGGAATGGGGTTTTTAACCTGAACGGTTATCGTATGGCTGAGTGTTGCGCCTGGGGCAATCGTAGCGCTTGGCCAAAATATAATGTCGTTAGAATTTAAATTACCGCCATCGCTACTTATTAGGTTGGCGTAATCAAGGATGTAAGTTAAATCATCATGCATTACGAAATTATCGACGGAAGCCTTGCCGCTATTGTAGGCCTTAAGGGTATATTCTATTTGGTCGCCTGCCGCCACAGTCTTACCGTTAGCATCAGGCCAACCCTGGGTTATGTCTGCCGCGGTTTTTGAGTATTGTATGCAGGCGACTGTATCTGAGCTATTGATACTGGCTTCACAGGGCTTACATAGGGGTGAGTTTAGTGAGAGGCTGGTATTGAACGGACATGGCGTTGGGGTAGGTGTAGGTTTGGGGGTTGGAGTAGGTGTAGGTTTGGGGGTTGGAGTAGGTGTAGGTGTGGGTGTCGGAGCAGGCGTAGGAGCAGTAGGTGTATAAGGAGTCGGGAGGCCGATTGATACCAAGTTGCCGCAAGCATATAAGACGAAGAAAGTTGCTCCGGTTAGGCTGCTCGTAATCTTGACCGCTTGATATGTCGAGTAGGCACCCGTATCCCATGACCATAAATAGCGCCAGTATAAGGCAGATGTAAGCCCGGGGATGTTTACGGGCTGTTCATCGGTCGGCTTTTTGGATATAGGATTTACGCTACCCTGAGGGTTCCAGCCCATAGAGAACAGCTGCTTATTATATGAAGTTGAGACAAGTGAAACAGTTTTGCCGTTGGATAAATCAGAACAGCTAATACCGTAGTACCCAAGAATTGTCCTATAGTCTTTAATATTGCTATTGCAATCCGATACGAGCTCAGAGATGGTTGAGAAACCACCCGTTATCATGTCGTTTGTCGAATCGGCAATACTGGGTTGCGGGGGACTCATAAATGCAAAAAATTGTACGAAAAAGGTA
>JAJZOE010000070.1 GCA_021829145.1 bacterium | reverse complement strand
CGATGTAGCCGGGGATGGCACGACTACGGTCACTGTGCTTACTTACCACATCCTCAATGAAGCGAATAAGTTAATTGCCGCCGGTCATAACCCGATGTTGCTGAGGCGAGGTCTGGAAACGGCTGCAGAAGCCGTAATTACCAAGCTAAATACTATGGCTGAGGATATTGAAGGCAAGAAGAGCAGGGTAGCCGAAGTAGCTACGATTTCAGCCGGTGACAGTGAAATCGGCGCGTTAATAGCTGATGTAATGGAAGCGGTTGGCAAAGACGGTGTCGTTACAGTAGAAGAAGGCCAGGGTTTAAAACTAGAAAAAGAAGTAGTTGAAGGCTTTACCTTCGACCGTGGTTTTGTCAGCCCGTATATGGTTACTGACACCACCAGAATGGAAGCTGTTTATGACAAACCGGCAATTGTCATAACTGACAAAAAAATAAGCTCCATTCAGGAGTTTCTACCGCTGTTAGAAAAACTAGCCCAGAGTGGTAAAAAAGATCTGGTGCTTATAGCTGAGGACGTAGAAGGGGAAGCGTTAGGCACATTGGTGCTTAACCGCCTAAAGGGTGTATTTAATACCGTAGCCATTAAGGCGCCGGCGTTCGGTGACCGTCGCAAGGATATGCTAAACGATATCGCAATACTTACCGGAGCTGATGTTATTACCGAAGATAGAGGTATGACTTTTGAGAATGTTGATTTAGATGTAATTGGTACGGCTCGCAAGGTTATTGTTACCAAAGATGAGACGACGATTATTGAAGGAAACGGTAATCCGGCCGAAGTAAGTGCCAGAGTCAAGCAGATCAACGCGCAAATCGATCAATCGACTAGCGAGTACGACAAAGAAAATCTGGAAAAGCGCCGGGCAGCCCTTAGCGGTAAGGTAGCTGTAATTAAAGTTGGCGGGGCCACCGAGACGGAGATCGAGGAAAAGAAGTTTCGGGTTGATGATGCCGTAGCCGCTGTCAAGGCAGCCCTTGGCGAAGGCATTGTGCCAGGAGGAGGCGTAACATTAATTAACCTTCAGTCAGCAATAACTATTGATCCCAAAGACGAAGACTCAATCAATGCGGGTAAGCAATTGCTGCTACGCAGCCTAGAGCAGCCGTTTAGGATATTGCTAACTAATTCCGGTCTAAACGCAGATGAGTGGCTGCCTAAAGTAAAGTCTTCCAACAAACCTGGTTTTGGAGTTAATGTTAACAAGCCGAGCGAACTGGTTGATCTAAAAGCAGCCGGAATCATCGACCCGGCCCGTGTAGCCAGGGAAGTACTTCAAAACGGTACAAGTATCGCCGGAACTGCTATGACTATGGGAGCACTAGTAGTGGACATTCCGGAGCCAAAGGCTGCCGCACCTGACATGGGTGGCGGTATGGGAATGATGTAAAGTTGCTAATGTCGCTAATAAAAAGAGCCCTATTAGGGGGCTCTTTTTAGGTGTGTAACAGTTGGTTTTAGTTTTCTTGGCTCTGGTGTGTAAAGTAGTTGATTTCGTTAACTATGTCCAGTAGGGCTTGGGCTTTTTGCTTTTCATCGGAAATGTTCTGGGCGGCTTTGTATGCCTCGTTAATTAGAGACTGGTCATCACTAGCCTGGATCATCATCATTGTAGTTTTAAATTTTTCTTCCGGCGTCTGGTCCAGGTGATTGACAATAGGGGATAATTGGGTTAGAGCTTGTTGTTTAATTGATAGTAAATCGTCAGTTGAGGCAGCCGGCTGCTGAGGTACGGGATTATTTAACTGAGTTGATACATTTAGTGCAGTGCCACCACTGTTGTCTTGAGCGCCATCCGAGATAACTGTATCATCGTTGTCGTTATGCGGCATTTGCAACGCTGTCGCTTGATCGTTAAGTGTTTGTTGATCGTCTTGGTGCCCAAACATTAATTGTCCCCCTAGCATAAGCTTTTACCTCTTTAGGTATAATATAATACAGCTGTTACTAAAACAAAAGGAGATTAAATGCTTGATGACCTTTCTTTTATCCATCGTATCGACAAGGCCGATGCACTTGGTATTGCCGCTAAGGAGCCAGGCCAGCTGATTCATAATTTTGGGTTTAGTGCAGACTTAGCTGCTATAGACAATGTAGTGTATACCGGCATGGGCGGTTCCGCCTTGGCAGCCAGCTTGAGCTTGACCTGGCCTGGGTTTAAGGTCCCGTTTGAAATCGTGAGAGACTACAATCTTCCTAGTTACGTCTCAAAAAAAACGCTATGCATAGTGTCTAGTTATTCGGGAAACACCGAAGAAACACTTAGCTCACTAAGTAACGCTGAGCAAAAGGGAGCCCAGATAGTAGTTATAACCGGCGGCGGCGAACTGCTTAGAATAGCTCAAGAGAAAGGCTATCCGGTTGCTTTAATGCCTCAGGCTAAACAGCCGCGCTATGCGGTCTTCTATAACCTGAAGGCATTAATTGAGATAGGAATCAACGCGGGGATACTGGCTGATGACAGAGTCGATGTTTTAACCAACTCAGCTGGCTTTTTAAAGGAAAAACTGACTGCCTGGCTACCAGATAGTCCTACCAAGGATAATTTGGCCAAACAGATAGCTTTAGATTGTGTCGCTAAATCGGTCGTTGTTTACGGTGGACCGAAAATGGCTCCCGTTGCCTATAAGTGGAAAATCAGTTTTAACGAAAATGCTAAGCATGTGGCTTGGACGGGAGTATATTCTGAATTTAATCATAACGAGTTTATGGGCTGGAGCAGTCAACCTGTTGATAAACCGTATTGCGTTATTGATCTGAGATCATCACTTGAGCATCCGCAGATAGCAAAACGGTTTGAGCTTAGCGATAGACTGCTTAGTGGTCGCCGCCCTGCTCCGATTGTGGTGCATGTAGAAGGTGAAAATGTTGTTGAGCAAATGTTGTACGGAGTACTTTTAGGAGATTTTGTGAGCCTATATAGTGCCATAGCTGCAGAAATCGATCCGGAACCGGTTGAGCTGATTGAAAAGTTTAAAGTGATGCTGAACCAGTAGATAATCTATAATAAGATACTATGGCTAAAAAACGCTCTTGGTTAGAGCTCACAACCGTCTTTGCGCTAGGGTTTGCGGTCTGCATTGGCCTGTTTGCTTATTCTATATTTCTCGACCACGGGTATAGCTATGCTTATCTTATTTTTAATACAATACTGGCAACTATTCCGCTGTTAGTATCCTGGCGACTGGCTAATATTTTAAAAACTAAAAGATGGTCTGATTGGGAGCCGTTAATCTGGACATTTATCTGGATCATTTTTCTGCCCAACAGTTTTTATATGATAAGTGATTATATACATCTGCAAGGGATGAGTAACCGAACCATCCTATTCAATGTTGTCATGTTTTCGTCTTTTATTTTTCTGGCTATGTTCATGGGCCTGGTTAGTCTTTATCAGGTACATAGCGAACTAAGGAAAAGATTAAAATCAAAAACCGCGGCCATCATGGTAGCGCTTATACTTTTCGGTTGTTGCTTTGCCATTTATCTGGGGCGGGACTTAAGATGGAATAGTTGGGACGTGATCGTAAATCCGGCCGGACTTCTCTTCGACATCTCGAACCTTATTCTGAAACCAACCGTTTATCCCGATATGGGCCGAATGATGGCTAGTTTTTTTGTTTTTCTTAGTTTTACCTATTTAATAACTTATTACTCTGCCCGGGCTGTATGGCAAAGAGGAGTTAATGATTTAGCAGCGCATATTCATAAACACCAGCGAGACTAACCTCTGTTATACTTATCTTCTATGGAAGATAAGTTAACTAAAGCTATTATACAGGCGGCGGGGGATTATGGTCTGGATCCGAATGAAGTTGAGATTAGCTACCCGGACGAAAATTTTGGTGACTATGCAACTAACGTGGCATTAAAGCTGGCTAGCCGGGTTGGCGGCAGCCCTAGAGAAATAGCGCAAATATTAGCTAATAAGTTACGTCAAATAATGCCTGAACTTAGTCGGGTCGATATAGCTGGACCGGGGTTCATTAATGTACGTCTTTCCGACAGGGCTTTGATCGATCTTATGGACAGTGAACCGGCTAAACCTCTAAGTGGCAAGGTGATTGTAACCGAATTCTCAGACCCTAACCCCTTCAAGTTATTGCATGTCGGGCACCTTTATACGTCTATTATCGGCGATGCCATGTCTAATTTATTAGAAGTATCTGGGGCCAGTGTATTCCGGGTTAATTACGGGGGAGACGTCGGTCTGCATGTCGGTAAAACGATGTGGGCCATGCTCAAACAATTAGGCGGTGAGAACCCTCAAGAGCTGGCCAAGATTGCTCATAGAGAGCGTGGAGAATGGATGAGTCGTGCTTATGTTGCAGGCAATAAGGCCTACGATGAGGATGGTCGCGCTAAGCAAGAAATTAACGATCTCAATAGGAGAATTTATCAAATCCAGGCCGAAAAAGACAAGCAGTCGCC
>JAJZOE010000061.1 GCA_021829145.1 bacterium | reverse complement strand
AAGTCCAAGCAGCGTTACCATTTTGACCAGGCTCAACTGTTGTTGGGAAATGGATAACACCACCTTCTAGATCGTTTTCTATAATATTCTCGTTAGTGGTATGAATGTTATATATAACGGGGATATCGACATTTATTTTTGGAATAATTACTTCTGGCGCGGCAGTCGGTGCGACAGTGCTTGCGCCAATAATAACTGGAATGTTGACGTTCCTACTTGGTTGGATAAATGGGGCTATAAAGACCTCATTAAAGAAGCCAAATAGGAATATGAATATGGCTAAGAAGCCTATTCCTAGACCAAACAGCAGTGATTGGATATGATGTTTAGCTTTTAGTTTAACTTTAGGTCTGGTAGCTTTATCGGGCTTCTCTAGTCTTCTTGGAGTTGTAGTAGAATGCCTTGGCTTATATCTGTTGTTTGATATAACCTGGTTTTTAACATGGACCATTTCTCTAGGATGGTCTGGAGTTATGGTTGCGGCTTTTTTAATGTTTTTATTGCTGGCATAGAATTCATCCCAAACCTCTATCTTTTCTTTTTCAGGCAGCGATTCATAATAGTCATGCCATTCGGTTTGAATAGTGGCAATATCCTTGCCTGAGCTAACTAGATTTTGGATAAATTCTTGATGTTTTGATGGCGAGTCAATATCTTGAACTTCGCTTACCTCGGTTTTAGCGTCTGGTTCTTCATCATGGATAGCAGCAATCTTCTGCCTGATAATATCAGCAGCTTCTAAGCGGTTGTCGGTTGTGTTTTGATCGTTATCTTGGTAGCCATCTGCCATGCTGGACAATTCCTCGATTAATTACCCCTGTTTTTTAGAGTTCTAGATATGACTCTTTAAGTATAGTACAATGACCAATTGTAGCCTACCTTAAGGGCGAGTGGCGGAATAGGTATACGCGCACGACTCAAAATCGTGTTCCGATAAGGATTGAGGGTTCGATTCCCTCCTCGCCCACCAGTAACAATTAAAGATATCTATAAGCTAGCAAGTAGCCTATCTAAATTGTCGTCTGTTGTTGCTGATGGATCGCCGAACAAAAGATTCTTTTTATTTTCACCCCTAACACTCATCCAATTTGCGGTGAAATTTATACCAGCTTCCCTAAGCGCCTTAATAGCACTAACCCTTAGCATGGCTCTAGTATTAGGTAATGGTAGTCCCTCATCTAACTCTTTGTCAGTTGGATTCAGCGCGTAAAATCCTTTTCTCATAGCTTTTATAGCTAGACCGCTAGGCAATACCGAGTGGTATGCTGTCGCTACTCTTAAGGATATATCGTAGTCTGTTTTATGGTCTTTTCTGGGTCTATTTAATTCTCTTTCTATTAATGATTGTTTAAATACCCAATCAACCATTCTAGAGCATTCTCTAGGATCCTTTTTTAAGCTATCAATTAGGCTGAGCCACCTTTGTCCCCATAATTGTTCTTGAGTTGTTAAATATCCGGCTTTTTCGGCCTGATAGATTGCTCTTTCGGCTATAGCTTCTTGAAGGTCAAGAGCGGTAAATTGCCTGCCATTTTCTAGGGATATGCTTTTAGTTAAAGTGGTATCATAAGATATTTTTCTCATAGCAAAAATGGGATTATGCGGCATAAGATCGCTGAAATCGACACCAAGTTCACAGGCCCTAAGCAGTATTGAGCCGGCAGCAAGTCTTAAGGCAGTTGTATAGGGGTTCATGGTTGTCTCTCCGCTGACGTCGTGATATCTTCGCCAATATTCCCTATTTGCCAATGCTTCATCTCTGGTATTTACTAGTGCTCTTTTTTCTAGAGATCCACCACCATATTCTTCTTCTAAGAATTCAGCTCTTTCGCTTAATGCATATCCATATTCTCCTGATTTTTCGCCTCTTACTACTAATCCAATTCCAGACCATACAATTCTACTAACATTATGGATTACGAAAGCTGGGAATATGTCATCCTCGACAGTTAAGGCTCTACGTGTCTGGTAGTTCTCATGGCTGCCCCAAGCCGCAGTTAAATTAGGAGTACAGTTATTCGCGATTATTATTAACTGTTTTATTGGTGTGCGTCCACTTATGCCAACCAGATTTTTTAGTTCTTCGTTAATGCCTGGTAGTGCTTCTTCGTATCGTCTAGCCATCTTAATATGACCCCTAGCAACACGTAGGGCGGCACCACTAAAACTTGTTTCTTCTGCAGTTGAAACCTCCGGCTTGTGCAGATCTAGATACTCACGGTTTCCATCGTCAGTGTAAATATCTTTTTTTTCACCAAAGACATGAACATTAACGAAAGTACTTGCGTCTCCTCCTCTTTCATATGCTCCACCATATTCTTCTAGATATCTTTTAACTCCTTCAGTTGCCTCAACTAACACGCTAGATTCTGTTTCAATGCCAACAATACGACCGACCGGTTCGCCATCGGGTCCAAGTAATAACCGAGCTTGTTCTATTGGCATTGATTATTCCACTAAAATATTATCTTATTATACTTAGTGACAGAAGCTAATTGCAATTGCTTATGCTTCGATTTCAAAAATAGCTGTTGTTAAAGCCTCAAACATTTTGTTTGGGTTTTGAGCCCACCAGGTAGAAGAATATGAAGCCAAGACTAAGCTATAGCCATTCTCTTCTTTTTCTATTTTAGTAACTGATATGTTGCCATCTACCGCTACAATAATATGTTGCATAAAGTTTGTAATGAGGCCAATTTTGAATTTAGTTGTTAGCTCTTTTAATAAATCGACTAATTGAAGTAGGCTGATTGAAGATACAATTGCTCTCGGATATCTCATATTCATAACTAGTTTTTGAAGCTTATCTAAATTGGTAACTACTAATGTATAGGAGCGTTCGGCTAGGACTGGAGCGTCTATTAATAGAGCGTTAATACTGTCGCCAGTAATAACTAGCGGACCTTTGTACTTATATATGAGACTCTCTAGGAATATGGCAGTTTCAGAGTTCTTGCCGAAGTCACCGGCTAGTAAGACTAAGTCGGCCCAGGAGGCATGCTCTAATGAGCTAGCTAAAGCAGATTTACTAAAGCTGCCGCTACTATTGCAACTTTCAAAAATTGCTCCTTCAATATGTGTTTCTACAATTTTTCTTAAACTATCTGGGAGAAGTACCTTAATAGTTCCCATTCCTGCTTTTAAGGCTAAAGAATAAGCTGTTGCCGGCGCTTTAAAACCCTGGGTATTACCCCCTATTATTAACAATCTGCCAGCTAGTGCCTTATTTTCTGGCCGGCTCCAAAGAAGATTCTCAAATAGGGGCTTATTTTTCTCTTGTTTAAGGTATATTTCGTTGGTCATCTAGAGATCCATATCGATACTTATTGGGCAGTGGTCAGATCCTAGGTATTTGGGAAAAATATTAGCGGACTTAAGTTTGTTTTTTAGCGACCCAGAGATTAAGATGTAATCTATTCGCCAGCCAACATTACGGGCTCTAGAATTAGCAAAATGCGACCACCAGGTATAGTAGCCATTGCCCTTTTTAAACTGTCTTAGGCTGTCTATATATCCAGCATCTAGATATGCTTGGATGCCTTCGCGTTCTTCATCGGTAAAACCCTTCTTCCCTCGGTTGGGTCCTGGGTTAGCTAAATCATCCTCAGTGTGAGCAACATTTAAATCGCCGCAGAATATTACGGGTTTGGTTTTTTCTAGTTTGCTTATATATTTTAAGAAAGCTGGATCCCATTTTTTATGCCTTAGGTCTAGTCTGGTCAGATCGTCTTTAGCATTTGGCGTGTAGACGCTAATAACATAAAACTTTGGATATTCGGCTGTTATTACCCTACCCTCGAGATTAGGGTTGCCATAACTATCGTTACTAAGATTAAATTCATTGGCTATATCTTCTGGCAGTCCATAGCTAATACTAACCGGCTTTGTTTTAGTTAGTATGCCGGTGCCGCTATAGCCAGACTTTTCAGCCGGATACCAATAAGCATGGTAGCTGTTATGATCAAAATTGAATTGTTCGGGCTTAGCTTTTATTTCCTGAAGACATAATATGTCGGGGTACTCATTGTTAATAAAATCTGTGAAAGCACCCTTATTTATGATTGCCCTTATACCGTTAACATTCCAGGAATAAATGGTCATTATTGATTTAAAGTATAGCGTTAGGGCTTGTCATTTGCTAGACTTGTTGTTTAGATGAGTAACCCATATAGACGTCTGCTGCTTAAAATCTCTGGGGAGCAATTAGCCGGTCGCTATGATATTGGCATAGATCCTAACATTGCTAATTACATAGCTCAGGAAGTTAAAAAAGTATATACGAGTGGCTGCCAGATTGTATTGGTTGTCGGTGGCGGCAATATGGTTCGTGGTGCTAAAGTTGCCGGACATGGCATAAAACGAGTAACGGCAGATCAGATGGGAATGTTGAGCGGTCTTATTAACTCAATGTTTCTAACAGATATACTAGAAAATAACGATATCCAAACTAGATGTCTCAGTAATATTTTTGCTGATCAATTAGCTGAGTCATACTCGTATCGCAGGGCAATAAAACATTTAGAGGCTGGGAGAGTGTTGGTGGTAGCTGGCGGCATTGCTAGACCCTATTTTACTCACGATACCGCTGCTTTAAGTATTGCCCTAGAACTTGATTGCCAGGCAGTTTTAAAAGCCACTAAATTTGATGGTGTTTTTGATAAAGATCCAGCTACTCATGATGATGCTAAAAGAATTGCTAGTTTGACTTTTGAGCAAGCACT
>JAJZOE010000002.1 GCA_021829145.1 bacterium | reverse complement strand
AATAAGATTAATTTCTCTTACAATTGCCAGCTTTGCCTTCTGCTCACTTTCAGTTGATAGTATCTGCCAAGGAGAGGTAGCTAAAAACTCACTATCCCTGGGATCCCTTCTTTCATCCGATGCAACAATCACATCTTCAGCGATTGCTTCGGCATAGGCTTTTTTACTTTTTATTATCCTGACATTAAGCTTTTCTCCAGGCAATGCATTCCAAACAAACGCTACCCTACCGTCAGCCAGCCTGCCAATCCCCTGGCCGCCGTTTACTAGTTTGTTTATCTTTATCTGCTCAAGTTCCAGATACCACTCCCCATTCGTTAACAGTTTTTTTTAATTGTTTCGCTGACTCTACAACTGCCCACGGTGAGTACTGACTGAGTAATTTAGCGCTGTTGTACCCCCATGATACGGCAATGCAATCTATCCCGACCTGAGCAGCCGCCACAATATCCCGAACTTCATCACCAATATATATTACCGAGTCATTGTTGAGCCTTTCAGCCTTTAACACTCGCCGGATAATTTTAGCTTTATTAAATAATCCAGCACCGCCGTATATATGGTCAAAATATGGTAATAGGTTTTTATCCAGTAAGAATTTTTCCACGTTAGTAGCACTATTGCTGCTGATTATATAAAGTTGGTATTTTTCTTTGCTTAAAGCTCTTAGTACTTCTTCAATCCCGGGAAAGACCGGAACCTGGTGAATCTGCTTGGCCATCATGCTTCGCCCGCGCTGCAGCAACCATGGCCAGCGCCACTTGGAAATATTCAATTGCTTAATTGCCTGGGTCAGACTGATGCCATTATCCCTAAGTAACTTTACTTGCTCTATATCTGCCAACTGGACATCTCGGGTCAAGTGAAAAGTAATGCCAATAACAGTGGAGAAGCTATCTGCAATAGTGCTGTCAAAATCAAATATTACTGCTCTCATGTTGGTTTTCCCACTATCTATATAGAATATTAGAGACAAACTACTCAGTACGCAAGGCTTCAATTGGATCTAGCTTGGCTGCTTTTCTGGCTGGAAGAAGCCCAGCGATTACAGCAATTATTATTAAGAAGATTATCAGTCCAATTACTTGGGATGGTCGAAACAGCAATAGACGGCTGTTAGAGAAATTAATCTTATTGGATATCCAGGGATTAATCAATACCCCGATAATTATCGCCACTATACTGCCTAAGACAGCGCCTATACCGCCGATCCAAGCTGCTTCGACTATAAATAGCTTACTGACGTTCTTGCTGCTCATCCCCAGAGCTTTCATCAGACCGATCTCCCGGGTTCTTTCAAGAACACTAATATATTGGGTATTAACTATTCCAAAGAATGAGGCAACGAGAGTTATTAAACCGAAGACGACAATTATAATCTGTAGTACGTTTACTATCTGATTAATCACCGCTTGGGCATTTTTAGCACTTTCGGCGCCGTAACCCGCATTCTTGATTTCATTTTGGACAGCATTTAACTTTGCTTGGTTGGTACCATCCTTAACTCTTACAATAGCCGTTAAAAACCGATTATAGTTTATAGTTCCCTTATTAACATAATCGTAGATTGACCTAGCATCATTAGCATTGAGAAATAGAGTCGAATTAACATTTCCGCCGATCAGGGTAGATGGCGGTGTCAGTATGGCCATGATGGTATAGCTCTTATCTGCTTGACCACCTAATATTTGCCGCACCTGGATGTTAATATTCTGTCCAATGGCAGACTGAGCATTTTTATACCCTAGGAGAGATAGATAGTCAGCGGGGACAACTACTTTACCCTCCGGAATATTTCCAGTAACGCCTCCAGCGGCATATTGATGAGAGATGTTCGGATTAAATGCCTCGACACTTCCGGTGTATTTACTGCCGTTAGGACCTGTAATATATTGAACGCTTGTTGTATATGGCTCAAAAACACTTTGTACCCCAGGAAAAGAAGCTAACTTATTGAGGTCTTGCTGATCAAGCATATTAATTGTTTTACCGCCGACGTTAGTAAATGAGCTGCTATACGGCTGAGGCTTATTCGTCGTACCGCCTCCGCCAAATACATTTTTATTTTTTGCCACAATTAACGAACTTGGATCAAAGTTAGTATCGATAAGTTTATTGCCGTAAGCCCTAGCCCCGTTAGCGGCAGCAAGAGTTGCTGTCAGAGTAAAACCACCGACAGCAAGAGCGGCTGCCGTCAAAAGAGTCCTTATCTTTGCCTGACGTATCGCCCGACCGCTGCGGCGGATTATGTCTCCCCAGTTCATTTATTTGTCCCCTTAGTCGTAACTTTCTCAATCTTGCCGTCTTTGATATAAACCTGGACATCGCAGGCCTTAGCGATATCGCTATCATGAGTCACTATGACTAATGTTGCTGCTTGTTTATAATGAAGGTCAAACAGTAGGCTAATTACCTTTTCTCCAGTAGCACTATCCAAATTACCGGTAGGCTCATCGGCTAGAATAACCTTTGGTTTGGTTACGATCGCCCTGGCAATTGCCAGTCTTTGCTTCTGACCACCCGACAAAGTGCCAGCCTTATTTTTAATCTTATCGGCTAACTCTACCTGGACTAATGCATCCTCTATTAATTGTTTTCTCTTTAAGACTGGCAACCTGTTAATTTCTAAAGGCAAAGCCACATTTTGGTAACATGACTGATTGGCTTCAACAAAAAATGACTGAAAAACAAAGCCAAGATCATGACTCCGGTAACGGTCCATTTCTTTTTTACTTAGCTTAGATAAGTCTTGTCCGTTAATAACGATTGAGCCGCTTGTCGGCCGATCAAGACCACCTATAAGGTGCAGTAAGGTAGATTTGCCGGACCCGCTCTTACCAATAACAGCAATGCTTTTATCCGCCGGTAGCTTAAGATTAATGTCAGCTAAAGCAGTAAAAGCCGTATCCTTCTTTCCGTAAATTTTGTTGACATTATCAAGCTCAATCATGATTGGCCTTACTATAGCAGCTTTTATTTTTCGGCTATATCGGTACTGCCACATTATTAAAGCAGTTTCTCAGGATTCAAGTTCCCTAATGCGGTCATGGTCCAGCCCATAATAATGGCCGATTTCATGCCACAGCGTATGCCTGATATTCTCCTTAAGTTCAGCAACAGATGACGATGCTCTCTCCAGGGGGCCTTTAAAAACCGTTATCTTATCCGGAAATATTCTTGTTTCTCCTTGCCTCTGGGACAGTGGTATGCCTTCGTAAAGACCAAATAGAGTCTGGTCATGCCGTAACTGAAGGTTGTGCCGTTGATCCGGCGTCGGTTCGTACTCATAGAGGATAGCAATATTAGCTATATTTTTAGCATGGATTCCCGGTAAACTTTCCAGTGCTTGCTGGACCAACTCCTGAAAAGAGTCGTCGTCAATGCTGACCATTAGAAGTTAGCTTCCGGATAAATTTCCCTGGTTGTTTGGTCAACCTCATAACGAAGTTGTGGAAAAGGCACTCCTTCCCTGGCGCTAACGCCTTCAAACAACCAAAATACCCGCTCACTAAAACCCAGTCCGCAGGCCGGCGGCATGCCGTATTCCAGCATCTCGACAAAATCTATGTCTAGCATCATCGCCTCGCTATCGCCGTCATTTCTCATTTTCTGCTGTTCAATGAACCGGTTGTATTGATCAATGGGATCGTTTAATTCAGAGAAGCCATTGGACAACTCACTACCGGCGATAACTGCCTGGAACCTCTGGGTAGTTTCAGGCCTATCGGGATTAACTTTGGATAGTGGGCTAATAAATGTAGGCGTGTCCACCAGCCAGATTGGTCCGGCCACGTCTTTTCTAATATTCTTCCACAACTTATCTATTCCTCTTGCCTTATTCTCACTTTTAGCTACTTCCAGCCGGTGTTTAGCTAGCTGGGACTTAACGTCATCCAGAGAACAGTTGAAGATATCCAGCCCGTCATAATGTTTAGCTATCGTCTCGGCATAGTCCCATTTTTCCCACTGCTTGTCTAAATCAATACCCATACCATTAACATTAAATTTCAGCTTATTGAAAGTCTGGCTTAAAATCTGCTTGAACATCTCCTCCTGAAACTCCATCCCATCTTGCCAATCGGCAAACGCCCAGTACCATTCCATGGCAACGTGTTCCGGAAGATGCTCATCACTATAGTTCTCATTCCTAAACCTGGGACCAATATCGTACACTTTCTCAAAGCCAGCACCTAGCAGCCTCTTAAGAGGCAGTTCATGGCTAATTCGCAAATAAAAGTCCTGGTCCAGCGAATCCATATGGGTAACAAAAGGATTGGCGTCTGCACCGCCTGTAGTATGCTCCAATACCGGAATATTAACCTCTATAAAGCCATTCGAATTAAGGAAATCTCGGGTAGCACCCCAAAACTTACTACGCCTAATAAACCTATCCCGGACTTCAGGGTTAACGTTCATATCGACATAACGTCGCCTCAGCCGCTCTTCTTTATTGGTAAAGCCTTCCCGGCTAAGTGGTAATGGCCTCAAGCTTTTGACGATCAAGCGCAACTTAGTAACTTTTACAGATATTTCACCGGTCTGGGTTTTAATAACTTCGCCAGCGGCCTCAATAAAATCTCCGCTATCAAGTAAGGTCAGTTCCGAAAATCCTAGCTGAGAACTATTGACATCCATTGGCTGGACTTCATTGGCCGACAGAAATAGCTGCAGTTCACCGCTGGAGTCCCGAATAACGATAAAGGCAATCTTACCAAATTTTCTGATTGTTACAATCCGGCCAACAACTTCTACCATCTTGCCTTGCAAGTCTTCAAATTGGCTAG
>JAJZOE010000051.1 GCA_021829145.1 bacterium | reverse complement strand
TCCAATTCGATAACAGGTGGTTCACCAGAACTGAATTATTAGCCTTGAATGGAGTATTTTCTAACGAAATACACCTGTAAAGCGGACTAATATCTGAACTTATAAAGTTGTGCTGTTTAATGTCATAAACAAATCCTCTAGGGAAGATTAGATTAAGCGTGCCGCTAACTACAGGCTTTAGCCTGTGGCAGAAAGGCTCCCTGGAGCAGACGCAAAGTCTTGTGTCTGCGAAAGTAGTCTGCCATGCTTGGGTCAGAGATGAAGAAAGGCCAACGACGTTATTATCACGGATCGCATTCTCGGTATCGTCTGCAGTATCACCTAGTGTGGGTGCCAAAGTATCGCAAAAGATTATTAGTAGGCGATGTAGCTACTGAGATTAAGAAGCTGTTCCCGGAACTTAAATCCATTACCACCGACAATGACATCCTGTGGCAGTACCATAAGAAGCTGGAGCAGGCTCTGGGCGTACCCTTCTACTTTTGCGACCCGTATTCTAGTTACCAGAAAGGAAGCGTGGAGAACTTTAACGGTGGAGCCAGAACGTACATTAAAAAAAGCAGTGACATCTCCCAATACAATGAAGCCTATATCCAAATGACTGAGGATAAGCTTAATAACCGCTATATGAAAGTCTTAGGTTACAAAACGCCTAAAGAAGCCTTAGAGGAATACCGGAAAAACCAAAAGAAAACCTGAAGTCATGTTCGGCTTCAAAACCTACGGTTAAGATACTAGGCGTTCGGCTTGAGGGCTACGAGCGGGAAGTAACCATCTATAATCACCAAAAAATATATTGACTAATATGTCAACTTTGATATAATTTAATTACTGCACCTCGTTTGGACGCAAGTTCTCGCGAGGTCTTTTTTATTGTTGTAGAATAACTCTTATGCGGAGAATAGTTTTAATAGATGGTGAAAATTTAGTTTATGGCATACGCCATCTGCTGGGCGACAATGGCAACAAAGCAACTCGTTCATTAGTAGAGAACTACAATTTCAGAGGCTTGATTGAAGAGTTGTTAGTAGATAATCTCCCATCTGAAGTTCTATGGTTTGGTGCAAGATTACGTTTGTATGACCAAACAGCAGATATTAAGAAGAAGTCCAGTGAAGCTATTAAATATCAGGCGAAGTTTGTAAATCTGATTCAGAAGCAAAAGATAACATTTATTAAAGTCGGCTACCTACGCGCAAGAGAATCTGACCCATGCGAAAAATGTGGTCACAAAACATGGAAGTTAGCAGAAAAGGGTGTTGATGTTGGTTTGGCGGTTAGGATGGTACAAGAAGCAGGTCAGGATACAGAAATAGTTGTTATTAGTGCAGATACTGACTTATTGCCCGCATTTCAGGCTTCATCAAAGTTAGGAGCTAAGCTAATGCATATAGGCTATGAAACAAGCCCAATCTATGCTTTAACAAAAGCCTCTGACAAGACAAGGACTATAACATTGCCACTGGCTCAGAAGTATAAGGCATAAGTTTATTCCATCTAATTATTTCTCTAGCTAAACTCCTATAATTCGGACCCCTTAGGGTCACCAATGTATAATTAGATATTATGTCTAAGGCAACTAAAACTGAGCATAATGGTGCAAAAAATGGTGGTGGCTATTGGGGTCTTCGCGCTATAGCCAAGCAACATTCAAAAAAACGACGAAGATGGGTTGAAAAAAGAACCATACAGAAATCACTGAAAGAAGACATAAAGCAAATAAGTAGTTAGTGTTCTAGTAGGCTTACAATTTTTGTATAGTCGCCACATTTCAATTGACATCAGGGTTAAAGTTCTGCTTGGTAGCCTAAAAGAATATTCGAAATGAACCAATTAGTAAAACAGTACCTAGTATTTAATCGAAGATTTAATCACTGCTCATTAGTCTGCTAAGTATAAGCAATGTCCTGAATTATCCATTGACTTAATTATACTATTTTAATACTATTATCATATGACTACAAAACTACAAGTACCTATAGACACTGCAATAAGAGATGGTCTTGAGCTACGCGCCAAAGAACTTGGCTTTGATTCAGCTCAAGCCTATATTCGGTTTTGGGCAAAGTCTGAAGTAGAAGGTAGGAAAATCGATTTCGGCAACCCAACTATTATGCTGAGCCCTGAAGCAGACGAGCGTTATGATAAGGCCATAGAGACCATGGACAATTTAAGAAAAGTTGGAAAGTTAAAGGCCTATTCTACGGTCGAAGAGTTCATGAAAGACCTAAAGTAAGTGAAACCTATCTATCGAGATAAGACTTTCGAAAAGCATTTTAAGAATCGTATAGCGTCTAACGATAGTTTAGTTAAACAATTCGAGCTAAGACTAACCATGTTCAGAGAGGGTGTTAGGGGAAAGCCTCTTGATGACCACGGTTTGAAGGGCAAGAAACGCATATATAGAGCCTGGTCGGTTGCTGGAGATATTAGGGTCGTATATCGGGAAACTGATGAATACTACGAATTTCTAGATATCGGATCGCATAATCAAGTCTACTGAAAGAGTACTGTACCATCTAATAATCTAATCGATAATTTGCATTTAAATCGGGCCCATTAGGGTCAATAAAGTACTTGTGCTTATGCTATATTAAACACATGCAAAAGCTAAGTGAAAATCAGTACGGGTTCAGTGCGGTAGAAGCAATGCTGGTAATAGTTATACTAGCCTTAATAGGAGTTGTCGGTTGGCTAGTTTATGAGAATCAGCATAAGTCCAATCCAACAGTATCTACGACTTTATCTACCTCTACCAAACCAGCGACTACGACTAAAGCGACGGCTACACCGGCGCAGCCGGCTAATCCCTATGCCGGCTGGAAAAGCTTTTGCTCCAACGCCGGCGGCCTTTGCCTTAACTATCCAACCGACTGGCAGTTTGCCAATGGCAATCAGTCATACGAAATAGATAAAATCACCAGTCCGTCCGGATTGGTCGAAATATTGTATACTCCCCAAGGAAATCCTGCAGGACCTGGAGTTGGAACTGTTTCCACTGTCAATGTCATTAATGTGTCTAAGGCTGTAGCACCTGGCTATGAAGTGGTATCGCTTATTAAGCATATGACTCAGATGGCGTCGCCAAATTATGCTGCCGATATATTTCTAGCTCCAACATCCCTGACCAACATCAATCATCAGGCATATAGTGCCGGCCTTAGTTACTCCAGTTCATACGAACCCCAGTTCTATATGTTTAATGATTCTAAACTGAGCAGTTATTCCCAGTTAATGGAAGTTACAATACCGGTGAATAATCGGTTGGTTAGCCAAAATATGTTTAGTAGTTTTTTGGCAGCAGAAAATTGGATTAATAGCAACGATGTTAAGACGGCTACTAAGATACTCGAGTCGGTTAGCCTAAAGCACTAGATTTAGTTAACTTTGTTATAGCTGCAAGCCAGTAATTGTATTTTGGCTTAGAATTACTGTGCTACAATTCAAATATGAGTGAGGGGTCACTCAAATTCATCATTGATGATGTAAAACAGTCAAATGCCGTCAGCAATCAAACGTCATCCCCTGCTAGCCATGTGCCTTCAAGTTATTCATCCAATAAGCATCGTAAACGTCGCCGTCATCATTCGCATCTATTAGTATGGCTAATAGTTTTTTTGGTGGTGGTGGCGTTATCGGCTAGTTATTTATATAACGACCATTACCTCAAAGGTGTTAAATATGTTCCGATCGGCGTTGGCCAGTCGTTTGTAGATGCCGAAAACAATCTAGGCATAAAGATTATTAATGATGCCTATATACAGGGTTTGAGGTCTAATATGGTGATTGCGCCGAGCGGTTTGGATGCCCCTCTGTCTTTTGTGTATACAAACACCAACCCGACTAATACTATGAACCTTAAGAGACTATTATCGTACGGAGGTATGAGTAATAGCGCCATTAGGATGTCCAACCAAATTATGCTTAATTCACTTGTCAATCCGGACGGGTCGACCCTGCGCCTCAATAGCAACCTGTGGGTTAATGGCGGTAGCATTGTTAAATCGGCCTATCTAAAAGATGCCAAAAGCAATTTCGACATGCCGGTTTCAAATCTAGACTTTTCAAAACCGTCGGCGATTGCTTCAATCAACGCTCGTATAAGGCAGGATGTTGCGAACGGCTCAATTAATGCCGGTGGCTTAATTGGCAAACAGCAATCGGCTCTGATCACTAACAGTGCCTATTTTACTGATCAATGGCAGTATGGTTTTAATTCCAGTCAAACTAAAGCGGCACAGTTTAGTAGCCTAAGCGGTAGTTCGTTAACGGTCCCCTTCATGCATCAGACCAACGTTTTTAATTATTATGCGAATGCTGATTTAGAGGCCATTCAATTGCCTTTTGGTGCAGACGGAAGTCTAGTCATGAACGTTTATATGCCATCTGATTTTCAAAGTTTCATGAGCGGGCTGAGCCTAAAAGACCTAGCGGATATAAATAGCAATTTCAATCAGTACAAAATAGATTTGTCATTACCACGTCTGAACATTAACTATCAGGCTAATCTCGATACGGTTTTAAAAAGCTTGGGCGCCAGCTCTTTATTCGATTCTAACCTATCCAATCAACAGATTAACCCGCCGGTGCATCTGACGGACTTCCTGACGTTTAATCATTTGAATGTTAGCGAACAAGGTGTTAGTACTACGCTTCAAAGTGCAGCCAATAATACGGCTGCCATGACAGTTAATAAACCGTTCTTGTTTACGATCGTAGATAACTCAACGGGTAATTTTGTCATGATTGGCATAGTGTCTAATCCGTCTCAGTAATAACTATCACCGTAGGTTATTACGAATAAT
>JAJZOE010000059.1 GCA_021829145.1 bacterium | reverse complement strand
TTCGAGATTACTTTGGTAGCCAGCAAACACTTATGGCCTAGGCGCCTTATAGCAGATTAGTTATAAATTCAGCTCATTGACAAATTATCAAGCTTATGCTAGACTATTGTTATGAATAAAGAACGCAATCACTCTCACAATAACTACAAAAAACTCTCGAGGGCAGTTGCTGCTGCGTCCCTGGCATCTGCTGGAGTAGTAGGTCTTGCAACAGGCGCGGAGGCTGCTTCTCATAATCAATCAACACGAATTTCTGGAAGTAAGATTCTAGAAGTAGAGCAAAGTGTTAGCGAGAACATCGGAAGCCAAAAACCTGTTTACTTTTTTGATGCTTTAGCCAGAGTAAAGGATCCTAAAGGTACTTTTTACGTTGAGAATCCACTTGCCGTAAGGGAGCATGGAGCTTGGCTCATAGGCTACTTTACGCAAAAAGGAAGCGGTGCTGGACCAGTTGTTAATTTCTTCCAAGAAACAGCCAATGTCACACTTCTTAAGAACCCGGCTGAAAATAATGCGGAGATAAAACGATTGCCGGTTGTCTTCCCTTCTAATAACGGGAATACATTCAATCTATTTAATGCTGTAAATCCCGAGACCGGTACCCAATATGTATACCCAAGTAACCAGCCAATGGTTGTCGGATATCAATTTACTTCAGATAAATCAGCTGCGCCGAACGATTAACGTTCTTGGTGTGTCCTTAAGGAAGGTACGTTGATATATTGACTCTGGGGCCCCAGAGTATTTAGATGGTGGTAATGTTAAAAGGCTTTAATTAACGATGGGTTCTCAAGTCTGTATTACTAACCTTTTGAACCATCCCATGAGTTAAATCTAGGCCGTAAATAACAATAAAAATGTCTCAAAAACGCAAATTAAGGTTCCTTCTATACATCTACATATTTAGCCAGGTCGGATTCTATATTTTTTCACCTCTTTATGCGCTTTTTGCTAGAAGCATCAACATAACCCCTAGATACATTGGTCTAATTTGGAGCGCGTATTCATTGCTTTCAGCGGCGTTTATTTTGCTTTTCGGCAGGTTCGAGAACCACCGGAGAAAGGAGAAATATATAAAATTCGGGATATACCTTTATCCGATAACGGATTTACTGCTGCTCGAGGTTCATAGCGCAACGACGCTACTATTGGTTTTAGGGATTAATGCTCTTGGGGCCGGTTTAACTTTCCCTGCTCTAAAAACAATGTTTGCGCGGAATGAAAAGAGGGGCAGGGAAAGCGAACAGTGGTCATGGATGGATAGTAGCAATATGCTGGCCGGATCCTTAGGGGCGGCCATTGGCGGTCTGGTTATTAGTGTTTATGGCTTTAAGGGACTGTTTATAGCGATGGCGGTCATTCAGCTTATGGCTGCTGTTATTGCGCACAGAGCTCTTAGCTATAAGTGATACGATAGAACTTTTAATAAAGCCACCAAAATATCAGACTAATCTGAAAAACTGTATTAGTTACTAAAATCCTGTGTGGTGCACCTGCGCCAGTTTTCGTTTGAGACCGCCTCAAGATGGACTTGCTGGTTGGCACGAGAGACATTTGAGGTCTCACCTTTTCCAAGTCTAGAGGAGTAGCTAGCGTGCTCTATTAGTGATTAGGTCCAATATTAATATTTGACTAGTACATACATAAGTTATACTATGTATGCATGACTAAGACGATTTTAAATATTAAAACCGATCCAAAAACTAAGGTTGAAATTCAAGAATTTGCTGCTGAATTAGGCGTACCTGTGAGTGTAATTATGAATGCTCAGATTAAGCAAATGTTGAGGGATCGAAAGATTGTATTGAGTACTGAGCTAGAGCCAACACCTTATTTGATTAAAATTATGGACCAAGTAGAGAAAGACCTAAAAACTGGCAAGAATATTACCAAAACATTTAGCAAAACAGAAGCATTGCGTCACCTTGACTCGCTATGAATATAGATTATGCTAGGTCTTTTGATTTGCAGTATAAAAAAATGCAACAATTTAGAAAATTGCTTGTTAGAGACGCCATAGAATTATTTATTGATGACCCGTTCAATAAAAGTCTAAGAAACCACCCCTTAAAGGAACAGTGGGTCGGCTACAGATCTATTACGGTCGACAATGACATACGAATCCATTACAAAGAACTTAAAAATAACAGAATTCTCATGGTCGCTGTTGGTACTCACGAAGAACTCTATAAGTGAACTTAAGTATGGTACACCTTCCAGTTTCCGCTTGGAAACGCCTAAAGGAAGTATTGCTACGTTGGCACGAGACATTTGAAGACACCTCTGAGTGGTCTAGCATTGTAACTACTTTGCTGGGTTAGAGCCTGGTAGAACCAAGCAAGCAGCATTACTGTTAACTCAAACTAACGTATTTAATCTTTTTATGTCTATGCGGCAAGTATAATCTGCGGCACGTTGTCAAAGTCTTTATCGTATGTCAACAACGGCATCGATAGATACATGCACTCTGCAGCAATCCAAAGATCATTGGGCGATATTGGCGTACCCTTTTTTCTTAGGTAGCCGTAGATTTCCACATAATTAGTAATTATTTCCGGGACTAGTCCGGGACTAGTCGTGATATTTTTATCTTTAAGAAAAGTATCAAGTAATGGCCGGTTCTTTTGCGGGTTGTCGCCTGTGATTATACCGGCTTGCAGTTCGGCGAGTACCACGTACGGTATATATAACTCTTCATTTGGTAAGTCGTGGTTTTCGCCGCGCAGTAAGGCACTGATAACATTCGTATCAACACCGATCACTTAAGTTTTATCCCACATAGTTTTATCGACCATTTCAAAATCGTCGAGGACTTTTTGGTTAATGCCCTTATTATCGATAAGTCCACTATATTGGCGCCAGCTCACAGTATCTTTAGCTGTTTTGCCACCAACTTTGTCCTGTAATGCGTCAAGTACGAAGTCATTAATGCTCATTGATTTTAGCTTAGCGAGCTTATCTATACGCCTTTTTAGTATAGGGCTAACATTGCGAACGGTTATTTGAGTAGTCTGCATATCTTAAGACTACAACGATGTCATTGTGATGTCAATGACATTATATTGAATTTTATGGTACACCTTCCAGTTGCCGCTTGGCACCGCCTCAAGTACGAATTGCTGAGATGGCATGAAACATTTGAAGCATCACCTCTATCAAGTCCGGCACGGTAACTACCGTGCTGGATTGGATCCTTACCATCTACTCGGTTTACATGCACCAAAAGTAATCTAGTGGTACGGTGACTACTGTCTGGGCTTCATTGATCCCAAGCGGACTATCGGAGAATACTAGGCCATAGTTTCCGCCGAACTTCTTGAGAGTGTTCTCTGGTTGAATGTACCCCTTGGTTCCCATGCCAAGCTCAACAGCCACTTGTCGATTATTCTCAACTCTTAGAATGAAGTCGCATTGCCCGCCGTCCTTAACAAACGGGTATGTTATGCTGCCAATCTTCTTGGTGACAAACTCACGATAATAGTGCAAAGCCGCCGCATCCTCAAGCAACTTACCTTGTCTAGCAGAGACTGTGTCGGGCAGACCGACTATATCATGAAAGGCGGCTCGTATCGCCGGGCTCATAAAGAAGTATTTTGACGGATTTGTTGTAGCCGTGATATTGCTGCCGTGGGCCGGTACTTTCATCAGAAGCTCGGCTTTTACCAGTGCATCCAGCATGTTAATAATCTGACCCCGACTCACTCCGACAGCTTTTGCCATAGAATCGTAGGTCATAACATCACAGTCAGTTAGTATAAAGATTAGCCGCTTCAATGCACCCACCGTTTCAGATTTGAACTGATTGAGAGCTTGGAGGTCGACTGAGATTATTTTATCTACCATAGAGTTTATTGCCGAATAAACCTGACGGACATCCGTCTCGCCGAGCGTAAACGGAATTGTTCCCGTTTGAAGGTATTTAGTGACAGAGTTCCTGCTATACCGTGTCCATTGCTGGTCGACTGCGAGCTTGAGGGTTTTTAGATCCTTGTAGACCGCCTTGGCATCCTTATTGAAGTAGAGGGCATGCAGTAATTGATTCTTGAGGCCTGGTGCCGGAAAAGTATTGTTAGCTAGCACTTGGTACTCAGGGAAGCTAAGGGGGAACAGTTTTTCGGTAACGGCTCTTCGCCCGTCTATGTCTGCATCCATCTGTAGGTGTACAGCCGACGAGCCTGAACAAATTAAAAATACGCGAGGGCTTCTGTCATATAGAAATTTTAACGTCCTTGCCCATTTCGGGTCGGTTTGGACTTCATCAACGAAAATGAAAGTTGGCTTATCTAATTGCTCGTAGCTCTGTCCGAGCAGCCGTTCGTATTCGTCTACAAGCTCCGACAAGTCTGAACCTACTTTTTCCACAACCTCATCCAGGGAGACATATATGATATTAACCTTATCATTGGCCTGGTCGAGGAGCCACAGGTAGCTTTGTGCGAGTAGCGTAGTTTTGCCTACGCCACGAAGGCCAGGCAGAATTATCCACCGTTTTGTCCCCGGTTTTTTTAGCAAAAAGTCCTTAATATACTTTTGGACAAGCACAATCATAGTTCTGGTAGGCAGCGTACGACCCCGGGTGTTTTTATTTTTAGATCGCATTATTGATTCGCCCAAAAGTAACTGTCTTTGAATATATCTAGTTAATTGGTCGTTCATTTTACTCCTTACGCCTACTATGGGCCACACCACATTAGTACACTATAATGTATTAATGTATAGTATAATTAGTCCTTTGTAAAGTATTAATTTGAGAAAAATTCAGAAATCAGAAAGAAGTGAAAAAAGCACGTGGTACGCGTGATAGGATTCGAACCTACGACCTCTGGCTCCGCAAGCCAACGCTCTATCCAG
>JAJZOE010000054.1 GCA_021829145.1 bacterium | reverse complement strand
CTAGTACTTCTGGACGCAATATCGTAAGTTTTTGAATTTGTAGTGCTAGAGGTTGTGGATTGGCTTCCTGGGAATTTAGTATTAGATTGCGGTTTTTTTGGCGGCTTTTCCGAAGTCGAAGATGTCTTGGATGTTGTGTAGTGGCTGGAGTTATAAAAATAAGTTAATAATACGCCCGCAACGACAACAATAACTATTGTTGATATAAGTGCTATTTTTTTATTTTTACTCACAATGTCATTATATGACAACTTACCTTCATTAACAGTGTTTTATCTATAACGCTTTGGTAGGTATGAACTAAACAGTAAGAGTATGCTTCATGCTATTAACTGGCTTTGCTATTATGTAGATAATGATAGTAGTTATTATTGCCGGAGGTGCAGGTACCCGACTTTGGCCTCTTTCCACTCCAGACTACCCTAAGCATCTGCTAAGAATTAACGGCGATGACCGATCCATACTCCAGAAGACTTTTGACAGGGCAAAGATTTTAACAGATAAAATATATATTGTTTCCGAACAGAGCCATATCGATGAAGTAATGAAACAATTACCCGAACTTTCTGAGAGTAGGTTCTTCATTGAGCCTGCCCGTAGGGGTACTGCCAACTGTATTGTGGCTGCCATGATGAAGTTGTCTAAGGATCATGATCCGAATGAGCCCATGGCTTTTATTCACGCCGATCACTTTATCCGTGACAGCAAAGGTTTTGTTCATAGTTTTAGTGTAGCTACTGAAGCATCTAATAAAGAACAAAAGATTGTCTTGGTTGGCGTTGAACCCAGTTATCCGTCTACCGGGTTTGGCTATATCGAGAAAGACGGTATCTACGATGAGGAACACTTTATATATAAGGTTGGTTCCTTTAAGGAGAAGCCTGACTTTGCAACTGCTCAGGACTATTTAAAAAGCGGGAATTACCTATGGAACTGTGGTTATTTTGTGGGCTCTCTCAATACTTTTAAATCTAAGATGGAGCGATTCGCATCTGAATTGTTACATAGATTTAACAGCTTAAGCTTAGTTAGCGACGAAGAGTTTGAGACGGCTTATCTTGAGCTCAAGGATGAAGCAATAGACTACGCATTAATAGAAAAGGTGGGTGATCTATTGGTTGTTCCTGCAAGTTTTGATTGGATGGATCTAGGCTCATATAACGATCTTTCTAAGGCCGTAACCACCGATGAATCGGGCAATTACTTGACAGGAGATGTAGAAATCGAAGAAGTGAGCAATTCATACATTGAGAACCATGAAGCTAAACCGGTTGCCGTAATTGGGCTGGATAACTGCGTAGTTGTTAATACTAAAGACGGAATCTTGGTTACTCGAAAGGATTTGTCGCAGAGGGTGGGCGACGTTGCCAAAAAAATTGCCGCTAGGGGGAACAAGTGAAGAAAGTTCTGGCCTTTGATTTAGATGGTACGCTAGCGCCAAGTAAGTCACCCCTACCAGATCGTATATCTGAACTACTCGGTGAACTTTTATCCTACTATCATATATGTGTTATATCTGGAGGAAAATTTGAACAGTTTAACAATCAATTGTTAGCTAATCTAAAGATAGACTCAATAAATCTACAGAAACTTCATATTATGCCTACATGCGGTACAAGATATTACCTATTTTCAAAGCAATCAAAGTCATGGGAAAAGATTTATGCAGAGGATTTTAGTGAAGACCAGAAAGAGAAAATAATCCGAGCAATCAAAGCAGTTACTCGTGATCTAGGTCTTGATAAAGTTAAGTTTTATGGCAAACAAATTGAAGATCGTGGTAGTCAAATTTCCTGGTCGGCTCTTGGTCAAGATATAGTCGATGTGTTAGGGGAGGAAGGGGTCAAGCAAAAGGAAGCTTGGGATCCTGATAACTCAAAAAAACAACAAATCAGGGAAATGATAGCTCCTTTATTGCCCGAATTTGAAGTCCGCACCGGAGGTACGACTACTATTGATATAACTAAGCAAGGAATAGATAAGGCTTATGGCATGCAAAAACTTATGAAACAACTTAAGCTCAAGAAGTCAGATATTCTATTCTTTGGAGATAAGCTGAAAGAGGGTGGAAACGATTATCCAGTTAAGGCTATGGGCATAGACAGTTTGGAAGTCTCAAGTTGGCAGGATACGGCTTTTGCGCTAGAGGCTATCCTGCATGTCGTTTAACAGCTAAAAGTTTCTTAAGCTGTGCAGTGACTTCGTTTGAGTCGTGACGTATAAGAGTTCGTTTTATGAATTTATCGTTAGGGTCTTGTGAGTAGGGCTTGTCTTCCACTAGCGCAGCTCCAATAAGCTGAGCCTTGACTTCAAAAAATCTCGATGGGTCAATGCCGACTGGGAATTCGCCTGCCTCCGTATAATTATTGAGTAGATTTTTGTCAGGCAGTTCATTATTAAAAAGAGCAAAGTCGATGGATCCATCTCCGATGTACTTCTCTATCTCTTTAATATAATCAACCACGTGCCAATTGGCCGTATGATTAGGTTTATTAACAAGGTTGGCAATCATAACAACTATTGCTCTGGTGGTTTGGAGGGCTCGGTCCATCTCTTTGATGGCCAAAGTAGGCAGTAAAGACCTGTATAAATTTCCTGGCGCAATGATTACCATATCTGCGTTTCTGATGGCTAATTTAGCCTCTGGGTTGATCGATGCCTCCGGCTCCAGATAAATTTTTGCGTTACGGTTTTTAATCTTGTGCTCACCTATTTTTGTTTCTCCTTCTATAATCCTGCCGCCGTCGTCCATCAATAGCTTTAAGTTTTCAGTGGACACCGGTATCACCTGACCGGTGATTTGCATAAATTCCGACATTATCTTTACAGCCGTAGTAAAACTACCGGTTTGCAGTTCTAGAGCGGAGAGTACTATGTTGCCTACCGCGTGGCCACTAAGGTTGCCTTTACTGAAGCGATAAGTAAATAAATCGCGAGTTTGTTTAATGTTGCTCAGAGCTACCAGGCATTGTCTTATGTCTCCGGGGGGTAACACTCCTAACTCGTCCCTTAAGGATCCAGATGATCCACCGTCATCACTTATGTTAACTATGGCCGTCAGATTAGGAGTCCACTGCTTTATACCTTGAAGCAGGGTATAACTTCCTGTGCCACCGCCTATAATTACGACTTTTGGACTTTCCATTTTAGACATAACTATAGTATTGGATTTTTCTCTATTAAATCATTTATCTGCGCCGCGAATTTTTTGGCTGAAAAATTATCACTAAAGGAAGAGATTTCTTTTGCGTTAAATCGAGCGGAGTTAAATTCGACCAAGGCCTTAGATAGAGATTTAACGGTTAACTGATCAAAGAATAGCCCGGTTTTATTTGGTTTGATGTAATCCAGAGGACCGCCTTTTTTGTAAGCAATAACCGGAGCTCCGGCTGCCATAGCTTCTATGGCCGTGACGCCGAAATCTTCAACGTTGGTTGGAAAGATGAAAGCCAGCGATGATTGAAAATGTTTGGCTATGTCCTCGTCACTGACGGCAGTAAGGAAGGTTATATTTCTTCCTGCCATTCGTTCCAGCTTCTTGTGATCCGGGCCATTACCTATGACTACCAGCGGGACTTTCAGTTCTGTGCATGCTTGTACGGCCAGGTCTATCCGTTTGTACGGCGTCTGCCGGCCGGCGGTCACAAAGCCGTGTCTGGTAGGTGGCGCTCCATGGATTTTAAACCGATCCACATCGACCGGAGGGAAGATAACGACGGAATCTCTGCGGTAGTATTTCTTAATCATTTCCTGGGTATGAGTAGAATTGGCGATCATTATATCGGGACGCTTGGCGGCTATCCGGTCCCATTGCCTTAGCGGAGCTACTAACATCTTTAGCGAGAACCTGGCTAACCAATTAAAGCCTCTGGGAAAACCCGGATTCCTCATATATTCGTCGTACCTCTTCCAGTAATACTGGGTCGGAGAGTGACAGTAGCAGATGTGTAATGTATTAGGGCCGGTTTTGACAGACTTAGCTTCAGCACCAGAAGAGGAGAGTACCAGGTCGTAGTCACTAAAATCGATTCGCGGAAAGGTTAGGGCTCTTAGAACCGGCAAAAACTTCTTTAAACTTTTCGGTAGCTTCTGCAGCCAGGTTGTTCTTATGTCTGCCTCTTCCAACCAATGCCAGCCATGCCATATTTTTGGGTTTGCGTCATACTGCGAGGTAAATATTGGGGCATCCGGGTACATATTATGGAGTTCATAAACAACCCGCTCGGCGCCGCCAATACCCGTCAGCCAGTCGCAGACAATAGCTACCTTAAGCGGCTTTGGCATCAAATTGCCCCTTTATGACGGATTATTACCCAGAAAGTTTTGGCTAAAATCACCAGGTCATTCCAAAAAGTCCAGTGCTGCACATAATAAAGATCGAGTTGACGCCGTTCATCAAAAGATATATCTCTTCTACCGGAAACCTGGGCTAGGCCGGTAAGGCCTGAGCGGACACTTAGGATTGCATGCTTTTTGGTATAGAGCTCTAATTCCTGCGGTACTAGAGCTCGAGGCCCAACCAGACTCAAATCACCTTTAATTACGTTTATTAGCTGGGGCAGTTCATCGAGAGACGTTTTTCTTAATAATCTGCCGACTCTGGTAATTCTGGGATCGTTTTCAACTGCATCACCGTTTTTGCGGTAATCTTTAGCTAACTCTGGCTTACCCATTTTTCTAAAGGCTTCTTCTGGACTTAAGCCGTTATATTCCAGGGCCATTGTCCGGAACTTGTACACCTTGAATTCCTGGTTGTACCTGGTAAGCCTCGTTTGCCGGAAGAAGGTTGGACCTTTATCGGTTAGTTTCACCAGGAAAGAAATAAACAGCATAACCGGCGAAGCAATAATTAACAGTAGTGAACCTAGGACTATATCGGTGGTGCGCTTGACGATACGGCCCCAGCCAACCAGTGCTGTTTGGTGGATGTCGATCATCGGGATGCCCTTAAAAACTTCTACGCTTAAATTGCCGACAAACAATTCGCTGTTACCGGGAACGAACTGATAGCTAATATGGTGTTCCTGAGCATAAGCAAGCACCTGGCTGTTTTTAGCCGAGTCTGGATAAAGTTCGGTCTGAATAATGGTATGAAGGCTATGGCCTATCTTCCGTACCGCCTGATCGAAGTTTTCGAACAGGGCATAAGTCGCTTCGCTTTTAAGCGGATGCTTAACGCCGCCGACTACACCTATGACCCTATAACCGGTTTGATCTGATGGTGATAAAACCTCCATCAGTTCGCGGCTGATTTTAGTATCACCGACAATCAGCACATGATTGATTCCCCTGCCAAACTTAAATAATAAGTCTCGGATACCACGGGCTATATTTCTAAATAGGACTACGAATACTAACGCCAGAATAAAACCATATAAAGTAACTAACCGGGCCGGGAAGATCGGTACCCGGAAAATATAGCCATAGCTAATAACAAACAAGATACCAATGAAACAGCCTACAATTAAGCGGCCGAATTCTTTCACTCGTCTTTCATATATCTGAGCGTTATACAGTCCTAGCAGGGCATACAAGAGAATGAAGAAGGGAAGAAGAGTTAAAAACGTATCCAGATAAGTTATGGCATGAATCGGCACCGCTATCCGACGGTGGCTAATTGATACTCTTAGTATGTAGGCGATTGAAAAGGCGCCCACCAACGCCAAGAAATCTCCGACTACTAGGAAAACATTGTAGATAAGAGAAGTGTTATTCTTCATTCTAAAGTTACTTTACCGGCCGGTAAACGCCATGATTTCGTCTTTGGTTAAAGCCAGCTTATACTGATTGTAACACTATGAAGGGTTCATTTGTTAAACGCGGCATGTTGCCTTTTGCCCTGGGTATAGCCTGTCTAGTAATTGCGCTATTGCCGTTTCATGCTTTCCTGACTGTTTTTGCTGCCTCGATCATGGGTCACTATACGCTTTTTAGGCTATGGAAAGAGTTTCTGGTTTTAATTATCGGTATATGGGTCATAGGGCTCTTTATCAAAGAAGGTGAGCTGAGAAACAAAATTCTGACATCTAAGCTAACATGGGCGATTGCCGCATACGTAGTTTTAGACCTTGTTATCGGCGCTTTGGCTTACTCCAGGCATGACGTCAGCGGCAAGGCGCTTGCTTATGGCTTGCTAGATGATCTGAGGTTCTTTGCTTTCTTTATTATTTGCTGGGCGATTGCAATTAAAAGTAGTCAGTTTGAAAAGCGCTGGCACAAACTGGTGATATGGCCGGCGGTAATAGTTGTTGGCTTTGGCCTGTTACAGATGAGTGTGCTACCAGCTAATTTCCTTGTTCATTTTGGTTATGGGCAAAACACTATACCTCCGTTTGAAACAATAAATCATAACAGCCACTATGTCAGGATTCTATCTACGCTAAGGGGCGCTAACCCGCTCGGGGCTTACCTGCTTCTTCCCATTAGCGCGCTTGTAGTGTTGTTGGTCCGTTCGCCAAAGGTTCGGACCTGGCCGAGAGTAGTACTTTTAATCGGTGCATTAATAGTCTTAATTGGCAGCTATTCAAGAGCGGCCTGGATTGGAGTAGTGCTGTCTTGCTTATTTATCGGCCTCACGCTTGTTCGTAAGCAGTTCATTATTCGTTATAAACTGCAACTTTCAATTGTTGCCATAATTGTACTTATACTTGGCGGATCCTTAGCCTATGCTTTTCATAGCAGCAGTAAATTCCAAAATATTATTTACCATACTCAAGCTCATTCGGCTTCACCTATCAGCTCGGATCAAGCTCATTTGAGTGCTTTAAAGAGCGGTTTAAAGGCGGTGTCTGATCATCCCTTCGGTATTGGCCCGGGCACGTCAGGGCCGGCCAGCGTATATAACCATGATCGTCCAGCTAGTATACCGGAAGACTATTTCTTGGAGATAGGCGAAGAGACTGGCTGGATAGGCATGGCTTTGTTTGTAGCTATTAATGCGGCGGTCGGTTATTTATTGTGGCAACGAAGGAATTCACCCTTTGCGCTAACCCTCTTAGCTGCTTTTATAGGGATTACTTTTGTTAACCTATTATCTTTAGCCTGGACAGATGATACACTGTCATACATCTGGTGGGGACTGGCAGGGGTGGCCATGTCATTACCGGCTTCCGGGGCGGTAAAGACAAAACCAAGACCAGCCAAAAGCCAATAACTATCAAGAACGCAATATATCTATGGAAAAGCCACAGCAAGAATACCAGCTGGATTTTAGACAACGTATTAAGTTGGGCATCGGCAAACTGATCATGGCCATAAGCTACGGCGGCGCACCGTATATGGGATGGGCTCAGAGATATAACACTCCACCATTAAGGGATCAGCAAGAACTGGCCCTTTGTTATGAAGCAGAGCTCAACGAAGATGATGATTTTGAAGTATATGACTGGGCTCCACATATCGTTCATGAAGAAGTAAAGATAATGAATTTAGGGCTGCTGGCTATAAATAAAAGACTAAGTATTTTAGACAGAAGAGATATAAGGACTATCAATCAGGATGTCTTTAACCTAGAGATTATGGACGGTCTTACTCGCGACCGGTTAATGGACTATACCTGGCGGGACAAACGCCATCTGAAGCTTCTTTGGAGAGAAGATTTCCTACCCGAGGATTTGGATATACAGCTGGAGTGCCATGACCTGGGTTACATAGAGTAAAATTAGTAAGTAATGAATCCTGGTAACAAACAACCGATCAGGCCGACAAAGAAACAAAGAGAACTACTGGCTTTTATAAACGATTTTATTGAGAAGCATGGATATAGCCCTAGTTACCGCGAGATCATGACAGGTCTAAACTATACGTCTGTTGCTACAGTGGCGCTTCATGTAAATAGCCTGATTAAAAGAGGGCAGCTAAAAAAAAGGGATCGTTCCGCCCGGTCACTAGAAGTTATCTCCGGTAATCCTAACCCGGTTTTATTAACTAATGAGGTTAAGCCTAATCAGGAAAAATGGCTAGTGGAAAAAGTGGAGCATGCTTTTCGGGTCGTAGAAGGCTCGGCGGTTCATACAACTCAGGAGATAGAAGACTTACAACTCTTAGTGGGCGCATTACGGGTTCTGGGTCTCGAAGGTGCCTCTCAAAGCTTCCTTAACAGATTAAAAGCGCTGTCCGGGCACACCAGCCTATAGTGTCTATGTTGCCGTAATAAATACTATATGTAGTGGCTGTTAAATAGTGCTAAACTTTAGCTACTTAACAAATAGAAATACCGGAACCGGGTGAGAATCCCGGGCTGTGCCGCAACTGTAAACTAATCGAGCCATTAGTAAGCCAGACACGGTAAATACTTTTACGCTCTCGAGCAAGAGCTTTATTTAAAAGGATATTCCTTTTAGGCCCTTGCTTAAAGCAGGGGCATTTTTAATGGCAGAGACGCTAGTAAGAAGACAGGAAAACAACCAAGAAGTACGAAGCTTTGATGTTTTAGCTGGTGTTTATGCCTTGCGTTATGACCTTGATAACTTCGGTTCTGTCTTACCGGAGACGCGCAACCAGGTACTTGATGAGCATTTAAGCTTTATTGCTGAAGGGATAGGCAGGGCTGCTAAAACAGAGTTTATATTTAGACAGTCAGGCGACGACCTGGTTTATTTCGATGACGGGAAATGGCGCGCCTATAGTGAAATGTTGGAGGCTGGTCATGAGGCAGCGGTTCATGACGCTGCGCTGGATCCTAGACGGCAGTTTCTGGTCGACTGGTCCATGAGGGATAAGTTTAATCACGAGCAAAACAA
Organism: bacterium; assembly: GCA_021829145.1. Classification (GTDB taxonomy): domain Bacteria; phylum Patescibacteriota; class Saccharimonadia; order Saccharimonadales; family UBA4665; genus JAJZWH01. Next base: position 14,236 of record JAJZOE010000054.1, on the reverse strand, counting down.
GAAGCTGCAGCCTGGTCAGCGGCGGGTGTGGGCATCACTTTATCCAAAACAGGTAGAAGAAAGATACGGACGTGAGTTTCTGTCCAATTGCGGCTTGAATCCCGAACGGCAGATGGGTTTTCTCTACCAGGCTACAAGGTTGAATGATGGCTCGATTCGTTTAGAGTCACAAACCTTAGATTTAAGTGACGCCGACGGTTTTCAAGCTGCCCTGGACGCTGCTAAGGACAACCCATCACTCAGTTTAGATAATCTGAAGGATATATATGACCAAGTGTTAAGTCATAAATATGGGGGCACGTTTCATGCTGGACAGAGTGAGGGGGTGAGATATGATAACGCTTGGAAAGAGATTTTGGCTAACCAGGATGTCGTGGCTCACTTGATAAAAGGCCTGGAGGGTCTGGCCGCCCGAGCCATGGATTATATGACATTAGAAGCCGAAACCAAAAAACATCTTATTGGCAGCTGGGCGTTATTTAAGAAGAGGCTGGACGGTACGGCTGCTAAAATGTCAGACATTTATACTCACAGTAGTCAAGGGTTTGCTTATCAAGAGGTATGGCTTAAACAACAGGCTCATGAGGCATTTGTCGAAGTTGTCGCCAAACATGAAACCCTGCGTGGTTGCGGCGGTTCATTGTCTATGAACGGTGAATCTCTCATGAGTGAAAGTCTTGAGGACGCATTTAATCATATATTTGGCAGCGGTAACGGCAAAACGGAAGTTATGAAATGTGTCACCTGTCCGTTGTGCAAAAATAAAGGAGTGGATGCAACTATTGTATATGTACAAGGCAAAAAGAAAATAACTTGCTCGAAATGTAAAAGATCCAAAGAATACTAGCAGAAATTTTTACAGGATTTTCTTGGGCCAGCGATAGTACAATGAATGTATGGATAAGACAGTAGATAATGCTGAGACTGCAGTTGAAAAACCTCTTTGTTCACCCTACCTAATCTGTGATAACTGCGGCGGCTATCCGCTTGAACCAGTTCATGGTCATTATGTCTGTCCTTTGTGCAAAATGCCGACTAAATGTTGTGAAGGGGGGCCGGTAGAATGAAGCGAATCGGTATCTATAGTGGAACCTTTAATCCGGTTCATGCCGGACATATCAGCTTTGCCTTGCAGGCTATCGAAGCCGCACATCTTGATAAAGTCTATTTAATGCCAGAAAGGCACAATCAGCTTAAAAAAGACGTGGCGCATTACGGTCACCGGGTTGCAATGGTGAGGCAAGCTATCAAACCGCATCGCCAGCTGGACTTAATTGAAACTACGGATATAAGTTTTACTGTTGATAAAACCTTGCCAAAACTTAAGCGGCAGTTTAATAATTCCCGTTTGGTGTTTTTAATTGGATCGGACACGCTAAAATATATGCCGAAATGGCCTAATATAGAAAGGCTACTATCTAGCTCTGAATTAGTTGTCGGCGTTCGAGCTAATGATGAAGCCGTGGTTTCCGGCTTAATAGATGATCTGCCTGTAAAACCGTCCAAACTTGTGGTTATAGATAGTTATGCCGCATCTGTTTCGTCCTCTAAAATACGAGAAGCATTAAGAAAGAGCCAGGAAGCAGAAGGGATTCTAACGAGCGTCAGGCATTACTCGAACAAGAACTGGCTGTATATTTCCTTGGCGTAGGATTAAATGCCACTAGTGCTTGTCTGGTTCTGGTAGGGCTGGTTATTTAGAAACGAATAGGGCTTTATAAGCTGGCAATTCTCACCCTTATGGTAATTTGAGCCAATAAAAAGAATGGAGTTATCCGGTTGGAGGGGAGTGGCAGTGCTTTGGTTGCCCAGGCTGGATGATAGTAACTGTTGCTCAACCTGGGTAGAACTAAATCCATTAGAATTAGCCTTGTAATTGACGCAAAATTTATAACTGTCAAAGCTAAGCCTGGTATAGGCTATACCGTTAGGCACGTTGGTTATACCTGCACCACTCAAACTGTTCGGAACTCCGTAGTAGTGGGTATTGAGGTAGTTGTTTAGCCGGTTGGCAATTAAGTTCGCTTGGTTATTTAGCTCGCTATCGTATTTATAATTACTGGCAGCGGACAACACGACGATTAAAAATATGAGCGTTATCAGACCGATAACTCCTAATCCGATCTTATACGGAAGGAGGCTGGTCTTCATCTTACTTTACCTTACGATGTTCATCTCGCCAGTAATAAAACAGGATGCCCCCGGAGACAACTTCTACTACTAAGACGTCCATAATCGCCTTAAATAGTGAACTCGAAAAGTTACTGCCTATTTTTTCAATAATTATAGTCACCAGAGCGATGAGGGATAGAAAACAAACTAGGAAGGTGACAATTTGCGTGAACTGGGTACTGCGCCGTTTGGAGGCGTCGAGCTTGGCTGCCGGATCGGTTAATTCGGCCCTCTTCAATCTTAAGAAGAGAAGGGAGAATAAGGGCACGCTAACAACTAGAGCCGAAACCGGAAAGGACAGCACGGCAAAGCCGTACTGCGAGTTAACGATGGCAATTAGCAAGGATACTAAAGATATGGCTGCCGCAAAAAGGGTCACGATCAAAAACACATACTCCACACCTCGGGGAGAAAGCACTTTAACTACCGGCGTTGGATTAACCGCTATTGGGCCTGAGGTATCCCTAGTCGGCTCGTTAGCAGATAATGCGACCACTGGTTGAGCTAGCGGTGTAGCCACTACCGGCTGGTTAGGAGCACTCATGCTTGCGGCTGAAGGCTGGGAATCAGGCAGGTTCTGAGGCCCACTATTATTAATAGAGTTATTGTCTGTTTGATTTTCTTCCATATTCTACTTTTTCTTTATAATTCTTATGGTAAAAAGTATACAACTTACTCCAAGTAGCACAAGCTTAATAAATTTATTCGCTCAAATAATTAGCTGGTGCCCACAAGATATAAACTAACGAAACTAGCTTTTTTAGGCCTGAACACAGAAATTAACTCCTTGACAAAGGCTTTTTATCTCTAATACAATTTGTTTACTTTGGCATAAGCAGTACGTGCTTATCTAAAAGACAAAAATTAAATAAAAACAAAATAAATAGTTCTTAGGTTAAAAGGCTACCTAGGGACAGGGTTTAGAAAGGGATCCATAAGGGGAATCCAAACATGTCCATAAAAATATTAAACAATAGTAGCGAAGAGCAGACGGTAGAAGTGCGAGTTCGCCGTCCAATTTGGCAGCAGTTTATTTACTATTAACAAGCTTATTTCTTGGTTTGCTGAGTAGTGCCGCTGGTTGAGGTTGTAACTTTGCCTTTGTCGGCAATGGCTTTGTTTATTAAACTTTCGAATTCGCTGACCGAAGGACCGACAGATATTTGTTTGCCGTCAAGGAAGAAAGTAGGTGTTCCCTGAATGTTCAGCTTATTACCGGCATTCATATCCGCCTCAATCATATTATTGACCTTTGATGAGTTAAAGTCGTTTTTAAAGGTAGTTAAGTTTAGCCCGAGCTGCTTGGCATAAGTATAGAAGTAAGGATCGGGATTTGTGGCCGTACTCCATTGTTGCCAGTTGCTGGAGTTATATAGCGTATCGTGCATTTGCCAGAACTTGCCCATTAACCCGGCGGCCTCGGCGGCCCGTGCTCCGGCATAAGCATTAGGGTGAATTGATGTCAACGGGAAGTTTCGGAACTGGAAAGTAATCTTGGAAAATTCATCAGCTACAACCTGCTTGACGATCGGATAATACTCCTCACAGTAAGGGCATTCGTAGTCCCCATATTCAACTAGAGTAACTCCGGAGGTCCCATTTCCTTCTATATGATTAGTCGGGCTAGCGCTTGTACTACTAGACCCGTTACTGTTATTGCGAGTGACGGCAAAGACTATACCAAATACTATTACTATAGCGGCCAATATACCCCAAAAGGTTTTACTCATGATTCTCCTTAACTTTCTTTGTTTAAAGTATAGCAAATTACCGGGGTAAAAGTGATAATATTAATTAAATGACGGCATTTATTATTTCTATAGTCTGCTTAGTGCTGGCTTTTATAATAGTTATGATCCGGAAAGCGTATTTTAGTGTGCCGCTTTATGAATTAAAACGTCAAGCAGCCAATGGCGACAAGTTTGCTAAAACTGTCTTTCCAATAGTCTCATACAACCTGACGCTGAGGGCCTTATTGTGGCTTATGCTAGGGCTTTTATCGGCTACTGCAATTATCCTTATCGGCCGGGTTGCGCCTCTATTGATCGGCATTATTTTAGTTTGTGGCTGGCTTTGGCTGGCTTTTTCCTGGCTACCGAATAGCGAGGTTTCCAATACCAGCAAGAATTTGGCCAGGGCAGCCACACCGGTATTTGCCTGGTTGATGCACTGGACCTATCCGTTGCTTAAATGGCTGGGCAGACCGAGCCGTAAATATCGCTTGCAGCATACCGGACTATATGAGCCGGTTGACCTCTACCAGACGTTAATAATGCAGGAAGCTCAGACAGACAACCGGATAAATCCGACCCAAATCGGCCGGCTTAAGAAGCTGCTGGCATTTGAGAACGCGCTAGTTAAGGACTACCAAAAGCCGTGGGAATCAACTATGAAATTAACGGCCCAGGATCCGATCGCGCCTAAACTGCTAGATGAAATGCATAAATCGGGCCAGAATGTCTTTCCGGTCTTAAAAAGCAAATCTGTCAAAACTCCGGTCGGAATCATAAACAAAGAAGATGTTGGCTTAAAGAGCGAAGGTACTATCGGTGATCATATGAGGTCACCGGTCAGATTCTTAGATCAGGATGAAACAATGGAGAGTGCTTTAGCCAAATTTGCCATCAGCGGCCATAGCCTATTCCTGGTATCTGACGGTAATGATGGTATAGTAGGTACGCTTACCCTAAAGGATGCACTCGGTTCTATACTGATTCCTGAAACCAAGAGCAGACAAAAAGCTGAGGAATTGTCTAATAGGGATGACAGGGTAACCAATCAGGATACTATAAATTTGGAAGAAGCAGATGAGAGTACTGAGTAACGAACTAAAAGACCATATAAACAGCGAGGTCCACCTGGAAGGCTGGCTTCATAAAAAGCGCCTGCTAGGGGGTCTGACATTTATAAATCTTAGAGACCGCAAGGGAATAGTCCAGGCTGTCATCAAGGATAAAGCTGAAGTAGACAAGCTAAAAGGCATGCAAATCGGTACGGTAATGGAGATAGACGGTCAAGTAGTCGAAGAGCCCAGAGCACCGGGAGGTGCCGAGCTTCACGACGTTAGAATTAAGGTTATAGTGCCGGTTAGTTACGAGATGCCCATTGAAATCGATAAGCCGTTGAGCCATAAACCAGATAATCTTGATACCTTATTTGAGCACCGGGCAATTGGCCTGCGCAACATAAATGAAGCAAAAGTTTTTTTGATACGCTCAGAACTCCTAAGACTGATACGGCAATTCCTCTATAATAATGATTTTGTCGAGATTCAAACGCCCAAGCTAGTCGGTAACGCGGCTGAAGGCGGAGCCGAAGTCTTTAAGCTGGATTATTTTGGCAAACCGGCCAGCTTGGCCCAGAGCCCGCAGTTATACAAACAAGTAATGGTGGGTGTTTTCGAGCGGGTTTTTGAAATTGGTCCGGCATTCCGGGCTGAACCTAGCGCTACTACTAGACATGTATCTGAAGTTACAATGCTGGATATTGAGATGGCTTTTATTAAAAGCCATGACGAGGTATTAAACATGGTCCAGGACATGCTCTACTTCACACTGACTAATTTATGGGCAAACCATAGCGAAGAGTTGAGGCAGCTGAAAGCACCGGAGCTGGTAATTAAGCCTTCATTTCCCCGCTACTCGATGAAGCAGATTCATGAGATGTACCAGGAAGCAAATAAGGTCGATATGTCAGCTGAGATTGACTTAACACCGGATGAAGAGCGCTGGATTTGTGAATACGCCAAAGAACACGATGGCTGTGAAGCTGTTTTTGCTACTGATCTTCCTAAGCCTAAGATGAAGTTTTATCATAAAGCCAAAGATGATAAATCGGCTCAAAGTGCCGATCTGTTGTTCAGGGGCCTGGAACTGGCAACAGTTCCGGTCCGCGAGAACGGTTATGAGGATCTTATCAGGCAAATGAAAGAAGCGGGAATCGATCCGGATGATGAAAGCTTCCGCTTTTACTTACAGGCCTTTAAACACGGACTGCCACCGCATGGCGGCTGCGGTTTCGGCATCGACCGTTTAGTTGAAAAGACTCTGGGCCTGGGAAACATCAAAGAAGCGATACTGTTTCCGCGGGATATTAACAGGCTTTCACCTTAAATACGCCTTTCTTCAGGTTTATTTATCAAACATAAGTTAAAATAATAAATATGGATCCTCAGTGGTTCAAAGCAAACAATCGACCTGACCAAACTAGACCGCCTACTGACCAATTGTCCCACTTACCTCCGCCACCACCGCCGAGATACGGCCAGAAAGATAAACTCAATAAGTCAAAATGGCCGATCGTGCTAATAGTATTACTGGTTATTGTATTAGGTTTAGTGGCCTGGGCTTATTTAGGTCATAAAGCGAAGCCGACCAGCGCTAATAATTCAACCTCAAGCAGTATAAAAACAAAGGCAAAGAATAATAACCCTTCATCATCTTCCGCTTCTAGCCCGAGCGTACCGACACCGTCTATCCCCACTACGCCATATACCTCTTCCACCTTTAGCCTATCTTTTAATTATCCATCATCATGGAATCTGGTAGACAGTGGATCGGCCGGAATTACTGTGTCTTCGCCTGTTATGAGCCTGACTTCCGCTAATGGTCAATCGGTTCAGGGGCAAATTGTACTGAGCATTTTAAAACAAGGGGCTGTGCCTTCGGCCTTTACTTCAAGCTCGGTAGCGGTAATGAGCTCGCAAAAGATTCAGTACAATAGTCCGGCCCAGGGTCAAGCCGCAGCTACTTACATAACATTTGCGCAGTATCCATCGACTGTTACTAAGGGAGGTCTTGACGGCATTTATTTGACCGGTAATTACGGATACCAGAAAGACCAAGTGATTCCCAGTAGTAATATCGCTCAAATAGACCCGCTAATATATTTTTCTTTCTATTCCTGTACGTCATCAGCCTGTCCGGTCAGCAGTAAAACACCGCTTACTATTGCTGGCTCCACTAACTGGTCCGACTCAACTTTCCAGACACCGGTGGTTACCATCCTAAAATCATTCTCCTTTAACTAAATAGTGATAAACTGGGAATATTAGACTCCGTAAAGCCTCAAAGCATAAAAATGGCAAAAAAGATAAACATTCAAGAAGATTCCAATAGCGATGAAGACCCGAAGCTAGTTGCCGAAGTTGACGAAATGATGGACACGGAGTTGCCTAAAGAGCCAACAAATACAGAGGTAGATCCGGAAGACACACCAACCAAGAGGGTGAACATAAAAGACGAAGTTGACTTACCGCCCTTGGATATCTTTACCGAGGTGCCCGGCGCACCACCTTTGCAGACTGCAGAAAAAGTCAAGCCTGCCGAAGTGATCCCCGAATCCACTCAGCCCCCAGCCAATGATGTGGACGAAGCGGGGCAAACAAACAATCCGCCAATTGAGACTCTCAAGGAAGAAGAAGTACCGACCACCTTTAATCCTAAGCAGCCTGATAATTATGATGATCCAAAAACAGCCGAAGCGATCGACGAAATAGTTGCTGAGGAAAGTGACGCTACTTTAGACGTGGCAGATCAGAAAAAAGCCGAAGCGGAAGCGGCATCTAAACCAGCCGAGTATAATAAGGGCCATCCGTTCTTCTGGGCTTTGGTATTTATTGTCGCCATCATAGCCATAGTCATCGCTATTTTCCTGTTGGATCCGTCATTGCATAATCCCTTAAGTAAAATACATTGGAATTCAATTCGTAGTCACCTATAATTTTTAGTTAGATATGGACGAAAACAATAATCAGCCACAAGCGCCCGATCAGCTACCGGCCCAGGAGCCACAGCCAGTGCCAATAGAACAGACCCCACCACAATCGGCACCGCCCCAGGTAGTTGATGTAACTCCGCCACCAGTAAAAGAGCAACCGTCTCAAGCGCCCGTGCCGGCAGATAAATCACTTAAAAGTCAGACGCCAAAACAAGTAAAAGGGGGGCCGGATAGTCTTAATAAGGTTATTATTGGCACTATTGTGTTCCTGCTTATTTTGACTGCACTGACAGTCTTTGCCTATATTAAAAGCAAGTAAACCGGTTTTAATATGACCGATATTGAAAGCATACTGTCTGTTATTAACCGTCCGAGGAGTGTTATTATCATGCCCACTGATACGATCTATGGGCTGGTGGCCAAGGCATCAGACAAAGAAGCGGTAAGCCGTCTGTATGAGCTTAAAAGCCGTCAGGCCAAGCCAGGAACCTTAATTGCTGCTAGTATCGACCAGTTAACCAGCCTGGGCCTAAAGCGTAGATATCTAAAGGCCGTCGAGCAATTCTGGCCCGGTCCACTTAGCGTCATTATTCCAAAAAGCGATAGTAAACTGGATTATCTTACTCAGGGCCTGCCGGACATAGCGGTTAGAATACCTTATGACGAATTTGTGACTGGCGTACTAAGTCGTAGTGGGCCGCTGATAACGACCAGCGCCAACCTCCCAGGCCAACCTGAATCAGAAACAATTGATCAAGCCAGGCGATATTTTAGCGATAAGGTTGATGCTTACATTGATGGGGGCAATTTAAAAGGTAGGCAACCAAGCACTATTATTAGAGTAATTGACGATGCAATTGAAATTATCCGCCAGGGAGCTATGGATGTTCCGAAGAGTTGACCCTTTTTATTTTGAGAAATAGAAAACTAGTCATAAAATTCTAGCAGTAAGAACAAATAAAAAGAGATAAAACATCATGTCCATTTTCGATAATCAGTCCGATCCCAGCCTGCAGCCTGGTGAAAACCCGGCTCAATTTAGCGGTGGCCCGGCGTTTAGCGGTTTATCGGGTAACGAACTTTACTGCGTTAATTTGGTAGGTTACCGTCCGGGTAATTTGCTGGTCGGTAATAGCGTTTTTGCCCTAGGCTTCGTCGGCAGTCTCGGGTCGAATATACGCACTGCCGTTGGTGGTGAGATAACCCAGGTTACCAATATGATTGCCGAGGGCCGAAAACTTAGTCTTGAGCGTTTTAATCAGGAACTTATCCAGAGCGGAGCGCAAGCTGCAACAGGTGTAACTTCCGAGTTAATCTTTCATCCGGGAAACGTTGAGTTTCTGTCCGTGGGTTCGGCAATTTACTCGGTTAATGACGAGCGGACAAGGTTTACGTCTTCAAGCGACGGACAAGAACTTTTCTGTCAGGTCGACGCCAATTATCAACCGTTGGACTTTGTTTTTGGCAATGTAGCTTATTCTATCGGCATTGCCAGAGGCTTGGTTGGCGGCCTAAAGGAGATGGTAAGAGGCGAAGTAACTCAGTTTAGTAATATCTTTAATATTACTAGGAACCTGGCATTGGAACGTTTAGTAAGTGAAGCCAAGAGCCGGAACGCTAATAGCGTTATCGGTGTTCGGACTACCATCTTGCCGGTTGGGGTTAGCGGTGTCCAGGAAATGGTGATGATCGGTACTGCATCATATAACGAACAAATTCAAAACATAGCCGACACTGTCGGGGGAGTAATTACCAGTGACTTAACAGCGGAAGAAATGTGGAATGTAACCCGCATGGGGTATGTGCCTCTAAAGTTAGTCCTTGGCACTTCAGTCTTTTCTCTTGGCTTTGCCGGAGGTATCAGAGCCAGCCTAAGAAATATGGTAAAAGGTGAAGTTAAAGTGTTAAGTGAACTCATTTATGGAGCCAGAGAGCAGTCGCTGAAAAGAATCCAAGAACAAGCTGCGGCTATTGGGGCCGATGATGTACTGGGGATTAAGACCTATATCTACAATATAGGTAGTGGCGTGATTGAGTTCTTGGCTATTGGTACAGCGGTAAAAAGAGTTCAAGGAATAAGCACCAGATCAGAACAACTGCCACCGCAAGCAATAATCAGGGACAAGGATACTTTTGTTAATGTGGCCGAATTCACTTATGGGACCGATTTACAGCGACCAAACAACCAAGTCTAGACAAGAAAATTTTCTCTCAGCCAATCATCCAGACTACCGCCGCCTCCCCCGGCGATACCTAACACCATATCCCCTTTATCGAGATGTGCCTGAATTGTCCGTTTCAAGTCATCGTCGCGGTTAGCTGGTTTAGCTATCGTCGGATCAGACAGATGGGAAATGAGTTCTGATGGGGGTAGTATCCGCTGGGTCGGATCTTCCCTGGCTAGGTAGCTGGGAACCCAGTAAACTTGTGAGGCCCCGTTAAAGCAGTTACCGTAGTCGTTGATTATGTAATGCTGCCGCCGGTTAGTCAGTGGTTCATAGACAACTACGATATTTTGTCTGTTTTCCTCAGCCATCTCCTTAGCCACACTCATAACGCCTCTAATTTTTTCAGGGGTATGGGCATAATCACTGTATAGATTTGGCAACAATTGCTCCATACGCCTGGAAAGCCCAGGAAACAAGTTAAGAGCATTAATTAACTCATCGACACTAGCTTTGGTCATTGAGGATAGTGCTTGAAGCGCCAGCCAGCCATCTAAACGGTTATAAAAGCCCTTAAGCTTGATATTCCTTATTTTGGGATTAGAAGGGTCCTGAATGCTTATATTCTCGTTAGATTGCAGTTCAATACCTAAATAGCTGGCGTCATCTTGCCAAATTACGGTATGCTGGCTTTGCTTAATGAAATCTAGGAATGCTTGCTGGTAGTTTTCTCTAGATGGAAATATTTCGTGGTGATCCCAAGATACACCGCTAATTAAACTGATTGACGGACGGAAATGTAGAAAGTTTCGATCGAACTCGTCAGCTTCAATAATGAAGTATTTACTGTCGTTTAAATATTGACCCATAGGTCCAAAACTGGTTTTAGCTGGAAGCAAGTAACTTATAGGTAGGCCAAGCTGCTTACTCAGCCAGACAGTCATGGCGGTTGTTGTCGTTTTACCATGCGTACCAGCCACGGCTATCAGTGATAGGTTCTTGCTGGTAATGATCTCATTAATTAATTCATCGCGCTTAGTAGCCCGAATGCCATGTTCACTTACAAATTGAAGCTCGGGTGCATCTGGTTGTTCGATACTAAGAGCTGAACTATATACGAACCAATCGATAGGGTGGTGAGTATGCACGTTGGCTATCTGTTCATAGCTTTGATCGATAAAAATATCTTTAATACCTATTTTTCTCAGGGCTTCAATGTAACTAGAGTTACGTTTATCTGAGCCTGAAACTTCGTAGCCTGCTTGCAGGGCTATCTCGGCTAAAGGGCCGATCCCGGCACCGCCTATCCCGGAAAAATAAATATGCATGAATTTAGTCTAGCACGTACAGAGGTCGTGGCTTGGGGTAAAATGGGGTTATGACTAAACTATTAAAAAGAGCCTGGCGGTGGTTCTCTAACCTTAAACCGTTATACTTTCTGGTAATAACTATAATCTTCGGGAGTGTTTGCATTGTAGCTCTCAGACACAATAATCAGCATATGGGCCAGCTTAAGACGGCTGTTTATCAAGCCGATAAAAACAACGGTAATGTACAGCAGGCTCTAGATAACCTCCAAGCCTATGTTACGGCTCACATGAATACCAATCTATCGACTGGCACCGGTTCCGTTTACCCGCCTATTCAGTTGCAGTATACCTATAGCCGGCTTTTACAGGCTCAACAACAGGCGGCCTTGAATGCTAACAATGGCTTATATACAGCGGCTCAGGAATATTGCCAAAAGCTTGATCCGACTGACTTCTCCGGACATAACCGGGTTCCTTGTATTGAGCAGTATGTCACGTCTCACGGGGCTCATCCGCCTACAATTCCCGCTTCACTTTATGAGTTTGACTTTGTTTCCCCTAGCTGGAGTCCTGATTTAGCTGGCTGGACGTTGTTAGCTACCGTGTTTTTCTTTATCCTTACCGCCTTACTGTTTATTGTGCAGTTTGCCCGCAAATATTTGAAGACATAAAAATACCCCCTATTTAAGGGGGTATTTATGGTTATTTCCTTTTATTTTTTATGGCTTTTTGGTTGTTGCAGGAGCGCTGCTTGACGGTGCGTTTTGGACTGAATTTGTCGTGGCACCTGAAGTAGTGTTATTGCTTTGGTTCTTGCAGGTTTGTCCGTTAGGATACTGTTGTTCGTAGCGAGCAACGGCTTTTCCTACCTGACCGTAGTTATGCAAGTTTTCCCAGAAAGTAACTTGGCTCATGTTTATAACCATCTGGTCGTATGGTGCATGTAGTTCACAACCAAGCTTTACCAAGGAAACATTAGTATTGGAGGTGCTTGAGCTGGAGCTTGATCCGTTATTATTTGTTTGCAAGTAAAATATGTTTGTTAGTACTAGGTATTGCGGGTTAATGCTTTTTATGTTACCGAAGTATACCTGGCCGGTATTTAGGAATACGGCCTGTAATTTATTACCGTAAACATAGCTACTCTCAGACTTGGGTCCGCCAAATCCGATTACTAATACAACTGCGATAATCAAGAGTACTATGAGTGTCCCCAATAACACTACAATACCTCTATACAGTTTTGAGTTTTTCGGTACTTTTAATTTATTTTTGACTGGCTGCGGATTGCCACCGAACTGCTGGGGTTGGTGTGTGGGTTGTTGTGGAACGCCACGATTTGTGAAATCCATATGTGTCTTGTCTCCACCCTTAATTTAATGATTATGGTTACCACGTTAGTGTAATATATCGGCGGCCTCTTATGCAATATCCTAATGCTAATCTGAGAATAGAATTATATTGGTGACTTCTTCTCTAAGTGTTAAGCCAACGAATCAACGCATTTAAGCCTCAGGCTCTATTGGTTTGTCGGGGTTCCCCTCAAGAAAAATGTTGACAAACGAAAACTCTAAAGAGTATGGTAGGGGTACCAACAACTTATTTAAGAGGGAGAGGTATCTAAAAATGGCATACCAGCACACAAATTCAAAAGGTGTAACTTACTACTTAAACTCAAAAAAAGTTACTCTACGCGGTGGCAAAGTTCAAACCATTTATTACTTCAGTAAGGACAAGCGACCGGAAGCAACTGACCTTCCAAGCGACCGCGAAGTAAACGAAAACCCACGCAACGGTTTCCTTACTGTTAAGCGAAAATAATTAGAACGATAAAAATACACTTAAGACTACCGGCTATATTTCCGCCGGTAGTCTTTTATATTATTAGTAGTCCTATCTTGTATACTGCTTAATGTATGCCCAAGCCAATAGTTAAAGTTACTAATCTAACCAAGCGCTATGATAATAAGTCTGTCGTCGACGGAATATCGTTTGAAGTTAATAAGGGAGAAATATTTGGCATTCTAGGGCCTAATGGAGCAGGCAAAACCACCACTCTCGAGATGATGGAGTCGCTGAGATCAATTGACTCCGGTGAGATTGCGATTGACGGAATTAATGTTGCCGAAGACCCTGAAGGGGTGAAGCGCATAATTGGCGTCCAGCCACAAACCGCTGCTTTTCAGGATAAGCAAAAGTTAACGGAAATAATTGACATGTTTGCTGCTGCTTACGGCGAGAAAGTAGACGCTAAAGTTCTCTTAGATGAAGTAGATCTTGGCGGAAAGGCAAATTCATATGCTGAGAATTTATCCGGAGGTCAAAGACAGAGGCTTAGCATTGCTGCCGCCCTGGTCCATAACCCTAAAGTATTCTTTATGGATGAGCCGACTACTGGTTTAGATCCACAAGCCAGACGTAATTTATGGGATTTAACCCGGATGGTCCAGCAAAAAGGAGTGACGGTAATTATCACCACTCATTACATGGATGAAGCTGAGTTGCTTTGTGAAAGGGTGGCCATAATGGACAAAGGCAAGATTATATCAATGGATTCACCCGCGGTTCTAATCAAGCAATTACTAAAAAAGGGCTTTAAGAAGGAGCAGAAAGTCGAGCAGGCAAACCTTGAGGATGTCTTTATTGATCTTACTGGAAAGGCATTGAGGGATTAAAGTTGAAGCGCAAGTTGTTTACGGTCTATATCTTTGCTAAACTGGCTACCCGCCGGTTCTTCAGAGATCGGCTGGCCTTATTCTTTGGTATTCTGTTTCCAGTCATTTTCTTGTTTGTGTTTGGTAGTTTTTCTTCTAACACCGGTAGTAATGTTCACTTTAATATTGCCTTGATTAGAACTGCGGGTGAATCCAT
>JAJZOE010000028.1 GCA_021829145.1 bacterium | reverse complement strand
ATTAGTGACCTTCTTTATAGCAGCCAAGATAATATCTCTGTTTTTGGCATCATTTATTCTTTTTTGGTGGAAGACAAAAGCAAAATGCAGTTTTACTAATCCTGGCTCTGACGTATCGATTTTGGCCATTCTGACAATACCATACAAAGTGTTGTATTTGGCTTTAAGCAAGACTAAGACATCATTCCAGTTAGCTTCATTTAGTAATGTTTCATTTGCAGGTTGCTTTAATTCAGTGGTAGATTGACCGGATTCTTTAAGGTCAGGTTGTACTTTATCAAATTGCTGTGTCTTTTTCGGTTTTACATCTCTAGTTAGCCTGGAACTTTCTTTTGGTTTTTGGTCCGGTGCAACAGTTTTCGTTCTCACTTCTACCGCTTTAACTACCTTATCGCTTTGATTGATTATTTTATCGTCGGTATCTGGCATTGCTCGAATTAAGCAGATCTCCAGAAAATGCTCAGGATCAGCTGAAGCTGGTACGTCTATCAAATCATTAAGCAGATTAAGTAGCTTTTCTTTAGGAAGATATGATGTTTCATTTATTAGTTGGTCTCTAAGCTTAGAGGATAATCTGGAGGCGATGATTGGTGCAGGGTAGCCGCTGTCAAACAGACTACAAACTGATGACATAATATGTTTTGATGTGTCATTGAATAGCTGGGCTATCAAACGATCTAATCTTTCATCGGGAGGAGTTCCTAACAGCGTATGAATTGTTTCGGCAGTAACTGGTTGAGAATAATTGGCTGACTGATCAAGTAAACTAATACTATCACGGAAACTTCCCTGTCCGTGCTGAGCTATTAGTCGTAAAGCATCATCATCGATACCAATAGTTTCCTTTTGGGCAATATCGCGTAAATGATTGATTACCTTTTCGGTCTCAATTGGTCTAAATTGAAATCTCTGGGTTCGACTAACAATAGTATCCGGCAATTTATGGGCATCAGTAGTCGCCAATATGAAGATGACATGGGACGGAGGTTCTTCTAGTATTTTTAATAAAGCGTTAAAAGCCTCATTGGTTAACATGTGTACTTCGTCTATGATGTATATCTTATATTTAGCCATAGATGGCGCAATATACACTTTGTCTCTAATATCTCTTATCTCATCAATTCGCCGGTTAGACGCTGCATCTATCTCAATAATATCGACGTGTGAACTGTCGTCGGTATACTTTAGCCCGTTAATGTCATGAGCTAGGATGCGAGCAATAGAGGTTTTACCTACACCTCTCGGTCCGGTAAATAAATAAGCGTGACTAATACGATTAGCTTTTAAGGCTTGATCTAAAGTTTTTGTTATGTGTTCTTGCCCAACAATTTGCGCTAGGCTTTTAGAACGGTACTTTCGGTACAGTGCTTGTCCCATGGATATGTCTATTATAGCCTAGCTAAGGCCGTTTTGACTCGTTGTAATTAGTTAGCTATAAAGCAGCTTCTAGCGCTGCCCATTCGGCGTTTGAGTCATCTTCCGGAACATTAACGCTGACCTGATCGCCTGGCTTAGCTTTAAAGTATGTAACACTGGCAAGTAAAACTCGATAGTTCTTGCCATTAACGTTCACAAAGTAATGACCACCTTCTAGGTTAAGCGTACCGACCACTTGTTTTCGAGGTATTGGTCCAATTTGCTTATAAAGAAATGCACCATCTTCCGCAATGGTGAGTTTTAAAATGTCCCCTTGAACTAACTTGGACTTAGATGCGTAATTAGCAGGCACAGGGTATGTTTTACTGTCACTTCCCACCATGTTCTGACCGTCGAAAACTCCTTCAATAACTTTGCCTAAAGTTTCTTCCCTGGATACAGGAGCTATTTTTTCATCATCTCCAACTAAGCTTACTAATAACTCACTAGCAGCAGCCAGATTGGTCTCTGCTTCTCGTATTAACGACCTCAGTCTTTTGATCTGTTTGTCTGGTACTTCTGGCATTTTAGGGTTTTCTCGCTCCCGCCTCTGTCAGTCTCGGGACAGTTACCCCTAAACTATCATTAATTTTATTTAATGTCAAAGGTTATTGTGGATATCTTTGACTAAAAACTGTTATTTTTATAAAAAGCAAGATGTAAATTGCTTTGTTAAGTTAAGATTAAATTTTTCCTTGTGTCAATAATGAACCGCCCCAATGGAAGCGGTTCATTAAAGATTAACATCTAGTTTAAGCTAGTTCGACTGTGGCGCCTGCTTCTTCAAGCTTTTTCTTTGCTTCTTCTGCGTCTTCTGGCTTAGCCTTTTCAAGTATTGTTTTCGGAGCTTCATCAACTAAGGCCTTAGCTTCACCTAGGCCTAGGTTGGTAATGTCCTTAACAGCTTTAATTACGGCTACTTTTTGAGCTCCTGCATCCTTTAAAACGACATCGTATTCACTTTTAGCTGTTTCGGCTGCTGCTTCACCGGTTGCGCTAGCTGGAGCAGCGACAGCTACGGCAGCTGCTGCTGGCTCGATGCCATACTTCTCCTTAAGCACATTACTAAGTTCGTTTACTTCCAGAACAGTTAAACCGACAAGTTCTTCTGCTAGTTTTTCAATGTTGGCCATCTTATTCTCCTATTCTTAATTAACTAGTTTTAGTCTGCAAACCTGATAATATTTTCGGTAGCGGTGATCCGATCGCGTTCACTACTGAGTTTATCGGCGATCCAAGTAATGAGACTATGGATGCGATTAATATAGGTTTGCTTGGTAATTCTGACAGTGTAGTGACTTCAGCTGCATTTAGCCATTTACCATCGGGTGTTATGGCTCCGATAAAGCTTAGTGTCGGACGGTTTTTAGCAAACTCGGCCAGACTTTGAGCTGGCGCAACTTCATCTTCCGCATTAAAGGCGTAGGTTAGCATGCCTTCCAGTTGGCTAACGTCAACATCTTTCAGGTTTTCCAGGCTTTTAAGAGCCTGAATAACTAAACGATTCTTAATAACCTTAACTGTAGTGTTACTGCCCTTCGCTTGTTTTCTAAGCGTTTGCATATCTTTGACAGCTGTTCCCTTGTAGCTGGCTACAACGGTCATTTTAGATTGTTTAAGTAGATTGGCAGTATCGGTTACTACCTCTTGCTTTTTATCTCGAGTTAAAGGCATAAATTTTCCTTTCTCTACATTTGTTTGGCTAGATATGGGAATCGACCTAGTCCCATGCTGCCAGTTTTATCGTTGCCCAAATAAAAAATCTTTGGTTTATACCAAAGATCACTTAAGAGATTAACCAGCTAGTGCTGATACCTCGGCGACATTTTCAAGGATATACCCGTCGCTGTCTTTGGCAACTTAGCTATATTTTAACCTAAATACACCTGTATTTGCAAATAGAGCGTAGTATCTCAAGACCTTTGCGACAAAAAAGGTAGGCGTCCTAAACTGTAAGTGCAAACCTAACAGAAAGGAGCCTACCATGGCATATTCTAACAACCCTAACCTCCCTAGAGCGAGAGCTCTAGGATTAAAACTTCTAATTGAGCAGAGACTACCTGCTCAGGTAGTAGCAAATAAGTGCGGGGTTCATCGATCTACTGTCTACCGCTGGAAGCTTAAGTGGCAAGAAGTTAACCAAAACGTTCAATTAGGAAACTTCAATCGGCCAAACAGAACTCCCGGCAATAGGCTCAGCGTCTTTAGGGCAGCCGCACTGAAATGGTTAATACCTACACTTAGCTCCAGACCTAAACACTCGCCTAGTGCCATACCTGAGCCGGTTGTAGAGCTCGTAATAGCCCTACGGCAATTACTAAAACGCTGTGCTGAAGTTATCTGGTTTCACCTAGCCCGAGACAATGGTGTAAGTATTAGCCTCAGTAGCGTCAGAAGGATTCTAAAACGTCACCATTACATTGATGGCAGGAAGAAACGAGTCAGGCCAGATAACCCACTGCGTCCGGTCGTAACCAAACCGGGAGAGTTAGTTCAGACAGACACTGTGCATTATGTGGATCCATCCACCCGGCGCAGACGGTATGTATACACAGTCATCGATCTATACACACGAATGACCTATGCTGAGATACATAGCCAGATTAGGCCTGGCATAGCCGCTGCGGCCATACTTAAAGCCGAGGAGTTGTTTGGTTTTAAGATTTCAATGGTTCAAGCAGACAACGGACCGGAGTTTAGCCGTTACTTTGAAGATAAGCTTAGAAGACAAGGTATTAATACCAGACATTCTAGACTGCATAGGCCTAATGACAATGCCCATATCGAGAGATACAACCGGACTATCCAGGAGGAATGTCTAGGTAGGTATTTAGATGACAGAATTCCAGACCGCCAAATTCAAGCTAAGCTAAACAGATACTTAGAGTTCTACAACTACAAACGTGTACACTTAGGCCTACAGCTTAAGACGCCTTCTGAAATGTTGCAAAGCTCCTGAGTTCTATACGATAGAGTAGTATTGTTTCAAATAAGCCTTGACGTGAACGAAGGCTTAAGAGTATAAAGAAGTAGGTTATGAGCGTTATTTCGAAGCACGCAATGATTTATGTCCTAGGCCGCATGGGGCTGTGCTTCAGAATGGTTGAAGCCGCGCGTTAGAACGCCAAGTACAGTCCAAGACCTAAGGCTTCAACCGAAGCCTTTTTTAATTGTGGAGTAGACACATGAATAACGAAAATAGACCGAAAACAGTGAGTGTAAGATTGAGCAGCGCTGAAATGAGGAAATGGGATAGCAGCCATTACTTCTATCTCGGACAAGGTCTTGGAGAGACAGCTCTAGCAGAAGACGTTAAGTCAGATAAAGACTGTATATGTGCGGAAGCAGCTACGGTTATACTGAGCCCGAAGTACGAGGTTTTAAAGAGAACTCAGTCCTTGACAACTACTGAATTAGATAGTAAACTAAATCGCGGTTTTTAACATGAGCTTGGATCAAAAAGAGAGACTTACAGTCGGATCAAATAGTGGTGCAGTTACCGAGTATGCTGCTGAGCTTCTCAAAAACCATAGGCAGGAATATTTATTGTTTTACCGCAAAGATGCTGAGCTACTTAATCGTGAAACTAACGGGCCTACTCGTTACCAGATGGACTGGCGCTATCTATACATTAACCTTCTGAAAACACGTGGCGACAGTGAAATGCCCAGATTGGCCGATCTATTATCAGTACAATTCCTAGATTGGTGCCTGGTAGCGGCTGAAGGCGCTAAAGACGAATTAATTTCCGTTCCTTCCTTTGATGCAAAGTATCGCCTGGTAAACGATCGGTTACGGGAAAGACTCGGTGAGTATATAGGTAAAAGCTGCGGATCTACGTTAATTGACCCAAGAATTGAATCAGTCGACTGGCAGCATCCCCATAAATACCAGGACTACCGTTTCTCTTTAGATACGACCGATAAACAAGAAATAGCTCGCTTTAGTGTTGCGCATGCTGTATGTGATACGGTCATTGCCTGTGATTATACTTTTGGCACTAGTGAAGAAGGACAGCTAACGATAGATAACGTTAACTACTATGTTAAGCCGGTGCCTTAGACGACTTATCGCTATCTCTTTTGCTTTGTTTTCTTTTATCTAATTTCTCGAGCTTTAATTTAGTATAACGTTCGGCAGCTAAGCGGGTTAGTTCCGGGTCTTCGTCTTTGTTAACAAATATCATAGATTCAGCCATTAGAGGGTGTACTTCAGCCAGCATATCGTGCATTTCCTTAACGAGTTTACGGTAACCAGGGTGCCCTTGCGGACTTGTCCTTAGCTCATGTAAATGAAAAGCTTCACGAGCGTTGTAGGTTATCTTCCAGCGCATTCTATGACCAAGCAATGTGGCATACTGCGCTTCGTTCTCATAACCGGCCAGTTGCATGTCGCTGTAGAGCTTAAGGCTTATATCAAAGCATTGTTCATATATTTCACTTAAACCAGCTTCTTCGACTAATGCCGGTATCTCATACCCATAGCGAGGAGTTAGTTTTTGCCATTGCAAATCGTCAACCATCCGGTGTCGTTGTAAATCTCGAAAAATGCCATAATCACAGAGTAAGTCCCAGCTATAGTGGGCCTTTTCTAGTGCCCTTCCTGGACGGTGTCGTCGATTATATCTCTCGCCGACATAGGTTTTAAACACCTCAACTTTCTGATCATAAGTCCATTCGTCGACTTGATTTTTAAGTTCTTCGAGTGATAGATCGCTATGTTCATATAGCATGTCGGGAACTAAATCAAGCTCGTTTTTGGGCCAATAACTATCTAACTTAACTGTTTGTTGGTTATATTCAGTATGTGTCGGTTTTAAGTATTTGACAGCTAAGTCTTTTACTTGTTCATAAGTAAAAACACGGTAGCCCATGGCGGCGACGCCTCGTTCAGTTATGTCAACACGCTCCAGAAATGCTGGCATAATTTTACGCGCTTCAATTAACAACTGGCGACCGACCGAGTCTGCTTCTGGCAAGGAATCGCTTAGTAGATGGGAAATCAGACTTTCCACTGCTTGCGCAGAAGCATAAATGCCCACTGTGGCAGTGGTTGCCACTGGTAAAACTGATCTTATAGCATCACAAGCTTGAGCTCGAACGGCGGCGTTGAAGGCTGAGTCACGTTCGTTTTCCGCCACCTTAGAGTGATCTTTAATGTACTTAGTGAGCGCATGTACCATAGTGGAGTAATTATCAAATATTTTATTTAGAGACGATGTGTAGCTTCTTTTAGTTTTGGTGTCCAGATAAGCAGGAGTGTAATATTTGTAATGGCCTTTTTGATTTCTTTGGTCGAAATAAATGTATCTGGTCGATTGTTCAAGATATGCGCCAAGTCTGCCCCATTCAAGTTTTTTTGTCAGTAAATTCGATGCGTTCTCGATGACAAAGTGCATTCCGGCTAATTGCTGAACCGAATCATCTCCATATGCAGTTATAACTCTTTGTAATAGCTGGTTATCCTTGCCTTCATTGGCAGCAAACTCTTCAAGTAAGGTAATTCGCATATCGTCAGCTCGGCGGCTTAAGCGGGCCATTGCTGCAGCGATGGTTGGCGGTGCCAGTTGGCCATAGAAGCCATAAACATCACTAT
Source organism: bacterium (assembly GCA_021829145.1). GTDB lineage: Bacteria > Patescibacteriota > Saccharimonadia > Saccharimonadales > UBA4665 > JAJZWH01. Next base: position 15,994 of record JAJZOE010000028.1, on the reverse strand, counting down.
CGGTATTAGTAACTATTTCACTTAAGTACTGTTTGCCTTTTTGCGTAATAATGTACTTGTTATCTTCTTTTGTTATCAAGTCTTCGGTTTTTAGATCTTCGCGTTTAATTTGATCAACTACAAGATTAACGGCTAAAGGAGGCTCTGTTTTGATAATTTCTCCTATTGACTGAATTTGATTAGTGGTTTCTGCCTTAACTGTTCTAATGCTCAGTAATTTAGTGACGTGTTGCCAGATTCGGTCAGTTACTTCTTCGCTGCTGCCATCGGCAAATACAATAGGTAAGTTGCGCTGATTTGCCTCCCATAAATAGCCAGCTCTAACTCTTTCTAAAAAGGCTACATCTAGATTGTCGAAGCGCTCTCCACTATGTCTTTTATCTGACCGATCTTTGAGGACAGACACCGGGGCATCAAGTACAATAGTCAAGTCAGGCTCGGTCCCGTTAACAGCAAAAGCGATTATGTTGTTAATCGTTTGGTAATCTGATATATCACCTCGGCCATAGTACTGTACTGCCAGAGTTGTTAAATAATTTCGATCGACTATACAGTAAACACCGTACTCGATACTTTGTTTAATTACCTGTAAGGATTGTGAACGGGCTGCGTTGTAAAGTAAGACTTCAGTATTGGTGTTCATCGGAAAACGTGGATCCTGAGTTAGGCCTCTGATAGCACGAGCCGTCAAATCCGTTTGTGAATCAGGCTCGCGCATTATTCTAACAGGTAGCCCTGCCGCCTGTAGTCGTTTGCCTAGTTCTTCCACTTGGGTGGTTTTACCGACACCTTCCGGTCCCTCGATAACTATATACTTGCCTTTAGTCATAAGCCATTCCGTTAATCTTTTGCGGTAGCGTACGTTGATCCTTATATGCCTTAGGCAGCATCATGTCAGGAGACCAGGTTTTTATTAGGGTATCTAAATCTGTACCCTGTTGGTATTTGCCGCTAAAACCATTATCTCGGCCCTTTCCATAGTCGCCTTCTACTTCGCCTGTTTCCATAAAAACTGCTTGAGCTATCCTTTCCCCTACCGGCAAGACAACCGTTTCTCGGTCATTTAGGTTATATATTTCTAGGGTTAGCCGGTTGATATAGCCCGGATCGACCCAGCCGGCGTCAAAGCAGACTGCGACACCGTTTCTACCCCAGCTAGAGCGAGATTTTAATTCATATGCTCCTGGAGGCTTAATGCCAAAGAATTCATGGGTGTGGGCCAGAATACGCTCTCGGGGTTTAAGACTAATTACCGGATGATCAGACGGTATATTTTTTAACGGCATAAAACCGTTTTGTCTACACCACTGTTCGTGGGACATAGCCTTATACGGGCCGTCAAAGTAACGCTCGACATCCTCTTTATCGAAAGGATTGTAGATTGTGCGTTCGTTCATGCGCTCAATGCGGTAAAAGTAATAACCTAGCGTCACGTCAAGGCTGGCATGAGCAATATGTTTAGGATTGAAAGGCGTACATACAATATGCCCTTCGTCGATTGCCACCTTAATTTGTGTGTTGCTATAGACCGACAAGGATGCCTCTCACTTAGTTAAAGATATTTTACGCATTAACTTGTAAAAAAAGCAAATGTAAAAACTACTACTAGCAGTTGTTTTAATCAGGTACAATATATCGTTGTTAGATGGGTAATTATCTTAAAAAAACCAAGACCAAAAACGGACAAAGGTTTATTGTAACTGCAGTCAGCTGGCTGGTGGGAATCTACGGTCTTTATTATATTTGGGCTACTTTATTTGAGCAGTTCACTGTTCATAGGCTAAGATTATTAACCCGTTTTTCAATTGACATCCATCTGCTTCTCGGACTAAGCGTTATATACCTTAGTATTTTATTGGCTAGAAGAAAAAGAAATGCTTTGATTGTCGCGCTGGTGGTACTAGCTTTTATTGTTGGTCAAGACAGTTTATCGATCTTATCTAATAACGGATATCGTCATTTTGGGGAGATGTCGTTAGTAAGAACGATTATCTTGCCGCTTGCCATTATTATCGCGTTGCTTATAGCGCATGACGAATTTAAGGTAAAAAGTGACGATTCGGCGTTTCGTAACTCGCTTAAGATAGCCATAATAGTGCTTCTAGTTACTTTAGCCTATGGAATATTTGGCTTCTTGTCGATGGATAAGACGGATTTTCATCAAGAAATCGGTTTACTCAGCGCCGTACATCACACAGTCGATCAGTTCGACTTAACTACAAATAGTTTGCATCCATATACTCATAGGGCAAAACTATTTTTAGATTCTCTTTCGTTTATCAGCGTATTGTCGCTTGGTTATGTCGCCTTATCCTTATTTATGCCGGTTAGAGCGAGGATTATTGATCAGTCAAGTGGTCGTGAACGGGTTAAGAAGCTAATGGAACGGTATGGCGCGCCCAGTGAAGACTTTTTTAAAATATGGCCAGCAGATAAGCACTACTTTTTCAGTGATCAAAAAGATGCAGCTCTTGCTTATGCGGTTAAAAGAGGTTCGGTGCTGGTTCTAGCAGATCCTGTTGGTAACAAAGGCTCGTTCGCTAAGTTGTTTGAGCAGTTTCATGATCTATGTTGGGCTAATGACTGGCAGCCATCATTAATCCATGTTGATGGTAGGTATATTAATTTTTATAAAGACCTAGGATACCAGCCACAACTGATAGGCCAAGAAGCGGTGGTAGATATAAGCAAGTATTTTGAAACGACGGCTCGTAATAAATATTTTAGAAATATTAAAAACCGGTTTAATAAAGAAAACTTTACGTTTGAATTATTAAATCCACCACACCATAAGGCGGTAATCGACAGACTACAAGTTATATCTAATGAATGGTTAAGCAAACCAGGCAGAGTTGAACGAGGCTTTGTGATGGGTTATTTTAGCGAGGAATATATTCAGCAGTGCCGGATTGCCATCGTTAGAGATGCTGCTCAGACAATACAGGCATTTAGTAATATTATCCCGTCTCATAGCTTTAATAGCCAAGAAGCAACTTATGATATGCTGAGGGCCTCAATAGAAGCACCACCCAATATTAATGATTTTTTGTTGTACAACGTACTATATAAATTGCACGAGGAGGGCTATCGTTATTATAGCCTGGGACTTTCTCCACTGGTCGGCTTAGATGAGACTAGTGATGAAAATAATCTAATCAGTAGTGTACTAAGATTTGCATATATTAATGGTGATCGGATATATTCGTTTAGTGGTCTCCATCGATTCAAAGATAAATACGATCCAATCTGGAGCGACCGCTATTTAGCCTATATGGGTGGAGTTAGGGGTTTTACCAAAATGGCTAATGGACTGCTTTCGGTAATGAAAGTAAAAATTTAGACTGTCAACTTGATTGACGGCCCCATAGAAGTCGACAAATAAGCACTTAGCACGTAGACACCTTTTATTGATGCCGGTTTATTGCTCTGAATACTGCTTAAGACAGCTTGTAAGTTTTCTAAAATTTGCTTTGCTTTGAAGCTGACCTTACCGATGCCAACATGTATATTGCCGCCACTATCAACTCTATATTCGACTTTTCCGGCCTTAGCTTCGGCGATTGCTTTGGTTACGTCATTGGTTACTGTGCCGCTTTTAGGATTAGGCATTAGACCTCTGGGACCGAGTAGACGGGCATATTTACCTAACTTAGGCATTTGTGCAGGAGTTGATACTAGAATATCAAAGCTAAAGCTTCCAGCTTCCAGCTCTTTAATTACTTCTGCTTCTCCAACTAGATCAGCACCGGCCTGTTTAGCAGCGTTGATGTCATCTCCGTCAACAAAAGCGGCAACTCTAATTGTTTTACCACTACCTGAGGGTAACAATATAGTGTCTCTAATATTTTGATCGGCCTGTCTCGGGTCAACACCTAATCGGATGTGTAGTTCAACTGTAGCATCGAATTTAACTGGATTAGTTTTTATAACTAGCTCTGACGCCTCCTCAATTGAGTATAGTTTTTTAGGATCAATCACTTTCTGTTTATCACGGTAGGATTTTGAACGCCTTTCCAAACGTGTCCTGGTTGGTTTTTGAGCATCTTTGGCTTTAGGCGCTTCATCTTCTATGTAAGTTTTACGCTCTTCTTTTGCCTGCTTTATATCGGCTTCTTTTAGTGCTTTAGCACTTCTTTTGCCCGCTTTAGCGACAACTTTTGAAGAGATGTCTGTTTGCTCGATAATTTCTTGTTTTTCGATAGTTGCCTTATTAGCAGCTTCTGCAGTGTATTTTTTACTAGTTGCAAGTTTGGCTGTTTTCTTTGAAACTGTAGTTTTCTTCTTTGGCTCTGCCATAATTGCTCTCCTTTGTGGTACGTGCGGCCTCAGGCCTCCCACAGATTAGGGTTTATTACTGTTCGATTTCCACGCCCATACTTCGGGCGGTGCCGGCTACCATCTTTTTTACCGCATCGATGTCGTCGGTATTCATATCTTTAGCTTTGTCTTCAGCTATTTTAGTTAGGTCTGCTTGCGACAGCTTTTTGGAAATCTTTTCGCTGTTAGGGCGACCGGATCCTTTATCTATTTTTAATACTGAACGTATTCGATCGTCTGTGGGACTAGAAACTATCCTAAAGTCCATTGTTCTATCTTCATATATGGTTATATGGACGGTAAGTTCAGCTCCTTGCATTTCTTTGGTCTGCTCATTAAATGGGTTGATAAAGTCCATCATATTAACCCCGTATTGACCTAGGGTACTACCAACTGGCGGAGCAGGACTCGCCTGGCCGGCCCGTAACTTCATCTTTAAATTTGCTCTTATTGCTTTATCTGCCATGTATTCTCCTGATATTAACCAGCTTTTTGTAAAACTTAGGTTGAAGCGGACCTAAAAGTAACTGCTGAGTTGCGTAACAGATAGTAATGTTAACAAATTAAGGTGTTTTTAGCAATAGTACAAGTGTTAATATTTGCAGATCAGAGGAAATATGCGGTACTGATGGTTTTGATGTTAATTCGCGGAAGTAAAAAGGTAGTTGTAGCACTTTGCTCTTGCAGTTTTTCTGCATCAACATATTCTTCGCCTCGGTACATTCCATAAACCTTAGTTCCGTGTACTAGTAGATAGTCGAAATAGTGACTCTCAAATAAATAACCGACCATCATACGAATAGAACGAGCGGTTACTGACCGATAATTTTTTTCGTTTTCTCCTAATTGCCTGACATCATCGGCCGACAATATTAGCCCTATCTTCATTAGTTGTTCATCACTAAGAATACATACCGGCTGGGCGTATTGAAGATACTCTTCTTCACCTCGTTCCATTAAAATTTATTAAACCCGTTTTACTTGCAGACTATCTAATTCAACAGGAGTCTCGCGCCCGAACATATTAACCAGAACTTTTAATTTACCCTTCTGAGCATCAATTTCATTAATACTACCGTCAAATCCCTTAAATGGCCCGTCGACAATATTAACAACTTCACCTATATTGTAATCGATCTTATGCTTGGGTTGTTCAAGACCCATACGTTTTTGAATTTTCTCGATTTCTTCCTGTTCAATTGGAGTAGGATCAGTACCGCTGCCGACAAATCCAGTTACACTAGGAGTATTTCTTACGATATACCAAGCATCTTCGCTTAGTTTCATTTGTACGAGTACATAGCCCTGGAAAATGCGCTTTTCAACAATACGGCGTTTACCGTTCTTTATTTCAATCATTTTTTCTTTAGGCACTAATACCTGAAAAATCTTATCTCCCATGTCAAGGCTTTCGGCTCGTTGCCGGATACTCTCCGCTACTTTTTCCTCATATCCGCTATAGGTATGTATTGCGTACCAACGTTTACTAGTGTCATACCTTTTATTGGTTGTAACTGCCATGTAATCTCTCCTAATGCTTACTAAGTAATAATGATTTGAACAAGTGGCTTAGCCCGTAGTCTAAAGTTGCAACTAATGCACCGAAAACTATGGCGAAAGCTAAAACTGCAAACGTTAGACGCAAACTTTCTCTACGACTGGGCCAGGTAACTAGCTTAAGTTCTTTCCAGCTGCTGATAAAATAATTTATTAGCAATATCTTTGCTAGGAATTTAAATATCTTGGCTATAAACCTGAAAACCCGGTATCTGCCTAGAAATTTGCCAGCTTTTTTAAAAGGCCAAGCAATTTTTTTAAAAGGCCAGCCAATAATACTTTTTAGTTTACCTTTTTTCTTAGGTTTGCTGGTTTCTGTCTTAGATGCCTTTGACTGGGCTTTTTCTCGCACCGTTTGTGGTGCTTTTAGTCGCCTTTTTTTAGGTTTAGGATTGTCTGCCATCCGGTTTATTACTCACCCTTATAATTTAAAAAGCCTACAATCTAAGTTGTAGGCAACTAAGTCAAGTATAGCAACATCCATTTATTATAGCAACATATAGAAGTAAAGGATTTTAATTATTTAGTTGATTCTGTTAGATACTAACTGGCTATTAGTGCTATATATAAATATTATTTAGCAAGTTCATTACTTAACGATTCTGATAATATTAAACAAGTTATGGTTATAAGTATCAGTTTGATTCTTATCTGCGGATTATTAGAGATTGTAATTAGTTATGGACTCTTGTTCTCTTATCGTCGGCTAATAAGTTTGATACTTTTTGTACTATTGGTTCTTGCTAACGGTGTTCTGCTATATTACGGCGCTAACCGGCTATGGGTAATTGTATTACTTTATCTTTCTATTTATAGGCTGTTTAATATCTACAGGATTGGCTACAGCAAAATACAAATAGAGCATTTAAAGCATATCGTTAGAAAAAGCGCTTATCGGTTGCTGGGATTTCAGTTAGTCATTTTAATGGTCGGTGCCCTTTTAACTAACGTTTTTGTAATTCATAGGCTACGTTGGATCATCCTATCCTCTATGCAACTGTTAATTGGCTTAGTACTACTTGGCTCAACCCTAAGGCATAAAAACGTTACTAGGCGAATTAGGCTGAATACACCACTGTTGGAGTCAAATGCGCCAACACTGACTGTGGCAATTCCCGCCAGAAATGAAACGGAGGATTTATATGACTGCCTGCTATCTTTAGTGGCCTGTGATTATCCGAAACTCGAAATATTGGTGCTTGACGATAATTCAACTACCAGAAGAACACCGGAAATAATAAGATCGTTTGCACATGATGGGGTTGAGTTTATCTCTGGTAAGCCCGTCGAACAGGGCTGGCTGGCCAAAAACTGGGCTTATCAACAGTTATTAGAAGCAGCAAATGGAGATATTGTAATGTTTTGTGGCGTAGATACACGGTTTTCGAAGGAATCATTAAAATTTCTGGTCTCTGCTTTGATTAATCGTAAAAAACAGATGATCTCTATATTACCTAAAAATACTTTAATGTCCGGTCAGATAAACAAGCTGCTTCAGCCCTTAAGATATGCATGGGAGATATGCTTGCCTCGACGAGGTATTCAACGACCACCAGTATTAAGTACCTGCTGGCTTGCTGGACGCAGCTTTATTAATGATTGTGGTGGCTTTAAAGCAATCAGTCGCAGGGTTGTTTGCGAAAGTTATTTTGCCCGTAGAGCGGCTAATAACGATGGTTATAGTTTTTTCCAATATGATGAAGTTATCAGTAATAAAAAACCGATTGATGAACTTGAAACGGCACTAAGATTACGCTATCCTCAGTTGCACCGTCAGCCGGAATTTGTAGCTCTTGTTAGCTTACTGGAAATTGGTGGTATCTTAAGTTCATTAATAATATTAATCAGTGCACTATTTGTATTAGCTTGGACTTTAATTATCACAAGCGTTTTATCTATTATAGTTTTTAGTATTGTATTTGGATTAGCCTGTAAGATCACCTACAGAATTACGATGGTTGGCGGCTTTCTTTCCTGGCCACTTGCCGGGATATTGGATATTTATCTTCAACACTTGTCGATGTGGCGTTATGAATTTGGGACGGTACTTTGGAAAGGACGGAGCGTAGCGCCGCCGGTGATGCTACACCAATGAATCTCATAATTAATTTTTTGTTTTAGTAACTGCAATATTAGGTATTAGGATTGTAAATACAGACCCTTTATTCAATTCACTGCTAAAAGTTATTTCAGAGTGAGTTATACGGGCTAATTTCATGGTTACATATAACCCGAGGCCGGTACCGTTCGATTGTCTGGTTCGGTAATCCTCGGAGCGGTAAAACTTATCAAAAATTCTTTCCTGGTCGGCCTTACTTATACCAATGCCAGTATCGGCAACACTGAATTCAACACCATATCTTTTTTGTTTGGCGGAGATAGTAATTTGTCCTTTTGGGGTATATTTAATAGCATTAGTAATAAAGTTCTGTAGCATTTCCCTTGTGTAAAGTTTCGAGGAGCTAAGTAGGGACAGATTAGGATCAAGAACTGTATTAATTTTTAGACCTTTAGCTTGGGCCTCTGGCCGGTAATTATTTGCCAGCTCTACTATTAAGTCATGTACATTAATCTGTTCAATGTCTAGCGTTAATTTACCCCTCTCTGCCCGACTTAAAGTTGATAAGTCATTAATCATATCGGATAGATATATAACTTGGTTGTGAGCTTCTTTTAAAGCTTGAGCAACTGTTTTTAAATCCCCTTCTTTTTCAACTATAAACTGGGCATTGGATATATTACCTTCAGCTATAGCAATAGGGGTTCTTAGTTCATGAGAAACGACGCTGATAAACTCATCCCTCTCCTCTTCAAGTGATTTTTCTGTCGTTATATCTCTTAGTAGAAGCACATAACCCTCTTGACCTTTCTCGCCATAACCCAAATGTACCGGCGCAATGCTGATATACAAATTTGACAGGCTACCATCAGCATAAGCTAAACGCAAATCTCTGTTTGTAGTTGGTAAGGTAGTTTCTTCTACCATTTTCACAATATCCACTGGCTGGTTATTTTTATCGATTGGTTTAAAAATGGTTCCTAAGGACTGGCCTTCCTTAATATTGTTTCTATCAAGTATATTTAATACAGCGCCGTTAAATATTACTACATTAATATGTTTATCAACCGCCAGTACGCCGTCGGCCATGCTATTGATCAGACTAGTAAGACGACTATAGGCTAGACTGTCTTGTTTTTTGGCAAATGGTTTTATTATTGAATGGTTAGTCATAACTATTTAAGATGTATTGTAATTGAAAAAGTTAAAACCTCTAATGCTAAATTATACCCGGGTGATATTTACTAATAGCTTTTTTTAATTGTCTGGCATCTGGCGCAATTGTTTCTAGCGTCGACCAAAAGGCGGCGCTATGATTTAAGTGCTTAGTGTGAGTTAATTCGTGCAAAATAACGTAATCTATTAATTCCCAGGGTAATTGGATTAGGTAAAGATTCAATACAATACGTTTATCTTGATCGCAGCTTCCCCAACGTCGAGATAGCTGTTTTATGTGGACATCTTTGAAAGGTAAAGAGTGTGCTTGAGATAAGCTATTAAGTCTTTTTGGTAACAAGCTCTCAGCTTGCTGCCTTAACGCTTTCGTCGCGGCAGATACAGCAGCAGCCTGGACAGACGGGTCGGAGTATAGCAAATATTTGTTATGACTAATTACTATGGTATTACCCTTGATTCTAGTTTTAGGCTTATCAACATTAACAGCTACAAAATTAAGTCGGTGAGCTCTGCCAATTTGCTGATTTGGGTTTAAGATATTTTGTTTTGGACGTTTTTTTTCTATCCAACTTTGTTTTGACAAGACAAAATCTAGTCCAGCGTTATAGGGAGCCCATGTAGGGATCGAAACTTTTATCTCACCATGTGATCCGATAGACAACCTAAGGTGGCGATTAGAACTACGCTTAGTAATTGTCACATTACCTAAACCATCAATCTCAAAAGTTTTTGTTGCCATTTTTATTAAACTTAAAGTTCAACTTCTTATCTGATAATAATGTTGCGCCTACGGCTCATATCCACCCTGCCGGCGGCAGGATTGGGGATACGGTTAACTAATCCCGGTTTAACTACTCCATTACCTACGTCGTCCATTCGTATCACATTCATATCATGAAGCTTCTTCATGATAGCGCTTAATTGAGTGGTAAAAACGTGCTTACCGCTAATTACAACATAATCTTCGATTGTGCTTGGATTTTGCATGTGGCTGGTTACGGAGTCAAATGTTGGTCTGTCAATGGTCGGAGCATACTTATCATCGGCTTTCCGCCGGTCTCTTTTCTGGGTTCTGTAAAATGCAGATTCGTTATCTATCTGTACCCATATAATTAAAGACTGACCATGCGCCCTGCGCGCGACATCTCTTAAATTATGTCTTTGGGCAGCTCTAAGAGCGTTGGTATCATATATCACGCTAATACCGGAGTTTAAGAACTCTTCGGTCATGTAATCCATTAATTGGGTTACTACCGCATTCTCTTGTTTGTCAAACCTTGGTTGCTCAAACAGCTCGAATCTTATCCTGTCACCTTGTACGTGTGCTGCTTGTAGGTGATTAGATAACTGTCGAGCGACATAACTCTTGCCTGAGCCAGGATAACCATAGAGCATTATTAACAAAGGCTTAGTCGGCACTACTTTATTCATTGTAGATATCTATAGCAGATTATTCTCTGTTTGGGAAGTAAGTATAGTTGTTCTTTCGATCATTATTTAAGGTAAAGCATAGTTTTAAATACAATCTTCATAATGTTATTTTCATCGAATATGAATTATTTGCAATTTTACTTATATTGGAAAATAATACAATTCAAATGGAAAAAGAAAGATTAAATAAATTAACTATATTAGCAAATAAAAGTAGTGAATGGATGGTATTAGCCAACTGTGCAGGAGTTGATCCTAACTTATTCTTTCCTGAAAGTGGAAGTTCGGCTAGCGAAGCTAAAGAAGTTTGCCGTGGATGTATAGTAAGCGAACAATGCCTGAATTTCGCATTAACCAACGGAGAGAAATACGGTATTTGGGGCGGTTTGAGCGAGCGAGAACGTAAACGTATTCGTAGTGTCAAGCATATAGGTACTATTGCTGTTTAGTATGCCTTAGTTTAATTATTGAGCTTAGAATAGCTGATTTTTTTGTGCTGTATCGTAGATGTGCGGCAGCGTATGCAGACAATGAGTTGGCTTTACGTAAATTATCCTTTGATGCCTTGGCAGATACTATATCAGGAAATATGTCGGCGATTATGGTGTGGCTTAATGTACTTATACTAGAAATAGTGTCTAATCGCCGCGTAGCCAACTCTTTAGCTAACACAACTCGCTTATCTACGACAATTCGTCCGATATGTTCGGAAAAACTTAATCTGGCTGCTTCGATTGGTTCCGGCCACGTTGCAATACAAGAATCTACTTGAAATATTAAGGGATTTATCTGATGAAGCGCTAATTGCTTGCGATAACCTGTTAGTAATGTCAGCAATGCCTCATCAATCTGATGTACGTCGTACTCGGGCATTATCGGAGCTAACGCATAGTATGATACCGGATTGTCAGTTATTTCATCCTTTAAAATTGGGATTGGTGTTTTTACGGCTGTTAAATTAGAAGAATCTGCCAAAGCCATCTTAAAGGCATCTAAACTTGGAGTGTTTAATGTTCTCTCAGAAACCCAATTTAAACGTTCGGCCATAATTTAGTTTTTATATTAGCATAAGAGAATAAAGTGTGTCATAAATGTAAGGTATAATTACCTCAGTCTTAGGGGAGTAGCTCAGTTGGTAGAGCACCGGTCTCCAAAACCGGGTGTCGCAGGTTCAAGTCCTGTCTCCCCTGCCACGAATTTTCTTTAAGTTAGTTTACTTTACGCATTATGCCCATTCTTACATTTTAAGTGCAAAAAGCGCTTATGCTATACTCCACTTAAAAGGTCTGTTGTTAAAAAATAATACTACTGAGATAAGTTAAGCAGTAAACTTGTTTAATATGAAAAATAACCCCAGGAAAAGCTTAGCTAAACAGCATCCCTTTTTGCTTGTTTACACACTACTGAATCTGACCCTAACTTTGATTACTTTATTTTTAGCTTTCAAGGTAACCCACGACGCTTACGCAAAATATTTTAATAGTAATTCAGGTACTTCAAATACATTAGTATCGATCGTACTATACCTCTTACTGGGGTTCATTTGGGGAATTCTGATTTACATATATACGTATCTTCTATTTTCTAAAAATGTAAAAAAAGTAGTGTTAATATTAAAAGTACTGCTTGGACTTTACTTAATTGGGGTTTTGTTTAGTCGTACTCTAAGCGGTTTATTGATAGATGTCATAGAAGCAGGCTCTACATTCGTTGCATTGAGATATATAGGTGGCCAGTACAAAGAAATTATGCTTTAATTCTGTAACTTTTCATTGAGCACGAACGGCGATACGCATTTGCGTGCTATGGTGGTTCAGATAATAATTGACGAATTTATACAATATTTATTTCATTAATCGATAGAAGAGTTTGGTCACGGAAATGTCTAACCTTGCAGGCAGCATGTCATGATTAGGCAACAACATTGACAGACTAACGATAATCCGTAAGATAATGTTTTATGTATATATTTAATCCTAAGTAAAACCAATAACCAAAGCACAATCATAAGATCAATAGATTTATCGGTGCCGTTGATCTATCTAGTTTATGTTTGTACTTGGCTATATACGTGCTTTTCAAATTAGAAACGCGTCAGCTCTGATGTTTATCGGGCTTAAGCCTTGTCTGCAAAGCAGGTAAAAGTTATTGCTATTGATGATACTGCGTAAGAAGATCATATGGCTGCCACTGTTCAGATTTGGGCAAGTACGCTAAGCAATACGGGGAGATAGCGGCCTCACTATTTACAGAGCAGTTGATTATGGCATGGTACAGATAACAAATGTCGGCATCTGGTTTAACAACGTAAAAACCCGATTATTCTTGGACAAAACTACTACAATAACTATCATAAAGGCGCACCAATCGATTTATTTAATGGCGACCGGATTGGTGTTCAGAGCGTAAATCAGATTAACCAGCCTACCATAATACCTGAACCACACATTATTAGTGACATGAGATTTATGCCGCATCAAGCATCTCCTAAGACTTTGCCTGCTGAAATAAGTCTTAAGTCGATTATAGTAGTTAATATCCGTTTAAAGATAACATTCTAGAAGGTTATGCTGTTGATACGGGTCGTAAATTAGTTGAACCGATTAACAATTTCTGAGATATAGCTTGCTATAAAACCATAAAAACTTTGTAATCATTAGCACTAAGTATTATATTGGCAATGTAGCCACTGAGTGAGTTTCTGGCGGTAAAAAAGTAAGCCTTAAATTCAGTAAGATGTACAAATAGCGAAAAAGCTTGTGCTTAAGCTGTTTTATGTCTAAAATAAAGTGGAGTTCACAAAAGGATAAATAAAGAAAAAATATAAGCTAAATGAAAGTCTTAATGCTTGGCTGGGAATTGCCACCGCATAATAGCGGAGGCCTAGGGGTCGCTTGTTACCAGCTCTGTGAGGCGCTCTCAAAAACTGAGGTGGATCTTGAATTTATACTTCCCTACCAAGCGGAGCACGACATTAAGTTTATGCGCGTTCTGGCAGCAAGGCCTGAAGGAGTTTTGGAGATCCTTAAGTCCGGGATTGCCTACGACAGCTACAAGTACATCTATCACGACGGACATGAAGAATGGAAAGATATATACTCACAAGCTTGGCATTACGAACGGGCTGCAGCAGATATGGCTAAAAATATGAGTTTTGACATAGTGCATGCTCATGACTGGTTAACATTTAGAGCGGCTCTTCGAATTAAAGCACTGAAGAAGTGCCCAATTATACTACATGTACATTCAGTGGAGTCTGACCGGGCCGGCGGGCATAGAGGCAACCCTCTAGTCCAGGAAATAGAAGAAATGGCTATGTTACAAGCTGATACTATTATTGCGGTTAGCGAGCTAACTAAGAATGCCATAATACGTGATTACGGTATTCCAGCTGATAAGATCGAGGTAGTACACAACAATATCGACCCAGATCATTACGAATCCCTTGATGATTATAATGCTTACCGGTATTTGACTCAGTTGAAATCACAAGGCTATAAGGTTGTATCAAGTATCGGCAGATTAACGGTGCAAAAAGGTCTAACTAATCTCTTATATGCAGCTAAAGAAGTTATTGCGCATTTGCCAAAGACAATATTTCTAATAGTGGGCAGTGGCGAGCAGTATCATGAACTTATTGCCCTATCGGCAGATCTGGGTATTGGACCTAATGTTGTTTTTTCCGGATTTCAAAGGGGAAAACAATGGCGTGATTCATTTGGTATAGCTGATTTGTTTGTTATGCCTTCTGTTTCTGAGCCATTTGGGCTAACCCCCTTAGAAGCCGGATTTTACGGCGTGCCGTCACTAATTAGTAAACAAGCAGGCGTAAGTGAAGTTTTCCATAGTTGTCTTAAGGTTGATTTCTGGGATATTAATGAGATGGCCAACAAAATAGTTGGTTTCCTTGAAAGCCCACAACTTAACGAAGTAATTAAGAATGAAATGGATAATGAACTAATCAATTTGGGTTGGCAAAAATCTGCTTCTAAGATAAAAGATATCTATAGCAGGCATTTGTTGAGGGCAACAGTATGAAGTCAATAATTCTATATCTTCATGTACATCAGCCCTATCGTATCAGACACTATACAATTTTTGACTCCGGTATAAATCATAATTACTTTGACTCTGATTGGGACTCTCGAGAGAGCAATGAAAAAATACTGGCTAAAGTTGCCGAGAAAAGCTATGTTCCGACAAACGAGCATTTATTAAAACTTTTGCATAAGTACCCTCAGTTTAGAGTCAACTTATCAATGTCCGGAGTATTATTAGAGCAACTAGAAAAATGGGCGCCTGACGTTCTCGAAACATTTCAAAAACTAACAGCTACCGGTCGTGTAGAAATAGTTGCCGAAACATATCATCACAGCTTGGCTTTCTTTTATTCAAGAAAAGAATTCGAAACTCAAGTAGTGATGCACCGGGATATAGTTAAAAGATTGTTTAACCAAGAACCTAGGGTATTTAGGAACACAGAGCTAGCATATAACAACGATGTTGCTGTATGGGCTCAGCAAAACGGATATAAAGCGGTAATTGCTGAAGGTTGGGATCCACTTTTAGGCTGGAGAAGCCCTAATTATGCGTATAAGCCAGTTAGCGCTCCAGATATAAAGCTATTACTTAAAAATTACCGATTGAGCGACGACATTGCGTTTAGATTCGGTGACAATAGCTGGAGTGAATGGCCTTTAACAGCAGATAAATTTTCTCATTGGCTTAGTGAAGACAATGATGCAACCAACTTTAATTTATTTATGGATTATGAAACATTCGGAGAACATCAGTGGCAAGAGTCCGGTATTTTTCAGTTCCTTGAAGAGCTACCTAAGCAATGGCTTAAGTCAGAAGAGCATAATTTCTTAAGTCTAAGTGAAGCCGCAGACCAGCTTGATGCGGTCGGTGAAATAGATGTTCCTAATACGGTTACATGGGCCGATACGGAAAGAGACTTAAGCGCCTGGTTAGGAAACTCTATGCAGCGGCAAGCTATTGAATCACTTTACGAGTTAGAGGATCGTTTACATGAGCTAAATGATTGGTCTTTAATTGAAGACTGGCGTAAGCTACAAACTTCTGACCATTTTTATTATATGTGTGTCAAATGGTTTGGTGATGGCGACATACATGCTTACTTCAGCCCCTATGAAACACCATACGATGCGTATATTAATTTTATGAATGTATTTCATGATCTACGTTCGCGAATGATGGAAAAAGGCGCAAATATTTAAACGATAACAGGGGGTAGGATGGGCAGACCAGTTGTTTTAAGTAATGGTCAATTATTTATAGGGTTAGACGAGTCTGGCTTAGTACATGATTTTTATTATCCATATGTAGGACTTGATAACTTAACTAATGCCAGAAGTTCACAGCATAAAATAGGCGTATGGGTCGATGGTGTGTTTTCGTGGGTTGATGATGGTAGCTGGAGTGAATGGCCTT
>JAJZOE010000068.1 GCA_021829145.1 bacterium | reverse complement strand
TAAAAGAACACTTAATCAAAAGTAGAATAGAATTTATGGCTAACTTTTTAGGTGGTAAGTTTTTAAAAAACTTCTCTTTGTTATATTGCACAAGCTTGAATTTATGGAACAAATCAAAAAGGTTGCTCTTCATTTAGAACCTACTTAATAATTCAATGATATTTGAAGATAAATCAGTTTTCTCGATTAAATAATCATCCCATTTATTTGAAGCATTCTGCTTACGGCCAGCCACAAAGCCTAACATTCTACCATCCTGTAAATGATTTGCCTTCTGAATAAAATCATGAGCTGGTATAAACCATAGATAATCGTCTACATCACCCTTAAAAGTGTCAAAATAGCAGAAAACAAATGCCATAGAATAATTATCCACTACACCACCGGTTTTTACGGTTGCGGTATAAATCTCTGAGGGGTTGCTCCCAAAACGACTTTTAATCTGCAGGTACAATGTTTTGAATTGACCTTTTGGTTTGACGATCAGATCAATTCCCTCGTCATCAGAAATAGGCTTAAAACAAGATACTTCGGTGTCACCATAAAGCGTTATTAACTCAGCAACTCTTGCTTCTGCAATGTCGCCTTTTTGTTTAGACGATAGGCTGGAAATAATTGCTTGCTTCTTAGCTTCTTGTTTAATTTCTGGCATGGAAGAAGCGTCAGCAGCGAGCGTATTTAGAGCAAACGTAGATGGAGCTGTTTTTATAAAACGTGACTTATTGCCGTTTTTATTTATATCAACTACGAGTTGAGCATTCATGGTAGCTTCTGGAGTTTTGCCGGCTGTCTTTAGCCAATCCTTTTTAAGCGCAATATTGGTTATTTCTTTACTATGAAGCGGCTTTGCTACCTCATTGAGTATCTGATAAGCTACGTCCTTAAAGCCGTTCATCCTTCAACTCCAACTAAGTTGTTGAGTTGAGTCTTCCAGGACTTTTCGTCAAGCATTTCAAATACAAAATCCGTGTCAACTCCTAGATTAAGCTCGTTCCAGTTCTTTTCAACGGCCATTTCATTACATAAATCGATTATTGTCCTTTTATATTCAGTGTCCTCATTGCCGGCTAATTGCTCACCTTTTGACTCAATAACATAAACCTTGTCATAACCATCATCGCCAGTACGTTCAGCGGCTAAGAAGTCGGGGTATATACGATTAGGCTTCCAGCCCTGCAAACGATAATCGGCTTTAGCTAAGTTTCTATACCACCACAGTAATCGTTCTTGCTCATCAAGATATAGCGCAACGGCTTCTTCTAAATTATTAAGGTCATCTTTTGGAACGTAATCAAACAGGCTCTGTCTCAGTGGCTGTCCCTCATAAACATTCATAAGCGGTTGTTTACTGCGAACAACAACCGAACTTCGTAAAGGCGCTTCTTTGAAAAGGTACAGCTTTATTTTGCCTGATTTTAAATTCGAACGAAATATCTGCTCTGCTAGTCTATCCCTTTCACTAAGTAATAAGTTTCTTAACTGCTCAATAGCAAACACCAAGTTACTTGCTACGACTTCGACGTTATAGTTTTTGATGAGCATTTCTACAGCTTTACTTGCTACGTCAAAAGCAACCCAAGGATTAGGCACTATATCTATAATTTGTCGTGTTACAAAGTCGGTATCGATTATTGAGCTATAGCTTATTTCAGATTCTTTGGTGGCAACAGGTCTACCGTCCGCATCCACGCCAACAGAAACAGTTACGTCATCAAACAGGCGATTTTCTAGCTTTAGTTCAGTAATTAACTGTAGATTTGTTTCATTCCAATTTATCTGACTTAAAATGTCGGTTGCGTAACGTACTTCCCGCCACCCATGTCCATCATTAACCGCAAAAACGGGTAGTAAGATTCTTCCTGAGAACTTTTTAAATCTATCCCGATATTCAATTTTACGTGATTCAATATAATCAGGATTACTAGCATCGTCATCGTCAACGGCAATCCGTCCGACTAAATCGCCTAAACCTTCACCTTCTAGATTCTGTTTTATGCCTCTTACTAACTTTGAGGTGTCGTGTTGAAAGCTGTAGACGTAACACTCGTCAAGTTGCCGTATGCCCGTTTTGGTTGCGTAAGGCTGCCTTAGTACACGGCCTATAAGTTGGGTCATGGCGGTCTCTGACTGAGACTTGGTAAGTGCACAGAGCACGTAAGCAAATGAGCAGTCCCAGCCTTCTTGTAGGGCTTGTTTAGTGATAATAAATCTTATTGGGCAATCACGAGCTAACAATTTTATACCCTCAATATCATCTTTTTCACTCGATTTTATAGCTATCTGGTTTTCTGGTATATTACATTGTTTTATTAGGTATTCTTTGACATCCTCAGCATGAATATAGGCAGTATCTCGCTGGTCTCTGCCTGTTCGTTCGACCTGTACCAGCATAATAGGACGAATATAGTTATTGGTGTTCTGTTCATACTCTCGTGCCTTACGCTCTAATTCCGAACGTCTACTGACGGCATCATTAACGGTCTCTTTCCAACCTACAGTCGTTTTATTGATAAGGTGCAAATCAAGTTTAACCATTTGCTCATCGTTTAGCTCTTTTCCAGTTATCGAGACAAGCTTGTTGGCGCTAATTGGCGGAGTTGCAGATAGTTCCAAGACAAAGGACGGATTGAAGCCTAAGATTGTACTACGGGCATTGTCGGTATAGGCTTTATGGCCTTCGTCAACGATAATTATGGGCTGTAATATTCTAAGCACATTACCAAGCGATGTTTTAGGCAGATTACCCCACAGATAACCCTGTTCACCAAAAGTATCCAGATTAGGGTATCGCTCTAATAACTCAGCTTGCAATTTATAGGCATCTTCAGCAGGCAAAAATTCTGTGTAACCAGTATTATCCTTAAACAGCTTTAATGTTTCCTTACTCTGCCTGGCCGCCGAGGGTAACATCAGTAGCATTACACATAGATTTTCAGCTATGTCATCGGGCATTAAGCGGTCAGTCTTTTCTAAGATTAGGGTTTTGCCACCACTGCTAATATCTAATACTTGGCGATAAGGATGCTCACGATCACGTAAACTAAGCAGCGTTTGTTTATAGATTTGGGTTGTAGGTACTATCCACAGTACCATGCCATTTTGTTTATTTATATATACCTTGTTGATAAGGTCTATGGCATGACAAGCTAGTAAGGTTTTGCCACCACCGGTAGGTATTTTAAAGTACAAATTGGGGGTTGGTTTCGCAAGCCCATTAACCGTTTTTACGTAGCTGTCCAGACCTATCTTTTTCCAGGCTCTTTCAGGATAATGAACGTCACTCGCTAAATCTGGTTCTGTATGCATTAAACGTAAGTAACGTTCTCTTTCATTAACAAGCTCAGTTAAATACTGCGAAAGGCGGTTTACTACCTTTTTTTGATACTCCCGTAGTTCCATTACTTATTAACCTTATATATTTCAAATGGTAGCTGACAAAAGTCGATTTTCAGCTCTTCAAGTTCTCCCGTCTCTACATATTTAGTAGGAGCGAACACAAGTAGTGGTTTTGTACCGTCCTTGGCTCTTAATTCACGAGCCATATTGAGCGTAAGGGCAGTTTGCTTCAAGTATTCAAGGTCTGGCTTATAGAGCATGTATACGTCGTAGTGGCTAGAAGAGCCAACAAAATTCTTGGACTCGTCAAGCTTGGATTCATCAAATTCTTCACCGGTTGCTGTGTAGTATACATAACGAGCCAACTCTAGATAACTTGGTAGTTTATCTCCTTTTAAGATAGCTTCGGTTTCGATCGGGTCACCAAGATCGAAGTAACTAAACGAGCCTTTATAATCTGGTTTGAATAGTTCATTTATAGACGATTTGCAATTGATCACTCGTCTCACTCTCTCGGCTGTTAGTTTATCTGCATAATCTTCCATCTCTACTAGAATAAACTTACGATTACCACCGTCTCCCTCATTAAGTTTAATTACAGCTTCTGCAGTCGTGCCTGAGCCAGCAAATGAGTCGAGAATTAACGAATCTTTATTACAAGACAACTTAATAATCCTATTGAGTAATCCGACCGGTTTCGGGGTATCAAACTCCTTTTTGCCTCCAAAAATGTTCATTAACTCTCTTGTAGCGTCAGTGGCTGTTGGTACATCATTCCATATAGTAAATGGATTGGTGCCTTTAGCCTCTGCTTCACTCTTGAATCTTTTTAGTTGAGGCTTTGTCTTACCATTTTTACCCCATATAACTCGGTTATCCGCCAATGCCATTTTAAATTTTTCTTCGGTTATCCGCCAATGCCGGCCTTGGGGTGGCCAATATTCAAGGCCGGTGTTGGGATTTTTAATTGCGTACGTTAGATTAGGCCGTATATTTGGTGCATCCATAGGATCAGCTACCCAGTCTCCTCTGGGATCATGGTCTGGATTTGAGAATTTTAACCCATCAATTTTTAAAGAATTTAATTTAAATGTTCGACGGTTTTTAGCATAGCAAAGAGTATAGTTGTGAGCCAATGAATAATCAGTGTCGTTTTGACTAGATTTGCGGTGATTCCATATAAAGTCTGTTACAAAATTCTGTTCTCCGAAAATCTCATCTAGCAATTCTCTAAGATTATGTTGCTCGTTGTCGTCAATACTAATAAATATTGCTCCGTCATCACATAAAAATTCACGTAGTAATTTCAATCGAGGCATCATCATACACAGCCACTTATCATGACGTGTAAAGTCTTCGCCCTCTTTACCGACGGTCTTACCAATCCACTCTTTTATAAGTGGACTGTTTACTTTATCGTTATACACCCATCCTTCATTGCCAGTGTTATATGGTGGGTCAATATAAATGCACTTAACTTTGCCTGCATAGGTTGGTAACAGAGCTTTAAGGGCTAACAAGTTATCACCGTGAATAATTAAGTTATCGTGTAGGCTTAATTTATCAGTTAGGCTTTTGTCTTTTTGAGGTACTAATTGATGATACGGCACAGCAAGATGATGATTTTGTACAAACGACTTACCTTTAAACTGAATTGTCGGCATTATTCCTCCCTTCT
>JAJZOE010000008.1 GCA_021829145.1 bacterium | reverse complement strand
ATCGGCATGATTTTATCCTTTAAATCGGCATCGACAAGCTGATTGCACTTATCACAGGCAAAATGATCGTGCGGCTTTGTATTGGCGTCATACCGGATCGAACCGTCCACTGCATTGGGCGCTATGGCTATCTTGCCTCGTGACGCCAGTCGCTGGGTCGCTCGATGAACCGTCGTCGCGCTTAAACCAGGATAAACCCGCCGGAGTTCGACCAACAATTCCTGATTGGTGGCATGACCCATACGCTTAAGTAAACTGACTATGGAAGTGCAGTATTTAGTTTGGCGTTCGATAATTTGACTTGTTGCCATAGCCTGTAGTATAGTTTAAAAACTACTTAATGTAAATAGTTTACAATAATAAAAGGAGACATTAATGTCACGAGTAATCATCGACGTAAGAGAGCCGATTGAGTACAAAACGGGTCATGTCAAAGGCGCGATTAACATACCTGTCAGCCGTATCCACGCTGCCCGCGAACTTGAGGATATCGAGAAAGAGACTGAGATAATTTGTTACTGCCGTAGTGGTAGTCGATCGGGTATGGCAATAACTATACTAAGCCGTTTGGGCTATACTAACCTGACCAACGGCATCCATAAAGCCAACGTCGAAGCCAGATATCTTTAATCGTTTTTAGTAATAAAATACACATCACAATCTTAAGCACCAGCTATATAGTTAGTTGGAGGCGAGGAATCATGAGCGGCAGTTTTAGCTCAAAACTTAGTTTGCTGGCCAAATCCAAACAGCGCCAAAGCATTGGCTTTCTAATTAACATGTTTGAGGATAAAAGTTTTGCCACGCTATTTATAGTTTTGATGGCCTTTTCGGCTTTTCCCGTACCGACCGGAGGATTGACGAACATATTCGAGCTAATTACGATAATCTTGTCGGTGCAAATGATCGCCGGCAGACATTCGATATGGCTTCCGAAACGACTGACAAGGCGCGAACTGACGCCGCAATTCCTCAACAAGACTATTCCGGTAATTATAAGATGGTATAAAAAAATTGAGCGTTACTCGCGCCCCAGGTTCGTTAATCTAATCAATACAGGCTGGTTTCAGCGATTGAACGGTTTGGCTATTTTAGTGTTCGCAATTGGCGCTCTAATTTCACCGCCGTTCACCAATCTGGAAACCCTGCCGGCGTTGGGCATCATTATTATGTCAATCGCCCTGATACTGGATGATTTAATTATTACGATTGTCGGTTTTTTAGTCGGTAGCGCTGGTATCGCCCTGATTTTTATGCTAGGCAGTCTGGCTTTTAGTCTATTTTAATAACTAAACCTTGAATAATAGACCGATTAGATATCCCGCGATAGCAGCACCCATGCCGATCAAGACCATTTCAAGCACACTCTTTAAAGGATTCAGAAGGTTCATTTTGGCCTTGTATACACCTACGACCGCCAGCGTCGCCGTCGACAAGACCAATGACACGACCAATGCTACGTGGACTCTTAAAAAGAAAAACGGAATTAATGGCAGCAAAGCTCCGGCAAAAGTGGACAGTCCGACAACTAAGCTGTAGCTGTAGACATCTTTCTTCACTACCGGAGTCAGTTCCAGTTCTTCGCGCATCATAGTATTGACCCATAGCTCTTTGTCAGAAGTAATGTGATTGACGATATCTTTTAACAGCTTACCGCTGAACCCTTTGGCTTTATAGATGTCGACTATTTCCTGGCGTTCGACATCGGGAACTTCCTCAACTTCCCTGACCTCCCGGGCCCGCTCAGCTGCATAATGGTCACGATCGGCCATTTTAGATGTATATGCAACTGCCGCCATAGAAAGTGTTTCGGCAATAATGGTCGCCAGTCCCCCGGCAATTACAATTCTAGTCGATCGCGTTGCCGCCGATAAACCAAGCAATAGACCGAGTATGCTAACCAGGCCGTCTTGTCCACCAAGAATAACATCCGACAATCGACTGATTTTGGCGTGCGGTTCATGCTCCTGCATAAAACTAATAATACATGCCCGCTCAGCAATAATACAGATTGTTTTAGGTTTTAAAATTGAATCGGTATAGTCAACTTGTCATTGTTTTGCGCCAGACCAGACGGATTATCTTTTTGAAGAACAAGTTCACCACTACCTATTTGGCTACTGTTAAATGTTAATTCGGCGTAAAACGGTACGAGACTAGATGTTGTCCATTCACCTAGCACTCGGGCGGGAGCTTGACTCACTACGGCGCCCTGCTGGTTTAACAGACGCACCGGGAACTGAGCTTCGAAAGACCAGTCACCCGGAACTTCACCCAGAACGTAAACAGGACTGTGAACTAAACTATCTTTTTGTGGTAAATATACGAATATCCTGACGCCTTTTTCGGACAGATAACTATAGCCGCTGCAGCTGTGGTTTATTAAGGGTAATCCTGCTTGGCTGGATTGACAGGCTTTTGTCAGTTCACTGGACAAGAGCGCGACCTGGTCGTTTAGGGAATTGATCTTTACATCCTGCAAGCTAATCTTATTGTTAAGTAGCTTAATTTTGTTCTGTTGCCATCTATAAGTCGAGAAGATGCCAATTGCTATGATTAGCAATCCGGAAATTAGGATAAATAATAGGGGTCTCCACTCAAAAAACTTACTCATGCTTATTGTTCAGCCTTTCCGGGCACCAATTGAGCCGAACTAAAATAGACTTGTTACTTCAAGTCTTTTTTAAGTTGCTCGAATTCGTCCTTGGTTATTTCACCCTTTGCATAACGTTTTTTGGCAATTTCATATGGTTCGTCAATTTGCTTATGGTGCATCCCGTGATCGCCACTAAACACTCTAACCAAAATCGCGACAATAACCACAAATACCACTATCCACAAGAAAAATGCCAAAATACCAATCCCCCAATCATGTGCCCCATTCATTGGTCCGTAATAATACATAATAAATTTGCCTCCTTCGTCTTACTTTTCAAGTTTATATTCCCACTACTAATACATTATAGCTATAAGAATAATCACTACTTACGGATCAACTAATTGTTACATTGCTGTCAATGTCTGGAAGGAATACTGAAAAGCATTAAACGTAACGATTGATTCTTGAGGGCAGGCTACACCGTTATCGTGACCGAAAGCATATACGTAAGCACCGACTTGCTTATATATAGAGGGGTACTGCTTGGCCGCTTCTTGAGCCGACACGGCACTTGAAGGAATCTGTTCCGGATATACAGTATCGGAAGGCCGATAGCGTACCAGCCACTGAAAGCTTGAATATGGCGGACTGTTATTGGAGTAGTACTGCTGGCAGGCCGGTGAATTATCCAATAGTGCGGTTGATAAATAAGCCGTCGGGTATCCGGTTTTACCGCTGCCGTTATCTAACACATAAGTTGCATTGGATATCGATGATGGTAGTGGCAATTTTACACCCCATTGTTTTATGAACAGATACTCTTTACCGCTACCGACTTTTTCGATAATATCTATCCTTTTGTTGAGGGTTGCGATTGTTGCTTTCTGAGAATTAAGCGTTTTGGATATATTGACTGATTCAGTTTTGTAGCCGGCAATAAACCCGATTAAAACCAAAGCCAAGCCCAAACACACGACAATTAACTTACGTGACCTAAGAAATTTTATGCTCATAGTACAAGTTTATATTTTACGCACATTCTTCAAGAATAAAATGCCAATGGAAATTTAGCCTTATTTGGTGCATAAGTTACTTACTGGATTTCGTTTTTTCGAATCTAAAGTTGAATGACGGAACGTTAGAATTACCCCTTAAACAGCCTTTTGGGGCTATTAAAGACATGTCAGATACAAATAATTGGTACCAAACACCTAACATAAAATCGTTGATTCACTTAACGGGCTGTACACAAAAAACTAATTTAGTAGCCAGTATAATCAAATATAAGCAAGGATAGGCTTAGCACTATTTGCGTATGTCGCGACAGTAGTACGGTAAGCGAGTGAAAGTATACTTGATATGATACACAGCGTAGACGAGGCCGAGGCCTACCTAAATAATTTACCTTTTGTAAGTAGAGGTGATTTTATTAGCAGACTTGAGCTTATAAAATCCGCTCTTAATAAATTAGGTAACCCACAAAACTCTATTCCTGCTATACACGTCGCAGGAACGTCAGGCAAAGGATCTACTGCCTACTATGTGGCCAATTTGCTTAGTAAAACTGGATACAAAGTTGGGTTTTCAGTATCTCCCCATCTTAATAAGGTTACTGAAAGAACCCAGGTTTTAAACAAGGACTTTAGTGATCAACAATATTGCAGATACTTTAACGATTTCTTAGCAGAGCTAAAGGTCCTAAAGTTAGATCTATCATATATAGAATTTACAGTCATATTTGCATACTGGTTTTTTGCAAAACTAAAACTCGATTATATAGTCATTGAAGTCGGCTTGGGCGGCAGACTAGACTCTACGAACACTATTACAAGGCATGGCACGCTTAGATTAATTACGGATATTGGTTATGACCACATGGATATACTCGGCCACACCCTACCGGAAATTGCTAGCGAAAAAGCTGGAATTATTCATGCTTCCGATACCGTCGTTATGCATCGACAGTCTAGTGAAATCATGGCGGTAATACAGAAGAAAGTTAAAGCCGATGGAGCACATCTAGAAGTATTAGAAAACGACAGACTAAAAGACTCTAAATTAGTAAAATTTCAGCAACGAAACTTAACTTTGGCTATCAGGGCCGTTAATATTGTTTTAAGGAGATCACATAAATCACCTCTGACAGAAAAACAGATAAAAGAAGTTCAAGCGATAAAAATACCCGGTAGATTTGAAGAATTAAAATATAAAGGCGTAGACATCTTGCTTGATGTTGCTCACAATTCACAAAAACTGAAAACTCTTTCCAATAGTTTGATGGATAAATATCACAACCGCAACTATGTTTTGATAATAGCACTTTCAAGCAGCAAGGTTGACAATATTAGCGTCGGACTTATCTCTATAACTAGTTCTGCCAGTTACGTTATTGCTACGTCTTTTTCTTCTGAAGTTAGCGAATATAAGAAAATGGTTG
>JAJZOE010000037.1 GCA_021829145.1 bacterium | reverse complement strand
TAAGGCTAAGCGGTAGAGCATAATGGGCTTGCAGTGCTGACAAGCATAAAATGGCTCAGACCATCAAAGCGAGCACTTAAAAGCACCCCACTTTCAAGAAGGGGTGTTTTTTATTTACACAGGAGTAAACATCTGTTAAAGTAGAGTCAAATAGTTTTAATTGTTAAGGAAAATCATGGCAAAAAAAGGCGATAAGCGTAAAATCATTGGCTTAGTCAGTGAAGAAAGTGGTGAAAGAATTTACTACACGACAAAGAATACCACTAACACACCCGACAAGCTATCTCTTAAGAAATACAGTCCGAAACTAAGGAAACACGTTATTTTTACTGAGACAAAAAAGAATTTAGGCCGTAATGAAGCGCCTAAGCGTTAAGCATATTTGGCTAAATCTAAAATAGTATTAACCATCTCTGCATGACTCCACACCAGAGGTGTTACTCCTAAAGAAGAACCGTTTTCAGGATCAAATTGCTCACTTAAAACGCCACTAGGCAATTGTCTTTGCAGCGCCCAGTCTAGTAAACCTTTGGCTTTATCGATATTACCGGTTGTTAGATAATACTGAGCTAACCATAAGGTACTGACTACCCATGGATTACCTAAATATTGCTGTTTGGTTAGAAAATAGTAATCTTTTTCGTATCTTAAAACGCCACCGCTTGGTGTGACGTTGGTAATTCTTGTCTCAACTGCTTCAGCTGTAGACACAAGCCTTTCGTCGTTTAGATCCAGCCCAGCATACATGTATGGCCCGTATAAGTTAGATATATCTACTGTGTTGTCGTAATCTAAGCTGCCATCAGGCTGCAATAAGAAGCCTTTCACAAAGTATTTATCTTCAGAATATAGTTTATTTAGGTTGTCGCGTATCGATGAAGCTGCTGCTTGCCATTTAACACTGTCAGCTGGTTGCTCAGCCACTTCGGCTAGCTTAGAGGCAGCTTCAAGACCGGCTATGACCGTGCAAACTGTGTAGGTAGAGGTCAGAAACTTTTCTTCCCAAAGGTCATAACTGGCATGCGGTAGACCAGTCTGAGCGTCTATAAACGAGCTCATAAAGTTAGCTGTCGGGACTATAAAAGTATGGTAAATGTTTTCTACAAATGTTTTATCTTTGCTAGCTTCGTAATATTCACCCATCATAAATACAACTGAGGCAGTTTCATCTTCTTGGATAGCTAACTCTTGGCTTCTGCCATGCAATAAGGGATGCCAGGTACTGCCTATTGCTCTATCCGGTTGGTATTTATGCATCAAGTATCCATCCTTATGCAAAGTATCTCTGGCAAAATCAAAAAACAACTTGGCTTCTTCAAAATGGCCTAATCTTATCATTGGCCATAAGGCATAAGAAGCATCTCTTGGCCAACAGTAGCAATAATAGTCACGACCATAATTAAAGATACTTGAATCACCGCTTGCTAGCACTGAACCGCGGGCATCACAATGAGCCTTAATAATTAATAGGCTCTTTTCTAGCTCCTTTTTATTGAAAGAGGGAACGCTGACACCGGTTTTAGTAAGCCACTGATGCCAGGATTTCCTAACTTCATTCATGTGCTCTTCCATGTTTAACCCATTAAACTGAATATGAGTATTTTGAGCATCATACTGACTACTAGCTGCTATAACCCAATAGTCCAAGGTGGCTGAGGCGTTAGCCCGGATTGATTTTTTAAATCTAATGACACTATCGACACCTCCATGCTCGACAGCATTGCAAGATAATTCTCCGTCTTCTGCATCTAGATACGTCCCGGCTTTACCTTCAATGCCATAGTTACCGACAGCAAATTGGTCAAACTGTTCACCGTCGTCAAATTTACCAGCAATCAAAAGACAGTATCTTCCTTTATAGTCAAGAATATAATTGGCATCCGGAACATAAATGGCAGTATCGGCCCGACCTGAATGGCTAATTTGAAAGACTTGATGCATAAACAAACGAACATTTCGTTCATGATCGGCCTGGTTAGTAATCGTTATATGTCTAATTAGAGAATTGCTAGATTGATCTATATAATCTTGGAGCAAAAGAGAAAGCTGCAATTCTTTTGAATCTAGTGTTATTCGACTAATTAAAGCTTCTGGCTCAAAGTCTACTTGAATGTCCCAGCTGCCATCGTCAGACCATTTAAAATCATTATCGACCCAAACGCCTATTTTATGCTGAGTACTGCGGGCGGTTGTTAAGTTTTCAAGTCCGACATAAGGATAATAAAAATCGTGAACCAAGCCACTTTCATCAAGGCCCACAAATAACTGATTATTGCTTAATACTACTGGTCTTCCCATAATCCCACTCCTTCAAAGTTTAGTTGTTCGTTTTCTCCGCTAATCTAAATAGTATATCCCTATAAGCATTGATGAAATTCATATAAGCCTCATAAGGCGTTTTATAGGGGCTAAAATAAGCATGAATATCACCATCATTGAACCATTTGGTACACATATAGTAAAAATGGTCAGATGTTTGCAGTTTACGCCAATCTTCAATGAGCTCCAGGTCATTAGTATCTAAAATACGTCTTTCTAAATGATATAAATCATTAATTGAAGTTGCTTGCATGGCATTGCCTAGCCAAGCCGACAAATCTCTTTCGGTATCTGCCCAGGTAATCGTGTTAGGCACATCAACTTTATCAACTGGTTCAAAATGGTCAATTACTTCGCTAACCGTCATAAAACTATGGCCTTCGGTCTTCAGCCACTGTTCGGGCAGATGATGCAAGAAGTTGAAAATACCTGACTCGCTCCATTGATGTTCGCCAAAGGTTTCATAGTCCATGAATAAATTGAAGTTAGTAGCATTAATATCCTCACTTAACCAATGGGCAAATTTATCGGCTGTTAATGGATACTCTTGCCAGTTGCTGTCACCGAACCTAAAAGCAATATCGTCGCTCAGCTTATAATTCTTCATCAGTAGACTGATATTAGTTGTATTAATTGGTCTATAGACGTAGTTTGGGCTTCGCCAACCTAAAACCGGGTCCCAACCCTCAGACAATATGCCTTTATAGCCAGCTTGATCGGCCCAGTAAGCAAGTTCATTATTGTATGCTAACTCAGTGTTTCTAAAAACGTTTGGAGTTTGGCTAAACACGTCTTGAATTTTTTGTTGATGCATTTTTACTTGCATTTCAAACTCAGATCTTGAATAGAAAAAGGCTAGACTATGGTGATAAGTTTCTGCCACCAGTTCAACTCTGCCGGTATCGGTTAAGGCTTTAAATGAGTTTAAGGCCTCTGGATGCCATTTCTCAAGTTGTTCAATCACCGTACCAGTAATGCTCATGCTTAATTTAAACTCAGGAAAGTCACTGAGCAACTCTAGCAGCTTAGCGTTGGTTGGAATATAAGACTTTTCAGCTACTTTTTTTAATATCCTCTCATTCGATGCATCATCGTTATAATCGGCATTAAAGTAGTCGTGATTAACAGCAGTATCAAAAACCGTGTAATGCCTGATCCTGAAGGGCTGGTGTACGTGCAGATACAAAACTATTGCCTTAGTATTCATGCTGCCACCTTTTGCGTATGTGCATTATAGATGTTCATGATTTTTTCACCAGAATTACTCCAAGATAGTTTCTGCACCTCATTAAATGAGTTTTCATAGAGCACATCACGAAGGGCATCACTTTGCATAACATTGGCAATTTGATTAGCCATTTCATCTATGTCCCAAAAATCAACCTTAAGACAATTATTCAGTACTTCACTAACACCTGACTGCTTAGAAATGAGTGCAGGTGTACCGTACGAAATAGACTCTAAAGGCGTAATGCCGAAGGGTTCGGATACAGACGGCATGACAAATAAATCGCCAACCGAAAAAGCGTCTCGCCACTTTTTACCCCTTTGAAAATCAGCAAATAAAACGTTCGCACCTATGCCTAAATTAGCCGCTAAATCTATTAATTCGAAGTACTGTTCGCCGCTCCCGACAATCAGGAATAAGGTTTTAGGATATTTGTCGATTACCTTCTTGGCTGCTTGTAATAAGTTAGGTAAACCTTTCTGAACGGTTAGTCTACCAATGCTTACTACTACGCGGTAACCTAAACTTTGCATAAAATTTAGATATTTATAGGAATTGTCTGGGTCTAAAGGTTCAATTTCCATAAAATCAATACTGTTATGAACCACCTCGATTTTATCCAGAGGGATACCGTAATCTTCATGTATACAACGCTTAGTGTGCTCGCTAACGGCAATAATCCGATCTGCCATAGTTAGACCGATAGATTCAATTTCCATGGCCAGGGGGTTACCATTTTTTGTACCAGATCTGTCTGATTCAACTGAGTGAACATGTAGAATAATTGGCCACTTTTTGCTAGCTTTCACTCTTAAGGCAGCCTTAAAAGTCAGCCAATCATGAGCATGTACGACGTCATATTCTTTTCCCTCGACCATCTGTAATACAGCTGATTCATACAAATTAACTTGATCATATAAATTTAGACCATCTAGATTTGATTGTTTAAGCTTAGCCCACTTCTCATAATAAGAACTATCGTAGGCGTTACCTGATAAAAGAAAAGTTTCTACATCTTGGTTTGAAGCTGCTGATACCTTCATAAAATCAATGCCATGATCAGCTTCGTAGGGGAGAATAAATTCTATGTCAACTTTTTTGGAGAGTGCTTTGCAGAGCTGGTAACAAGCCGTACCAAGTCCACCACTGTTATGAGGCGGTAGTTCCCAACCGAGCATTAATATCTTCATCACCCTCTTTTTTTAAGTTGTAATTTATTTGTTTTACAGGTTAATTATATGCCTGTAGACATAATTAACACAAGCGTAATACTTCTTTATTCTAGCATAGCCTTAAACAGATGCAACACTTTTTCCACTGATAAGATTAGTCCTCTCGATCAGCCTGTTTTTGACCATGAAGCCTGCTCACTTTAATTACCGGCTTCAACTATTGGCTCAATCGTTTCGTTAAATATAGCCGAAATATAGCTGCAGTAATTAGCAATATTATCTTTAAAATAAGGTGGTTGAGCTTTTTGAATTTGCGACACCAGGTAGTAGCCTACAGCCATCATGGCTACGTAATTAGATGATTTAGGTAAGGGTATATTGAGTCGCTGGTCGGACTGACCCCAAGTCTGATTAATCTCGCCAAAACTAATAAATAATTCGTTACTGGGAGCCACTGTCGATGCTGCTTGGTTATACGCA
>JAJZOE010000018.1 GCA_021829145.1 bacterium | reverse complement strand
TTTATTTCGTTAGCTTCACACCAACTACGAACGCCTCTTTCAGCTATTAAAACCTATGCTCATATGCTGCTTGATGGATTTATGGGCCCAATGAGCAAGCAACAGGTAAAATCTTTAAAGACCATCGTATCTGCAACCAATAGAATGAATGAGACCATCAGTACTCTATTGAATATAACCAGGATCGAAAGTGGTAGTATTGCCGTGGCCAGAAAGACAGTTTCTGTCAACCAAGTGGTAGAAGAAGTAATGAATGAACACCACTTAGCTGCCGTAGATAAAAACATCACTACCTCATTCGATAAACCAAGTGAAGCAGTAAAAATAATATCGGACGGAGCAGTACTAAAAGAGATAATCAGCAACCTGGTGAGTAACGGCATTAAATATACGCCAGCTGGGGGCACAGTAGGAGTTGAAATACGCACAAAAGGCAATCAAGCAGTAATTGCGGTTCACGATACCGGCGTAGGTATTCCTAAAGAGTCGAGGGATAACGTCTTTACCAAGTTCTTCCGGGCGGAAAACGTCGTTCGCCAGGAAACATCCGGTACCGGATTGGGCCTTTATCTAGTTAAGGGACTGGTTAATGAGCTTGGCGGAGAAGTATGGTTTGAAAGCACTGAAGGGAAGGGATCTACTTTTTTCGTTTCGCTACCTTTGCTGCCTCAGACAATTAGGACTCAGACAGTAAAGAAATAGATAGCAAAAGTTTTATTCTGTGGCATAATGGTCATGGAAAACGAGGAACATCAGCTTATATGGCAGAAATATTAGTAGTAGAAGACGACAAAGACCTGAATGCGGCTTATAAAGTAATTCTGGAAAGCGAAAAGCATAAGGTCAAAACGGCTTTTAACGGTCAGGAAGCATTAGATATACTTAAGAACTACACTCCTGATTTAATACTGTTGGATTTGTTGATGCCTATAATGGGCGGACTTGAATTATTGGAGAAGTATGAGCTAAAAGATCATCCTAAGGTCAAAGTATTAATTTTTACCAATATGGAGAATTCGCCGGAAGTTACTAGAGCATATAACCTGGGAGCCACACGGTGCATCATTAAATCCTGGACAGCACCGCAGAATCTATCGAAAGTAGTTAACGACACACTTAAGTCAAATAACAGTCAGCTTAAACTAGCAAATTAGTATTTTCAGGCTCAAGCTCGGAAATATATTGATCATTTAAAATAGACTGTAGCTTTTCTAAATTAACCGTATAGGGTTGGTTCTTGCCGTAATTTATCACCCCAAGATGCTTAAGCTTATTAAGTTCTGTGGCGGCAGTCTCCCTGGTTAGCCCCGTAAGGTTAGCAAAGTCCTGATGCGTAAGATGAAGATTAATTTCTCTAACCCGGTCTTCTATTTGTTTGCCATGGGTTATAGATAGATAATGCAAGGTATACATCAGCTTTTCATTAGCCCTTGAATGCTGCAAGGCATTAAGCTGCATCGACAGACTTAATTGGTTATTGACATATTTATCCAGCTCCGCCAATGCCATTTCCGGATTAGAATGCACAAAATTAACATAATCCTCTCGAGGCACTAAATACACCACACTTTCCGGCGAAAATGCTTCGTAATAATAAATAGCACTAGGGACTTTATCGTATGTCCAGGTTCCGGGGAAGCTATCGTTCTCAACATAAAAGCCAACCGGTTTTTCGTCACCATGAATACTTAAGTTATAGGCTTTAACAACTCCGCTTTGTATTACAAACGTACAACGAGGAGCCTCACCCTGAAATATAATTATCTCACCCTTGCGGTAACTGCGGGTAGGGAATTTAGCTACAAACCCTTTTAGTAGTTTAGAATAATTACCTTCCGCCATACAACAATTAGTCTACACGTTAGTAGTGCCTTTAGCTACCATAAGCCTACTAATTCTTGCTCTGTTTAGTCAGTTTTTGATAAAACTTTTTTAAGCGTCGCTGTTGGTACTCCTCATATTTGAGAACTAGATCGGAAAGATCACTTGTCATAACTCTACGGCCATCAGGCCGCCTCCTTTCTCCTAATTAGTTGGTATGTATGTTTTACAACCAATCCCAATTAATTTCAAGACCTAGTATCCACTTTTCTCTTAAAAACCGCTGTAAGCAAGATGACAGAGATTTAAGGTATAGTAATATAAGTAATGTCTAAGAGAAAGATCCGCGCTTATGCGGCTGTTGGTTTACTGTTAGTTATACTAGCTCTGTTTGGCTATTACATCCAGGGCCATCCTGCTGTTATTCATGCTCTTAGAAACATTAATCCCTGGCTACTTATTGCACTTATAGCCTGTTACGGATTTATGTTGGTTGTTTGGATGGGGTTATATAATGCTACTCTACGACTATGTGGAGAGCCACTCAAAAAGAAAGAAAACTTATTACTTACCATTTACTCAACTTTAGCCAATTTCTTTTTACCTCTACAAAGTGGACCGGGTGTTAGAGCGGCCTATTTAAAAAAGAAGTATAAAGTACCCATTTCCAGTTACATCTTTGCTTCATTAGTCTATTATGGGATCTACGCAGTTATTAGTGCCGGCTTGTTGTTTATTGGCAGCAGTTACTGGTGGCTAGCCGTACCGGCAACCTTGATGACCGCAGCTGTCAGTTTATTCGTCTTAACTTTTGCCAAAAAGCATTTTGAGAAAAAGAACCCCAATCTAAAGTTGGATTTAAGCCGCGCCAACCTAACACGTTTGTTACTTCTAACTTTAGCTCAGGTGTTAACTCAGGCTTTGATTTACGGAATTGAGCTACACACATTAAACATGCATGGCACAATAAGAAGGTATTTAAGCTATACGGGAGCAGCAAATTTTGCGTTATTCGTCGCCTTAACTCCCGGTGCAATTGGCTTCAGAGAAGCATTCCTCGAGTTCAGTCGGCAACTGCACGGCTTTTCCACCGCTTCTATCTTAGCGGCCAGCCTAATTGACCGATCTGTGTTCCTGCTGTTTTTGGGTATATTGTTTATAATTATGCTTTCAACTCATGCGCACAGCAAGTACAAAACAATTTTAAAGTCTGAATAGTTTGTACTAGACAACACTAAGCATTTATACTTACGCATGTTTATTAGTTTGCTTATTTTTGCACATACTAAACATTACAACTTATCAGCTATTTTTCAAGCTTAGATATATACTTACTATTAATATGCGAGTGTTATTCGTAGAAGATGAAGAAAAAATAAGCAAGGCCGTTAAGCGAGGCCTTGAGCTAAAGGGCTATGCTGTAGATACTGTTGCCGATTCAGATAGCGGCCTTAGTTATGCGGTTGATCCGGACTATGACATTATTATCTTGGACCGGATGCTTCCGGGAAGCATGGATGGTATCGAAGTTGCCAAAAAAGCCAGAGAAGAAGGACAAAAAGCACCCATTTTAATTCTAACTGCTAGAGGAAGCATCGATGATCGAGTGGAAGGACTTAATTCGGGCGCCGATGATTATCTTGTCAAACCGTTTTCATTTTCCGAGCTAGTCGCCCGGATTCAGGCACTATTAAGACGACCTCCGGTACCTAGTGGCGCTGTTTTAATTTACGATGACCTTAGTCTTGATCCATCAAAATATGAAGTAAAAAGAGGCGATACCTCGATTAAGCTGTCAAGCAAAGAATTCTCACTTCTCGAGTATTTTATGAGGCATAAGGAACAAGTACTAACCAAAGATATGATAATAAATCATGTCTGGAATGAAGACGCAATTGTTATGCCGAACACGGTTGAAGTATATATCGGTTATTTAAGAGCCAAGATTGACCGCCCCTTTGTAGACAAACCGCCTCTAATAAATACTGTCCGTGGCTTTGGTTACAAGCTTTGCCATTAATATAAAATGTAGTTGGCATAATCTTCTTATATGTTTAAAAACGCTACTTTCAAACTGACGGTATCTTATCTGTGCGTTGTCATGGTTATCAGCCTAGTGTTTAGCGCAGTTGTATATAGAGTAGGATCAGATAACTTATTATTTGGGCTAAATCGGGCTACTCAGGAACTCTCTAGTGAATTTCCTATTTTTAACGGTACTCAATATGCCCAGCCTAACACAGCCGATCTAAATATCGGAAAATCACATTTACTGGACGAACTGATTTTCACTAATCTGGTAGTACTAGTTGGTGCCGGATTTATTTGTTACATTCTAGCTAGAGAGACACTCCGTCCAATCGAGGATGCCCACGAGCAACAAAAGCGCTTTACCGCCGACGTCTCGCATGAGTTGAGAACACCTCTGACTTCGCTAAAGATGGAATCCGAAGTCGCCTTACTTGATGATGACCTATCCAAAAGCCAGCTTAGAGATGTCATATCCAGCAATATTGAAGAGGCTACCAAACTAGAGACCCTTATCAATAGCCTACTGAAATTAACCCGCTTAGAAGCCGGAGAATTGCAAAGGCAGTTTACAAAACTAGACATTAAAGCTCTAGTTAAAGAAGCTGTTGAACAGACAAGGCCGCTCGCTAACGCCAAGAATATTTCCCTTAAAATTAAAACTAATCCACTGTTTATTCAGGGAGACCATGACAGCTTACATCAAATGCTAGTCATCTTTTTAGATAACGCTATTAAATATAGTGCCGCTAATACGAGTATTAAGATTAGTTCTAACAAAGAAAATAATCAACCAGTACTAATTATTGAAGATATGGGGCAGGGCATTGCCGCCAAAGACCTGGAGCATGTATTTGACCGTTTTTATAGGGCAGACTCAGCCCGAACCGGTAGTTCTGGCTTCGGTTTGGGCCTATCTATCGCTAAGATGATCGCCGATGTTCATAAGGCCAACATAACAATTTCCAGTCAATTGCATCACGGCACTAAAGTACAGGTAAGCTTTACAGCCAATTAGCCAGTAATATTTTTACTTTTATCTGATGTTTAGTCTTTGTATATAGTATAACTATGACCGAGAGAGCCCCCCTTAAGTACCAACCGGAAAATACGCCTTATGAACATGAGCTGTTTTTTCCACTGGTTGAGAGAATAAGCTATATGGCAAGCCAGTATAGCTTCCAGCATATTCATTTTAAAGACGGTAAAAATCCTGATTGGCTAGTATCTATTTGGCAAAATATTGGCCGTGACCCATTGACGCGTAACTATATACAAGCACGGCTGAGACGACGCATGCTCTACATACTGCCTAGCCCTTCAAGCATATGGGTTGATACACGACTAAAAGATCCACTAGGAGAAAACGCCAGCACTGCACCGGAAGAAGCCGCCTACTTTTGGACAAACGGTAAGATAAGCACAATTAAAGTACGGCAATATTATGGAGGGTTACCGAAGATGGAGCGAATAACACCCGAAAATATCGAGTCGCATTTGCCGATTGCCACCATATTAATTAATAGATTAGATCAGGTATTTCCCTTATAATAACCATCTCTACAATCAGAAAATAAGCTTAAACTAAACAATATAAAATCAACCGCCTTAACTAAGCCGACATTTCATATTCTTTAAGTTTCTTTTTGCTTATATTTGTAGTTTGATGTTGTAGTTTTAATAATTGTGAATATATACCACCGCTATTCGCCAGCTTTTCGGGTGAGCCGACTTCATCAACCCGACCGTCTCTAATGGTAATAATCTTATCTACTTGTGCAATCGTACTCAGTCTATGGGCAATAATAATCGTAGTCCGTCCTTGCATCAAATGCTGCAGGGCTTCCTGAACCATATGCTCACTTCGGCTATCCAGGCTGGATGTAGCTTCGTCTAGAATCAGAATTGGTGGATTCTTGAGAATAGCTCTGGCAATAGCTATACGCTGCTTCTGACCACCACTAAGTTTCAGGCCACGCTCTCCAATCTCAGTATCATATCCTTTATCAAATGAAGCGATAAACTCATCAGCATTAGCCGCCTTAGCAGCTTTAATCACTTCCTCATCCGAAGCTTTATCGTTGGCATAGGCAATATTCTCTCTAATCGTACCGCTGAACAAGGCCGGCTCCTGAAAGACGATACCGATATTATCTCGTAGGCTGTTTTGGGTTACCTTAGCAATATCCTGGTTATCGATCCTAATCTGGCCGGATGACACATCATAAAGTCTCAGTAACAGATTTGTAATGGTTGTTTTGCCTTCGCCCGACTCACCAACTAAGGCAACCTTGCTATTGGGCTCAATACTAAAGCTCACGTTCTTGAGCACCATAGTGTCGCTGGTGTAACCAAACATAACATTTTCAAAAACTATATCTCCCTGGTTTACTTTTATATTTTTAGCATGCGGTTTATCAACTATCGAGGGAGTCACATTCATTATCTCGTAATAGTCCTTACTGTCACTAATAGCTCTCTGTGTGTTATTTACGATCATACTGATCGTAAAGATCGGTGTTCTAATTTGCATGCCATAAAGAATTAATGCCACAACTACGCCAGGGTTAAGCACACCATGTACGCCCTCGATAAATATATATAAGTAAACACCGAAAAAGATAATGTTTAAAACAATCCGCCGCATAATATCTTGCTGATGCCAATACTTACTCTGTGGTTTACTTAGATCATTAACATTTTGGTAGTGGCGATTAAATATTGATAACTCGCGTTTTTCCTGAAGATAACTTTTTACGACTTTAATCTGTCCAATTGCTTCAGCAAACCGACCGGAAGCTATGTCGTAATTATGGTTTTTCTGTGATTGGTAATCACTCCACTTACCGGAGGTCCTGACAGTCATAATTATGTAAATCGGATAAAGTGAAAGCAGCATCAATGCTACTTCCCAACTGTAATAGGCAACTATCACCAGAGCAAATACCGTAGTAAAAAGAAACTGCAAAAAGTTATTGCTCATCATCTGGATAAAGTTTGTTATTTGATTAATAGAGCGGTTGAGACGGTTAATTATCTTTCCGGATAGTTCTTTATCGAAAAAATTCTGTGGCAATTGCAGTAGGTGTTCGTAGTAGCGCCTGGACAATATAAAGTTTAGTTTTGTAGACATTTGATCACCAAGATAACCGCCAATGTTATTAAAAATATTCTGGAGAAAATCCAAGATGAATATCATTACCGCAAAGAAGACAACCAGTTTAAGACTGGCCGCTTTGCCTTTGCTAATTTCACCGATCGCCCAGCCAGAAATCATCGGCTGTAATAAGGCCGTAGCACTAACTAAAATAGTAAACAGGCCAATGGCCGCATAATAGCGCCAAAGCTCTTTAGCAGACAATAATATTCTTACTAGTTGTTTCATAGACCTAGCAAATTATAGCAGAGGCAACTGATGTGGTTTTTAAGCATATCTAACAAACAAAGAGTCTAATTACTAGCTGAAGAAGAAGTGCCGCCATAGATACTATTAAACTGCGAAGCAATATCGCTAAAGTTTATTTGTGCCTTAGGCATTGACGGCACTTGAACCAACGAACCAAAGCTATAGACATTAGTAATATTCCCGCTAGTCTTATCATGAAAAACTGCTTTTGCGATCTGTTTTGAGCTCTTGTATATATATACGGTTGCCGTGTCAGGAGTAGGCAAAGCTTGGTTCGAACTTATAAATGCATCCTCTTTGCTAGTTAATCCAAGCATGTTTTCAGCCTTACTAATCATGCCTTTTAACGCCGAATTATTTACCGTAACGTCATATACGTAGACACTCTGGCCGCCAATATTCCCACTAATTACATTTTTAGAATTGTAATTATAGACATGATTAGATGATGCATAGGCGGCCAAGCTCTTGCGTTGAGCTGAACTGAAGTTACCGGTAATCCACTGACTAAAAATTGCCGTGTATGGATCAAAAATTGACTGTTCTGATGAACTGACACCAGATACTAATTGTCCGTTTTTCTCTGTCTGTGCCCATTTATTCATTGTACTATTACTGACTTGTCCCTGACCACTCATATCATATTTAATAAAACCATCCTGGGTATTACCCCAGCCATCAAGCTCAAGATTTATACCAAAAATATTTACTGTGGCCGCTACATCAATAACCGGTCTACTGGCATTTGTCGCATCAAGCAGCAACTTACCTGTTATGCCTTGTTGAGTTGCGTCTTGCTCCATCTTGGTGGTACTTAATGAATTTACGAGCGCATCATTAAAGACCGCCGAGGGACTGTTATTGTTAGTGCCTAGTAGAACTAACGCAGCAACCGCGCCGCCGACGATAACCACTGAGGCAATAATTACTGCCCACATGCCAACAGATAATTTCCTATCAGTTTTATTATCCATCGAAGCTAGAACACCTGTCGGATTTGACGAA
Organism: bacterium; assembly: GCA_021829145.1. Taxonomy (GTDB): domain Bacteria; phylum Patescibacteriota; class Saccharimonadia; order Saccharimonadales; family UBA4665; genus JAJZWH01. The sequence continues at coordinate 15,812 of JAJZOE010000018.1, read as the reverse complement.
ACAACTGCTGTAGCAGCCGGAACGGAGTCAGCCTGGCCACCAACAACTACGGAACCCTGGTTAACGTTACTGTCTTGAACCGGTTGAGTGTCACCACCTACAACCATAACTGATTGTACAGCAGTATCGACACTAGCCGTTGGCTGGCCTGATGCGACCGGAGGCTGATTAACTTCAGCTAACGTTATATTAGCCGCATTATTTGCAGCCGCTTCGTTATTAAGTGTTTCCGATACTAGAGAGTTTGAAGATAAGGCACCTGGAGTTACGTCTTTTTGAATATCAGCATTAACAGGAGCTGCTGTTTGGTTGGTATGAGGTTGAGATGAACTCTGAGCTAGCTCCGTAGAACCGCTATTATTGTTATCTTCATTAATAGCTGACGATAGTGGCTGAATTACAGTATGCTTAGCCAATACAAACTTATTTGAGTCATCAGCTGCTTGATTGTTGCTATCTTCTCCTTCTGCTGATTTATTGTCTGGTTCCATTTATATCTTTTTCCTTTTGATTTAATACCCATAAGTTAAGCATAAGCGAGTTATAAACTATGTCAACAGCCTATCGAAAGCTTATCGCCATAGACATAACTAGCATAACTATTAATGATGAGTGGAAAGACTTTTTCGCCCATATTTCGATAGTTTTAGTAAATAATCCAGCTATATTTAGTCCAAGCCAGAAAGTCGATACAACCAGCATTACTATCAGATAAGTAAGCCCGACATTTGAATACCTATAGAGTAGAATGCAGGCTATGGCAAAAAGAAGACTATATACGACCATATAGTTACCGGTGGTTTTTTTGCCGGCAATAACGGGTAGGGAAGGTATGCCGGCACGACGATAATCTTCATCCCTATAGATAGCAATGGCATAAAAGTGCGGCATTTGCCACAGAATCATCATTATCCCGATAATAATAGCTGCTACATCTAAATGACCACTAAAAGCCACGTAGCCTCCAACAATTGGCGTCGCTCCGGATATACTGCCAATAAGAGTCGAGTGATGGGTTTTTCGTTTGCTATAAGTATAAGCAGTTGTGTAGACAATAAAACCAATAGCTGCTATTAACGCCGTGAGTGGGTTTGCTAGACTAAACAGCAGACAAAAACCGGTTACTGCCAGAATCGAAGCATAAACTAAGCCAGCTTTAGTACTAATCTGACCGTTAACCGAAGGACGGTTTTTCGTCCTGGTCATCTTGGCATCAATATCTCGATCAGCTAGGTTATTAAAAGCACAGGCCGAACCAATAACTAACATAAATCCCGCTACCATACCGCCAAACGAGCTAAAGTGCAGATGAAGCCGACAGGCCAAAAGATAACCAGCTACAGCAGTCAGTATATTGCCGTAAATAATACCGGGTTTAGAAAGCTCATAATAAGCTTTAATCATTAAAGTCCATCCTGGCTATTCATATATTTAATCATGACTTTAGTCCCCATCATTCGGCCGTCAAGGTTGTTCATGATCCAGATCGATCCGCCAACCAGAATAAAGACAATAATCATCATAAACACCGTCACTAACAGCTTTAGCCGCGGGCTAAATTCACGCCCTAAGTGTAAAAAGTAAACCAACTGCAGCGTAAACTGGGCCAGCGCCAAAAAAGCCAACAGTGCAACCATAACCGGCTTATTAAGCATGCCGTAACGGGCGAATAAATATGCTGTTATGGTCATAACAATCGATCCACCAAATCCTATTACGTAGCCTCTCAAGGTCACCTGCTCAGGCTGATGCGTCGAAACTAGAATATCTACCGGTTGATGATTTATTTGGCTCATACCCTAATTGCCCCAAACAGATACACTATAGTAAAAATAAATATCCACACGACATCTAGAAAATGCCAGAACATACTAAGCATACGGATCCGTTTCATTACTAAGTCTGAGATGCCTCGCTTCAGAACAAATACACTCATTACGGCTATCCACAACAGTCCCAAAGTAATGTGAAGTCCATGGGTAGCAACTAATACAAAATAAGATGATAAGAAGCCGCTGCGTCGCCAGCTGTCGCCCATGGCAATAAAGTTATGAAACTCATTTAGTTCCAGCCCGAGGAAGCTGGCACCGAGCGCAAAAGTCACAATAAACCAAAAAAGTACCCGTTTGTTATGTTTCAATTGAGCACTTAAAACCGCCAGGCCACAGGTAAAGCTGCTGGTAAGCAAGATTATTGTTTCTACTAGCGCATAAGGCATACTAAACAACAGGGATGCGCCCGGACCACCATAGGTGTTATGCCTTAAGACGGCAAATACTGCGAATAAACTGGCGAATAAAACACAGTCAGTCATCAGATAGACCCAGAAACCGAATATATCCCGCGCATCTTTATCATACTTAGCGATTAGCTTATTTGATTTAATAATATTTAACGTCTGAGTAACAGCTTCACTCATTCTTATACCTCCACCGCAAGCTTTGTTTCTCTTGTTTTTGTCTGCATCCGGTACTGTTTATCAAGTCGTTCTACATCCGAAGCCTTAAGTACGTATTCCGTTTCTTCATCCATGGAACGGATAATGATCGTAGCTATTATCGTTAACAGACCTGATACGGCTAACCACCAGATGTGCCAAACAATACCAAAACCGAGCAGAAAAGCTCCCAAAGCGATAACCATCGACAGGGGGCTGTTCTTGGGGATAGCGATGTCTTCATATGGACGTTTATCTTCAACTTTTTGCCTCTTAGCCACCCAGAAAGCATCTCTTTCAGTCACATGCGGCAATCGGGCAAAAGTATAAAATGGTACCGGTGAAGGAGTAGACCATTCAAGACTACGCCCGTCCCATGGATCGCCAGTAGTATCCAGGTTATTCTTTCGTTGGATAATACTAACTACAAACTGCAGTATCTGTGCACCAACACCCAAACCAATTATCGCCGCACCTATAGCAGATACAATAAACAACTGCTGCCAGCCAAGGGAAGCGCTGTAATGGTTAAGTCGTCGTGTTGCTCCCATAAAGCCAAGAATATACAACGGGATAAAAGAGGTTAAAAAGCCGATCAACCAGCACCAGAAAGTAAACCGACCCAGTTTTTCATTAAGCTTGAACCCGAAGATCTTAGGGAACCAATAAGTTATTGCCGCAAAATCGGCAAAAAGCACGCCGCCGACTATCATCATATGGAAATGAGCGACTAAGAACAGGCTGTTATGAAGTTGGAAGTCAATTGGCGGCACGGCCAGTAACACTCCAGCCATCCCGCCAATCGTGAAGATTACTACAAAGCCAATAAACCATAGTATTGGCGACTCCAGACGGATTTTGCCCCTATACATCGTAAACAGCCAGTTGAATATTTTAACGCCTGTCGGTATGGCTATAATCATTGTCATAATTCCAAAGAAGGCGTTAACGTCTGAGCCAGCGCCCATCGTAAAGAAGTGATGCAACCAGACCAAGAAGGAAAGCAATACGATGGCTCCAATAGCCCAGACCATTGATGTATAGCCGAATAATCGTTTTCTGGCAAAGGTGGATACGACTTCTGAAAATACACCAAATCCAGGCAATACCAGTATATATACTTCGGGGTGACCCCAAGCCCATATTAAATTAACGTACATCATCATATTGCCGCCGCCTCCGGCAGTAAAGAAATGCGTTCCCAGATCGCGATCCAAAGCTAAAAGCCCTAAAGTAACCGTTAGAATCGGAAAAGCAAAAGCGACCAACATTAACGATCCCAATACGCTCCAGACAAACATCGGCATCTTCATAAAGTTCATGCCCTTGACTCTCATTTTAAATATGGTTACCAAAAAATTAATTGCCGCCAACAAACTTCCGGCTCCAGCAATTTCCAAACTCCAGATCCAGTAATCTACTCCTACTGTCGGACTGTAACGCAACTCACTAAGCGGCGGGTAAGCCAGCCAGCCAGTGGCTGCAAAATCACCCAGAACCAATGAAGCGTTAACCAATATCATGCCGGCAAAGAAAAGCCAAAAGCTGGTGGCATTTAAAAACGGAAAAGCAACATCACGTGCTCCTATTTGCAGCGGAACGATCAGGTTTATCAAACCAAACATCAGGCCCATAGCGACAAAAAAGATCATGATCGTGCCATGAGCGCTTACGATCTGTTGGAAATGAGAAGCGCTTAAGATACCCATGTTATGGCCAACTGAAATAGATTGCTGGGTCTTCATAAACATGACATCGGCACCGCCCCGAAGCAACATAGCCAGCGCCACCAAAATATACATAACGCCTATTTTCTTCGGATCCTGAGTAGTAAGCCATTCCTTATAAAGCCATTTCCATTTTTTCTTGACAGTTAAAAGCAAAGCCAAACCTATCGGTACGGAAAGCATCAGTATTGCACCGAACCACTGGATAGCGTTCGGTGGCAGAGCCTGTAAGTTCAGCTTACCTAACCAGAAATTGGCAAAGATACTAATCAATCCCATATTACATCACCATCCCTTGTTTGCCAGGAACCATATATTTGCTGATCGTGTCATTAAACAGGTTGGGTTGAGGATGAGAATAGTATTTGGGAGCAACATAACTGCTTGGCCTGGATAAAACTGAGTAGGCCGCATTAGTCAGTTTTGGTGCTGTTTTATCGACCTGATGTGCCCAGTGGTTAAAATTAATATCCGAAGTAACTGCCGTATCGAAAGTCATACTGGCAAATCCAATACCGCTAATGTTAGCCGACCAGCCACGGTAATGACCTTCCCGGTTAGCCATAATATAAAGCTGTGTTTGCATCCCAGGCATGCTATATATTTGGCCTGACAGTTGTGGTATCCAAAAAGAATTCATTGGAGCATCGGATGTCAGATAGAAATGAACTGGCCGATTAACAGGTATCACCAATTTATTAATGCTAGCGACTTTCTCCGACGGATAGATAAACAACCACTTCCAATCTAGGGCAATTACCTGAATATTTAAAGCCTTTTCCGTTGAAGCAAGTGGGTTAAATGGATTAAGTGCATAGGTAGCGTTCCAGGTAATAATCGATAAGATAAAGATAATGATGGAAGGTATAATCCACCATAACCCTTCGATATACCTGTTACTGTCCCAATCAGGTAGATATTTTTTCTTACTGTTATTAGTATCACGGTATTTCCAAACAATATAACCAAGCAGGATGAATACTGGTATAACCACTATGCACATAATGCCGGTAACGCTTAACAGTAAGCGAAATTCTTTATCTGCCACTATACCTCTGGGTTGGAGAAGTGGAATATTAACGCTCGAAAGATAAGAGCCACTAATAATTAACACCACTAGAACAGCTAAACCTAACCCCAAAACCTTTTTCTTACTGCTCATAGTGTCTCTTTAAGCTCTTAAGAGACATAATAACATAGCGCTAAAGCTATTTACCATCTCCTAAAAATGATCGCGTATATGTGAGTAGCTGTATTCCCAGTTGGCGTCAGCTTTTTTATGAGGATTAAAGATATTTTTAGGATCCATTATACGTTTAACTGATTTAAATAGCTCCAGGATCTCTTTACCGAACTGATCTTCCAGCCATGGTCCTCGAACTAAACCGTCATTATGTTCACCGGAAAGCGACCCATTATAGCTTAAAACCAGATCGTTTACTTCTTTCATAGCCGGCAGCAAAGTGTCGCGTTCTTGTTTATCTTCTAGCTTCATTAGCGGAATTATATGAAAGTTGCCATCACCCATATGTCCAGCAATAGTGGCAAATAAATGGTACTTCTTTATGATCATCCTCAACTTAGGTAGAAACTCAACTAAATGATTAGGATTAACGATTAAATCGTCGATAAAAGGCGCGGTATGTTTATCCTTTACCTTGCTTCTTAACAAGTTAAAGCTCTGGCGCCTCATAACCCAGAACTTCTCGCTCTTTCCTTCGGTTGCATCTTCTTCAAAGCCATTAATTTCGTAACGGGCTTTTTTGTCTTTAAGGTCTGAGTGAAGGGCTTTGATTTTAGCTCTTACTTCCGCTTCGGTTTGGCCATTAAACTCAACCATTAGGATAAGCTTAGGAATACCCTTGATTAACTGCAATCCATCCGGTAGCAAGCTAAGTAACAAATTAATAAACCTCTTCCAGCCGAGAAGCTTAAGAAAACTTGGCATAAAACGGATCGACAGCCAAAGCGTCTGATCATCAAAACTTTCAAATGTTGCCGGACGATGCGCTAAAACCTGGGGTATAAGTTCTCCCAGATCGTCAATATCCCTCATAAACAATACTAGCAGGCCGGAATGAGGTTTGGCCGGAACCAAACGAAAGTTAATATCTGTCACAAACCCAAGCGTTCCCTCACTACCTACTATCAATTTGGTTAAGTCAAACACTCCACTCTCACGGTCCCATACCTCCCATAAGGTATATCCCATCGAATTTTTGCTGACATTAGGTTTGGCGTTTTTTATAAGATCATAGTTCTGTTCACATAAATCATAGATCTGTTTGTAGACCTGGCCCTCAAAATCGTCCTGGGCCATCTTCTGCTCCAGCTCATCTTTATTTATTGGTTTGACTGTTCTTTCAATTCCATCAGCAAAAACAACCTTCAGTTCATTAATAAAGTCTTTAGTTTTACCATATTCCAGTGATTTCTCACCGCCGGAATTATTGGCAACCATACCGCCTATACTAGCCAGATCCCGAGAAGCTGGGTATGTTGGCATTAGGGCGCCCTGCTTTAGCGTTTGGGCTTCAAAATCACGATATAAGACTCCTGGCTGAGCATGGCCGAAAGTACGTGTTACCAATTCGATATTTGTAAAATGTCGCCTAAAATCAACAATTATAGAATCATTGATTGCTCCGCCTGCCATATCCGTTCCGGCCGATCGGGCGGTAATCGATAAGTTCGGCATCTCGTCTTTATGTTCTGACACCACCTTAACCAGCTTCTCTATATCCGATGCATCTTTAGGAAAAACTACCAGTTCTGGTTTAATCTCAAAAAGAGAAGCATCATGACTATAGTTTTCAATTGCTTCGGGTGAATCATCAAGTTCACCCTGAAACCCAGATTGTTTAACCAGATCTTTAATTCTGCCCACTCAATTAAGCTTAAGCCTTAAACTACATGAAGGCAATATCTGCAATTTGGATAGCAGTTATAAATTTTACAGCCGTTACCATTTTGCATTATCAAATTTAACCTCATATAATCGTTCTTGTTATGTCAAAAGAAAAAGTATTAATAGTCGGCGGCGGATTCGGCGGCGTCAAAGTAGCATTAGAATTATGTGAGGATGAACGCTTTGATGTTACACTCCTTTCAAACCACGATAACTTCCGTTATTACCCAACGCTTTATCATGTGGCTACTGGTGGCAAACGGGCAAATGCCAGCATCCCGCTTAGAAGTATTTTTGAAGGCAAGCGCATTACCCTTAAAAACGGCGAGGCAACAACTCTCGATCGACACACAAAAACTATCGACACCAAAGATGGTGAGGCTTATCATTACGATACTTTAGTTCTGGCACTAGGAGTAGTAACCAATTACTTCAATATCCCCGGACTAAAAGAACTTTCTTATGGGGTAAAAAGCATTGCCGATGTCGAAAAACTTAAAGCCCACTTACATCAGCAGATGGTTGATGACCATAAGCCGGATCTTAACTACGTTATCATTGGTGGCGGCCCAACCGGAATTGAACTAGCCGGAGCGCTACCGGATTATCTTAGACATTTAATGGACTTACATGGCATCAAGAGAAGGGCGATACATATTGACCTTATCGAAGCTTCCCCACGGCTATTGCCAAAATTACCTAGCGATACATCGCGAATAGTAAGACGGCAGCTTGAACGAAAAGGGGTTAAACTTTATCTGGGAGAAAAAGTTGAAGGCGAAACAGCCAATGAATTATTGGTTAGTGGCAAGCCAATTCAAAGCCATACGGTTATTTGGACCGCCGGCACGACTAATAACCCATTCTTTACCAACAACGGGTTTGTAATGGCCGCAAACCATAAGGTAGCAACGGACATATTTCTACAGGCGGAAGAAAGCATTTTTGTATTAGGAGATAATGCCAATACGCCTTATAGCGGCCTGGCACAAACAGCCGTCAGGGATGGTAAGTATGTTGCCGACAACTTAAAACGCAGAGCGGATGGAAAAGTAATGAATAGCTACCGGGCTCACCAGCCAATTACGATAATTCCCATAGGAGAGAATTGGGCGGCCGTGGTTAGTGGGCAATTAAGGTTTTATGGCCATTTAGGGTGGAGCTTGCGTCAAATAGCCGATGCCTGGGCTTTTCATGACTATGAGCCATGGCTACAGGCCGGAAGACAATGGTTGACCTACTACGGCAGCGAAGAAAGCTGTCGAACTTGCCTAGAAAACGTCCATTTAGCACACTCTCATTAGACAATCGATTACAATATTAGTATATGGTGAAATTATCCGCAGCTTATCGTAGTGCCTATATACGCTTAAATAACGAACAGAAGAGAGCTGTCAATAAAATCGACGGTCCGATACTGGTTATTGCCGGGCCAGGAACAGGTAAAACCCAACTATTATCAACCAGAATCGGCCACATTCTGGAAGCTACTGACAGCGCACCGGAAAACATTCTCTGTCTGACTTTTAGTGAAGCTGCAGCCCGCAACATGCAGCAAAGACTAGCCCATCTGATTGGTATGTCGGCGTATGACGTAACTGTTTCAACTTATCACGGCTTTGGCAGTGATTTAATAAGAAACTATTTAAATCAGGATATACAACCGGCTGACGATCTTAGTTTGGATCAGTTGTTAAGAAGTATTTTGGATAATCTGGATTATTCCAATCCTCTCAAGTCCGAATTCTTTGTCTCTGATTTAAAAGAACTTATTAGCGGCTATAAGCGGGCGCTAATTACACCCGATAAGCTACGGAGTATTTGCGATTCTAACGAGAGGTTTATGACGGAAGTAACGCCGATTATCAACTCCTATATTAAACCTAAAGAAAAAATCAGCCTTAAGCAAATAACCGGTTTTCAGTCGATTCTAGAAGAAAGTGAAAGACTGACAGAATACAAGATTGAAGATGTAACTTCATTAAAAGATCTCTGGCTAGAAGAATTATCCGCCGCCATTACCTCTGCCGAAGAAACAAAGAAAATGACCTTGCTTAGTAAATGGAAAGCAAATTGGCTGGAAAACGATAACCAGGGCCTGTTTACTATTAAGAGCAAGAAAGTAATTAACCGGCAAAGGGCTGCGGCCGAAATATTTTCGCTCTACAACCAAGCACTTAAAGACCAGGGGTTATATGATTACGATGACATGATTATGTTCGCTATCAACGGGCTACAAACTAACCCGGATCTTAAGTATACCCTGCAGGAAAGGTACCTCTACATACTGCTTGATGAATTCCAGGACACGAACGAAGCTCAGCTAAAGCTAGTTGAACTATTGGCTGACAATCCGATTAATGAAAACCGACCAAATATTTTAGCGGTAGGTGACGACGATCAGGCGATTTATAGCTTCCAGGGCGCGCATTATTCGCATATGCAACGGTTTTTCACTACCTATAGCAATGTTGAACTTATTAACTTAAAGGTTAACTACCGATCAACTCCTAGCATAGTTTCACTCAGCACAGCCATTAGAAGCCAAATCAAAGAAGGCTTAAACTTAGCTCCTAAAGAACTTGTCGCTGAAGCTTCAACCACCAACGAGGAAATAAGCAGAACCAGCTTGCCGCTTCTTACGGAACACTTAGCTTGGACGGCTGAGAAAATTAAAAATGAAATAAGCAGCGGCACTAAAGCCGAAGAAATAGCCGTACTGGCGCCTAAACACTCACAACTGATCGAATTAATCCCCTACCTACACGCTCAAGGCGTGGCAATCAGCTATGAACAAAAAGATAATATCTTAGAAGACGATCTAATTAATGAAATATTAAATGCCGCCAGATTAGTAATAGCCTTAAGCCATGGCAGGGAAGCAGAAGCCAATGCGCTTTGGCCGATGGTTCTCAGCTACAGCTACTGGCAACTGCCGGCCAGTTTACTTTGGGAAATATCATGGCAGGCAAGAAACAGCAACAAGTCATGGAGCGAGATTGTTATTAACGCCCCTAGGACTCGACATATTGCTTTATTCTTTATCCGCCTATCACAAATAGCCGCGTTTACATCTTTCGAGCTAATATTGAATTACCTGGTTGGCAGTAGTGCGTTGGAGCTAAATGAAACAGATATTAAAGATTATCAAAGCCCGTTTTATGAGCGCCACTTTAATGAACTAGGTAAGCAGTCAGAAACTATCGCAGCCAATGAATGGCGCTTGCTGGGGCACTTATCTATTCTAAGGTCGCGGGCAAAAGCAAGCAGTGAAGACGGTCTTAATATTGAAGAACTAATAAAATTTATTGACTCTTACAATAGTGCTGGTTTAAAAATAGTTGACACCAGTCCGTTCCAGGAAAGCGCCGAAGCCATCAATCTTATGACAGCTTACGCTGCAAAGGGAAGAGAGTTTAAAACCGTATTCTTGATCGATTTAATTGATTCAGCATGGGGCAGTTCAGCCCGTGGACAATCTTCTCATATCTCTTTGCCGCCAAATCTCAAGCAAGTAAGATTAGACCGTGCAAGCGATGACGAAAGACTACGCTTATTATTCGTAGCCGTATCCAGAGCCAAGGAAAAATTATTCATGGTCGGCTATCTAAGTGATTTATCCGGCAAAGAGACTACGGCTCTTCGTTACTTAGAAGAATATGAGCAGAACGGACACCTAATCAGCCCATTTCTGCCGGCCAAAAGCCAGATTGTAACAAAGCCGAAGCTGCCAAATATGGATATTGAACTGATTAAACCAGCTTGGTTTAACATCCATTTAGATTTATCTCGTCCCGAAAGACGGGCTCTACTTAAAGAGCAGTTAAAACTCTTCAAGTTAAGCGCAACTAAGCTAAATGCATTCAGTGATATATCACGCGGCGGACCCGGTCAATTTTATCTTGATCATATACTGCGGTTTCCAACTGCACCGTCGCTTTACAGTCAGTTCGGCAGTGCAATTCATGGCACTTTGGACTGGCAATTTAAACAAACCATTATCTCCAAAAAGATTCCGAATATTAACAAAGTTATCAACGAATTTGATAGTCGTCTGAAAAAGCAACGTTTAGGCTCGCTAGATTATGAACAACAGCTTAAAAGAGGCTCTCAGGCACTTAACGATTACTTTAAACAAACTACTATTATTAACAATCCTGAGGATTTCAGTGAGGAATCATTTGAAGCTAATATAAACGAAACTAAGCTAGTAGGAGAGATCGACCGACTGATTGTTAACCGTAAAAATAAAACACTACATATTATCGACTTTAAAACCGGACAAAGTTACAGTAGCTGGGGTTCGGGCATCAAGCCTTTCCATCACAAACGACAGCTTTATTTTTATAAACTATTGGTTGAGTTATCGCCCAAATTTAAAGGCTACACAGTAGAGGGGGCCACCATTCAGTTTATCGAGCCGGACAAGGATGATAACAAAATTAAAAATATTTCTCTTAGCTTCGAACAAGACGAAGCCGAGCTGCTAAACAAGTTGATTGTTGCTGTCTGGAAAAAAATAATGGCTTTAGATTTTCCAGATTGCAATAAGTATCCCAACAGCCTAAAAGGTATCAGGCAATTTGAAGCAGACATAATAAATAATAAATAAAAAACTGCCCCCATTTTTTGGGGGCAGCTATCCTAAGCTTCTATTTATTTTTTATCGTTTCCTACTGCTCGTAGTCTTCTTCTTAGAAGGAGTCTTCTTTGCGGTAGTAGTCTTCCTGCTTTTTGCACTGGCTGATCGATTTGAACGACTGCTAGTTGAAGTAGTAGGTACTATTGTTTCAACAGCAACTACTGTTTCACCAACCAATTCTTCCTCAACGGATGGTGAAAATAATAACCAGTAAAGGTTAAGACCAATCACTGCGCCAAGAATCGGACCGAGCAGATATGTGCCCCATCCCATACTGCCGGCAAAAGCAAAAGCTCTAACGCCAACAGCTACAGCCGGGTTAACAATACCTATACCTACAGCTGCTGCAACGATAATAGCTAAAGTATATGAACCTCCAACTAATAACGCACGGTTAGTGCCTTCAAGCCTTCTGTAGTAGGCTGCACCATAAGCCAGACCAATAATTAGTGCTCCGACTGCTTCTGCTAAAAGTACACGGGCACTGAAGTGACCGCCAATCGAATTCAATGTGCTTGAAACAAAGTAGTGGTAAATACCGTAAGCCGCCCAGCCGCCGAGCATTTGAGCAATAACAGTTACCGCACCAATAAGCACACTAAGCCTACGTGCAGACATCAATGCGATTGTTACTGCCGGGTTAAGTTGCGCGCCTGAAATATTGGCGAAGTAGAATGTTGCTACAGCAACTGCTGCTCCTGCCGCTATGGCGATGAAATATGGCACACCTATTGATGAACGCTGGACGCTTAGGAATACCAGCGTTAGGATGCCGGTGCCTAGGAACTCTGCTACGAGTGTAGCCACCTTCTGTCTTCCAAACATTTTTGGAACCTCCTTTAGTTATAGTCCTTAGCGTACCTGCATCCACAGGAATTGTAAAGAGGTAGTAGCATAAGCATCTTTAGACACGCGTTAATATGCTTAGTGAAGGACCGGCTAATACCGCTGTTGCAGCGATGTTGTAATACAAGGAAGCGGTAAATGCTAAGTCGGCATTTTCTTTATCATAATATAGTTTGTCTGCAGCAAATTTTAGACTAGCAATGTTGACATAAAATGCCTGAACTTCGCCATCAAAACGTTGAGCAAGTTTTGATCGATCAAGAACAATATCGTTTCGAAAATCTAATAAAACAGCCACTTCTTTATGTGAACCTTTCAGTGTTTCAATCGCGTTTTGATTTTCTATTTCGACAAATGCATCACGTAAGTCTTTGCCGCCGCTAAAATACTTGTTTTCGTTAAAAACCCGCTCATGCAATGATGCAGCATTGTTAATAATTAATTCATGGATACGCTCATTTATTTGAATGCCCAGACTCTGTCCATTATGTGAGTTTTTCAGGCTTTCCAGCATATTTCGGACTTCGTCTCCCGCCTGGCTTAAAAAACCTAAGATAGACAACTCGTAAGGGTCATCAAGTTTGTCCTCGCCACCACAGCCACATGCACTCCCGGTTACATTTTCGGCGTCATGACCACCTACTTTAAAGCCTAACTCTTTGATTCTCGAATAAACATTTAGCGCATGTTCCTTGGCGCCAATACCGGTTTCATAGAATTGCTTCGGCCCTAATGCATCGGCTATGACCGAACTAAATGTACCCCCAATCGCACTACCTCCTTTAAGCCACCTAGTTCTGCCATCAGCACAATGAACGGGAATGTTTAACGGCAACTGTTTGTATAAGCTGTCATCATTCATTAACACCGACTCTAAATATTCAACTAGCTGCCAGCCATACTCGCCGTCGGCAACATGGGTCGCCGGTTCAATTGAACCCCGACCGATTGATAATGTCTGCTGAGTGATCTCTTCTAACTTAAATGGGTTCATAATTAACTCGTTTTTTGACACTCTTAAATATCTCCTGGATCTACGTTATTGGCTGACTTTTATGATTAAAATCACAAAAATGAATGATAGCACCAGGGGTAGGAGATTGCAAACTTACAAAATCCAATTTTTGTTATAATTTTATGGTAATGCTTACATACTTAGTTGAAGAAAGTAAAAAAATAACTCCTTCCACATTACTACTAACTTTACGAAGAGACGAAGGGGAACGGCCTTTGTCCTTTCAACCGGGACAATATTCAGCCATAAATTTTGAACATCAAGGCAAAAAATCACCTACCCGCTGTTTCTCAATAGTGTCCGGACCGACCGATCAGGACATATTACAATTCAGTATGCGTGTCCGCGGTCGTTTTACGACAGCAGTCAGCAAACTAGAAAAAGATGATCTGGTGAATGTGACCGGTCCGTTTGGCGGATTTGTATTTGATCTACCTAAAGACAAGAATGCCGTATTTATGGCCGGAGGCATCGGCATAACTCCGTTTATGAGTATGATGAGGCATTTAGATAAGTTAAATGCCGACAATCAGGTTACTTTACTTTATAGCTGTGCAAACCAGGAGGATATTCCTTTTAAAGAAGAACTGCTGGAGATAAACAAGAACCATCCTAATTTGCATACTATTTTTGTTATTGGTGACGGTCCGGCAGATAAGATTCCTGAAAACAACGTGGCAACCGGAAGGTTATCCGATGAACTGCTCGACAAAGTAACAAAAAATGATTATACCGAAAAAAAATTTTTCGTTTGCGGACCACCAGGATTCATGGCTGCAATGGCGGCAACGGTAATGAAAAAAGGCGTAAATAAGGAACGTATTTTAACTGAAGCCTTCACTCAATCATCGCCAAAGCAAACCAGTATATTAAGAAGCTGGCCAGCCAATGTCTATGCCATGGGCGCCATCGGCGTCATACTAGGCAGCTTTGTTATTATGGAAAGCGACTTGCTCAAGGCTTTACCGCCAATAACAAATACTGCTCCGACCAAAAACTCACCTTTTTTGGTAACTAATGCACGGCAAAAACAGTTGGACCAGTTAGTCAACGCTATACCGCCATCACCTTCGGTTATTACCGCACCAACTACTACTAAGTCATCGAGCGCCTCAAGCACGCCAATAACTGTAAATACGCCTCCGCCCACATTCGCGCCTATCTACAGCGCACCTGCTCCACGGACAACATCATCGATTCCGTAAACATGCACTATTACCAGGAACAAAAAGCTCTCGGATCATTAGCACAGATAAGTATTATCGGTGATCTAAGCGAGGAGGTAATATTAAATATATTCAAAGAACTCTGGACCGATATATTTAATTTTGAAAAACGATTCAGCCGTTTCCTACCTGGCAGTGAGCTGTCCAAACTAAACCGAAACGCCGGTATTAAACTACCAGTTAGCCCACAGCTTATTGACATCCTGAAGACAGCTAAAAAAATGGCAGCTGAGACTGGTGGCATTTATAATCCATTTATTTTACCTGCGCTGCAGATGTCCGGTTACGATCATTCACTGGTTAAAGGTTACGAGCAAGATCAAACCGAGCTTTACACGCACAGAAAAGTCATGCCAGCGGAAAAGCTGGAAATAGGCAAAGATTGGGTTAGTATTCCAAAAGATTCTGCTATCGACCTTGGCGGAATAGGCAAAGGATACCTTGCGGATAAACTGGCACAGAAAATAAGGCGTAAAGTCAGCGGCTATTGGATTTCACTTGGAGGAGACATAACTCTTGGTGGAGCTAACGATAACGGCACGCCATGGGTTACTGCCATTCAAGATGCATTAAAACCTGAGAGTGACATTGCCCAGGCTGAGACAGATGGAGCTAGCTATTCGATTGCCTCATCAGGAACTTTAGCCCGAAATGGCGTTAAAAATGGCAAACCGTGGCATCACTTAATTGATCCAAGAACATTAATGCCCGCGAAGACGGACCTCTTACTAGCTACAGTGGTTGATAGGTCAGCCATGAGAGCGGATGTGTTCGCCTCATGCGCCGTTATATTAGGGTCAAAAGATGCATCAATATTCTTAAAGCATAATCAAGTACATTCGGCACTTCTTCAAGGTAAGAGTAACCTGTTGATTGGTACCCATATAAAAATGATCTCAGCTGATTTATAATAAAGCTAATGTTTATGCGCAAATTATTCATCTACTCATTAGCCGGAATATTACTGGTAATAGGAAATTTCTACTCTCTAACTGTTTCAGCTGCCATTTT
>JAJZOE010000067.1 GCA_021829145.1 bacterium | reverse complement strand
AAGAGTAAGGGTCGAATTGGTGTGCATGTAGGGGCTAACCCTGATTTCGTTTCCGGACTAATGGATAAATTGTTAAAAGATTATAGCGAACCGGATAATCGATATTTTCTGGATAGAATTGCTTGGTTTCACGCTGAGTTTGAAACCATCCACCCTTTTAATGACGGCAATGGTCGGATAGGACGTGTCATCGTAAATCAGCAATTAATGAAGCTAAAATACCCACCTATAATCATTCCGAACAAGGGCAAACGTACCGATTATTATCCAGCTTTCGATGCTTATCGTATGAATGGAAGATACGATGATTTTACGGAACTATTTGCTAGTTTGTTGATCGAGTCGCTCTATAAGCGAATTGCTCTCTTGTCGGCACCAAAAATCATTTCTGTATCTGATTGGGCTAAGACAAACGGCGTACCTGGAAATATTGCAGCCAATAAGGCAAAACGTGGCACTATTCCAGCATTTAGAATGCGTGAAAAGTGGATGATTGCAGCAAACTTTCGCGTAAAGTAAGTAACTTTACAGTAGATATATGCAAAATAGGTGGTTGAAATGTCCGGTTCGAGTCCTGCCCCCGCAACCAGATCATGCACCCAAAATACGAGACCGTGTTCCATGACCGGTCTCTATTTATTTAGCCTTTGAAGTCATGGTGCTTGCTATATTATCTTCTACGATAGAATGGTAGTTATGGGGCTTGCTGCTTTTTCTCCAAGGAAATTTCGCCGTCGAGTCTTCGGACAACTCTGGATGCTGGCACTTCAATTTATGCTCGGTATGATTCTCAACTTATTGGGAAATAATAGGGGCGGAGCCGAACATGCTGTTTATAACACCGTACTAATTGCGCATATTGTAAATGCTATCGGACTATTGGAAGGAAGCATCTATATTGCCTTAAAGGAACAGAACAAATGGGCATGGTGGTCAGTAGTTGCAATTTCTGTTACTTTTTCTGCAGGAGTCCTAACTATACTTACGAACCAGGGCACATGGTCTTTCGTAATGGCCGTAGGGTTTTTAACTTCGGCATGGCTTTATATAGTTCTATATGTTGGAGCAGACCGTCGCATACGGTAAATCGTTAACAATAACTGTGCTTAATTACGACCTTCAACAATATATGTTTTAATATGAGATTAGATTAATGTCAAAATTCGGCGTATACTAAAAGGTGAATAGACGACCTCAACACTAAATGTCTAGCCAGGAGCTGACGAAAAGATTGTCGTTGTACTAGCACCAACTTTATAAGAAAGCGTATAGAAATGCCTATATTGAAAGCGATCAAGAAAATAACAAGACAGCAAATGGTCCATAGCTCTCAGTACATAATGACCGATAACAAACCGGAGGAAATTGAGGCAACTCCAACTGAAGGAACATCGCCAGATCATCCTGAAGCTAAGTAAACCCAAGGACCACAGCCAAGGGGTTTTTATTAACTATCGATAAAAGAGGAAACTATGTCCAAAGATAAAGGGCGCAAGGAAATCAAAAAACCTAAGCAAATAAAGGCGGAAGTTTAATATGGCTCTGCTAAAGACGAGAAAATCTTTCTTTGAGACCAATGAAGGCAGAGAAGTAAAGCGAGAGCTCCAGAGATTGGATGCTAGTAGTCTGTATAATACTGCTCCAAGCTATAGCTCTAACAGTGTGCTCTATCCGGACAACCGCATCCCTTTTGTTGATAAGCACATGAATTATCTTATAAATCACCCGTCTCTCGAAGCCAGTAAGTATATTGCGAATATCAAGCTTATGACCAGGCTAAGGCATAGTTAATCATCAGTGATTTAGCGACGTGACAGTCGCTGCATTTTATGCCTGTGTATAAGATAAAATACAGATAGCCAATGCTTCTAATAGTAATCTTATAGGGGTTAAGTTAAAGGATAAGCTATGACACGCAAGAATTGGGAAAAAATTGCCGATGAAGAATTTGAATCTCTAGACAAAGAGTGGCAAGATGAATGGTCCGACCTAAGGAATCTAGTTGTCCGTAGAAGAGGTTAGGTTTAAATAGGTTTATCGAACGGATCAGCAGCATCAATTGCAGACAGGTGATTAGATTTATATTTATTGCCTAGTTGAATGACGAAGTAAATTAAAGCACCGCCTATCAGGAATATCCTTATTGGCCGAACTACACTATTGTTAATGGCCAACAATCCTACCAGTATCATTATTACTCCCCCAAGGAACGCTGACCCAAAGCTCCCTATTGATGAAATAGTAGCCCGGGCTTGATCATTTGCCAGGTGCTGGATTGTTGACTCGTATTGGACCTGGAGTAGGCGAATATAACGAGTGAATAACAATGCGCCGGCAACTGCAGCAATCGTTCCCCCAAAGAAAGTTAAGGCAAAGAATAGGCAGAAGAGTGATAAAAGAGGAAGTTGCCATTTATTTAATGTCTTATTCCAGTGGTGCAGACTCCAGAATGAAATGGCCCCCAAAATATTACCGCCAGCCATAATAAGAGGTATGAAGCGCACGCCTACGCCGACTTGATGGTAGTAAAGTGAAGAGTACTCAATCATTACTTCTGCAAGTGCAACTATTACAACTCCGCCGACTATTAACTTAAATAGTTGTGGCGAGTCTTTAATGTGGGAAACTGCGCTAGCCAACACTTTTGGCTTAACTTCAATACTAGTGGCAGCCACTTTATCTAGAGGTAGGCTTAAACCGACAAGCAAGGCTAGCAGACAGGGAACGATACTTAAAATAAGTAATAGCGAGTAATTAATTCCTAAAATGGTGGTGAATATGTAAGCCATGGTGTATGAAAACATAATCATGGCGCTTACCCGCGACCAGTACTTAGCAAAGTTTCGTTTATTATCACTGTCTAGCGCACCATATAAATAAGCTTGCAAAGTGCCGGATTCAAAAGCTTCACTTAAGGCAAATAAGGTTGCTGCCAACAAGTAACCTGTAAAGTAAGGCATGGTAATCCAAGTAAACAATGCTAAGACCTTTAAAAACAGAGAAAACAAAAGGACATACTTCCTCGATAGTTTATCAGCGATTATGCCGGTCGGAATTTCCAACACTACTGACAGTGCCAACCCCAATCCAAATATAATACCTATGCCTTCGCTGCTTACATGGCCCCTTTGTTCATACATAATTGGAATTATCGGGTAGATTAGAATAAATTCGCTCAGGAACTTCATGGCTAGCAGCTTGTTAGTTACTGTAATGGGTTTAGCTGGTGCAGAACTACTCATTTAACTGAAAGTATAACAAAGGTTAAGCATGACCGAGACAGACTGTAGACAAGTATCCAGCTTAGCAGTATAACATTGGAATGAGTACAATTTTATTGTCAGGGGTAGAGAAGACGCCAGTTGAATTAGAGGCAATTAATGTCAACTCTTACCCCGATCTACTTCCGACGGAAGCAGAGTTAGGAGTGAAATTATCTGAAGAGGTTGTTGCTGCAGAGTCGCTTCAGCAAGCAATATGGGATAAAATCCGCCCTGTTTGCACCAGTCGTATCAAAGGTAGCTAACTTATTAACTAATCAATAAGACCACGGACATAAGCTGCCTGTCCAACATGTTGCAGATCATCCGATAAGACGCTTACTAACCTGACGGCCAATGTCACCGGTGGTTGCCAGCGGTTATCAACAACTTTTTGGTAATCTTCCTCTTTAAGGTGCTTTAAATAACTTATTGTCGCTTCGTGAACTTCATCATAATATCCTAGAAGCTGTTCGCTAGTCACCTTAACCTGCCCAACCTCATCCGGACTTTGTCCGTATCCCGTTTCATCGTGATTGAAAGGAAGATTAAATTTATCGCTCCAGCCTTTATGCCAAATTTGTTCGGTTTCGGCCATAGCGGCGATATGATCGTCTTGAACTCTGGCCAAATGCCAGATTAACCAAGCAATGGTATTGGCGTTATGATCAATACGTTTTGTTAGCTGTTCTTTATCTAGTCCTTTAACAGTACTGTGAACAACGTCTTTTATCCGCCCGTAGGCATCAATCATTAATTCGTTAGCTAGCATCAACAAATCCTCCGTTTAACCTACGCTCAATTATATGGAAATATCATACTGAAAGGTTCTATTTTATTAAGTTAGATTTAATGCATAATGCAAAGCAGAATAATACTGGCCAGTTCTTCCGCCTCAAGAAAAAAACTATTGACCCTTATGGGGCTAAAGTTTGATGTTATCCCCAGCCTTATTTATGAGGATCTGGACAATCGCAAAACGGCCGAAGATGTTGCGAGAGACTTAGCATATGGTAAGGCCCTATCGGTTGCCTGGCGGTATCCCGACAGTATCGTAATTGACGCGGACACAATCGTGTCCCTCGGCTTGCGTAAACTAGGTAAGCCTAAAGACGTTATCGACGCAATAAAAATGCTGAAATTGCTCAATGGCAAAGAGCATGAAGTTATCACTGCCGTTGCCGTTTTAAGAATAGAGGACAAACTGCAATTTATTGGCACAAAGAAAACAATCGTTAAACTTAAGCGTTATAATCACCAGCTCATAGAAACCTATGTTTCCCAGGGAGATTCAATGGATTGGGCAGGGTCATATAACATTCAAAGTGCCACTAGCATGGTCGAATATATTAAAGGGGACTACGATAATGTGGTTGGTCTACCGACCAAAATGCTTCAAGGCTTCCTTGAGCAAATGGGAATACAAGGTAAAGAAGTTAAATTGACAGTCCCAGTTAAGGAATACCATAAAGAACACACAACTAAAGGGTAATCCAGCTTATAGCCGCCTAGCTTTGCTTGCCCTCTATCCTTTAGCAGCGAAAATAACTAGTATGCGACTGATATGGGTGGGTGTGAGTGTCTATATATTATTCAGTGGCAGCACCATCCAAGAGTGAAATTGTCCTGAGATACTTTACAAGCAAGATACGAGTAGACCCCGTTATGCTAGGATTTGTCGATGATAGCTAGTAAATAAGAGCTTAAGATTGACAATTAGATAACTTCTAATTTACCGCATCGGCTCAAAGAGGCCGGTGAATTGGACAAGAAACTGATCTGGCTAAAATTTATCCAAACTGTAACTACTGCTTTGTAGCGCTTTATTTTCTGCCTTAATGATCATCAGACAGTTAACGGTTGAAGCAAGATAAAGATTAATAAAAATTTAACATTTATCAATCTAACCGAATATAGTTAATTTCTTGTGATTTATAAAAGCGCTAACATCGGTAATCGGTTGCTCTGTCTTAGCCGGGCAAACTAAAAAGGTTTAAGCAAAAGGTAAAAATAGTTATAAAAAATACTTGCATTATATGAAACAATATTGTACTCTCGGCACTTATCCC
>JAJZOE010000055.1 GCA_021829145.1 bacterium | reverse complement strand
CCATAGCTACCTGCATTTTATAATAAATATTACATGGACGATAGTTTATGACCAAGATGCTTGTGCATATTTAACTTATTCAATAAACACTCATATCATTTTGAAGGGGAACTGAAAAACTTAGCTGAGTGTCGCTTGGGAATTCCCGCACAAGCTTTATAATATGTATGAGTAAAACTAGAAAGGAAAATCATGGATAGTGTTATCGTATTTTGTGCTCAGTACCTATTTATCGTCGTAATACTAATTCTGCTAATAGCTTGGTATAAAGAACCAAAAGACAATCGCCTAAGGTTCGCTGCTTCTGTAGTATTGGCCGGCATTATCGCATTTATACTGTCCCGCATTGCCAGTAAGTTATACTATGACCCCCGGCCGTTTGTAACAGAACACGTTAAGCCGTTGTTTGCCCATGCGGCAGATAATGGTTTCCCGTCCGATCACGCTCTGCTTACAGGCACGCTGACCGCTATTGCATACTTCTTCAACAAAAAGTATGCCACAGGCATGCTGGTATTTACGGTTATTATCGGGGTGGCGAGAGTACTTGCTAAGGTTCATTCGCCGCTGGATATCGGCGGTGGCTGGGCCTTCGGGATTATCGGAGCGTTTGCTGGCTACTACTTGATCGATTGGTATTTCAAGAAGTATCGAAAAGAAGGCGGCCCTTTAAAGGAAGCAGTCAGGTCAAAAACAGAGGTCTAAATATATGACAAGGAGAATAATATGATGTATCAATGGGGAGGCTATGGCAACGGAAACGGCTTCGCAGCCTGGGCTGCGGCTTCTATGGTCATTCTGTTTATTGTGGTGGTTATTGTGGCATTACTGCTGGTACGTGCTTTCGGTACCAGAAACCAAAAGCCAGGACACGACGAGGCAATGGAAACACTAAAAAAGCGATATGTGAATGGGGAAATTGATCAAAAAGAATTTGAGGAAAAGCGCAACACCTTGCTAGGAAAATAGCTACTTAACGAAGTAGCCAAGCAGAAACGAGCCAATCAGGATAATCAGAACACTGATAGTAACATAAGCCATCGGCTTATCTTTTTTGGATATAAACAACAGAATCGAAGTTGCTACCCTTAAAATGGGCGTGAGTATTAGTACAAGCAGCCCAGCCGTTATATAAGCCAGACCTCCAGACCTATGCAGGCCCGATTTAATCGAGCCGAATGAGTGCGGGAAAGAGTAGTCCGGTCTGACAAACTGATGGTAATCACCACTACGTGCCTGACTGAAATACAGCACAAGCCCGATCACAATAAGCACCGCACTGGCGATTACGCCGATCTGCAGAACCAAGCTGATTAGGGCGTAAAAGTGTTTTTGTTTGTCATCATATCTGGTCATGACAAGCCTCTCTGCAGCATTTCAATTGCAACTACGACCAACACTGCCACAAAAATAAACTTGATCAAATTCGACGATATCTTATTTAGTATTCTTGATCCGGCTATGGCGCCAATCAGCACCCCTATTACGACCGGTCCGGCAATCAAAGGGTTAATTTCTCCCCGGACGAAGTATGCTCCGGCACTGGCGGCCGCCGTCACCCCGATCATAAAATCACTGGTAGCAGCCGATGCTTTCATCGGCATGTGCATAGCAGCGTCCATTGCCGGAACTTTCAGGGCACCAGAACCGACACCCAGCAAGGCGGAGACTATACCGGCGACATACATCAAGCCCAGCCCTAGTTTGGTGTTTTGAACCTTGTACTTAACGGTTCTCTTTTCATTCTCGTCATAATACGAACCGTGCAGGTCAAGGTAGTTAGCCAGTTTGTCATCAGACTTTAAGAGTATTTCCGGATCCTTCCTTCTTCTCAATATTGTCAAAGCGGAGTAGGCGAGGATTATTGCAAACAATACAAATAACGACCTTGAGGCGATAATCGTCGTCAGATATGCTCCGGTTATAGCACCGATGGTGGTGGCGATCTCTAAAAACATGCCGGCCCTTAGGTTGGTCAGTTTTTCCCTTACATAGGTTACGGCAGCCCCGGAAGAAGTAGCTATTACCGATAATATAGAAGCACCAATCGCCAGCCGGATATCGACGTGGTATATAAGGGTCAGAACAGGGACGATAATAACCCCGCCCCCCAGCCCGATAAGTGATCCAAGCAGACCGGCGGATATGGAAATGAGCGACAATGAAATAATAAAGTCGATCAGGCTCATGCTTACATTCTAAAGTGCTTGATGTTTTGTTTACAAGAAAACCTTAAAAAATGGCCTAGCAATGGCTTGCTTAGAGGAGTACATTAAAAATTAAGGAGATTATTACCAATACCAATAATGAGCAGTCAAGAAAAAATCGAAGTTATTATGTGTAGAACTCAAGACGAGATGCTGGGTCGATCACCGGGTTATGATGATGAGTCCAGGTTAGCTATGTGCGCTATGCTCGAAGGTATTTATAGACGTAATCCTCAAGATTCACAAGAATTAGTATCCTGCGTCCGCAATCTGCCGAATGAAATGGACGAAACAGGGGCGAACCATCGAGCCTTTAAGTTACTATATGAATCATTGTTAGATCAGCTGGGCAAAGAAACGGTCACGACCTAACTGCCGATATAACCAGCAGCATATTGTAAGACCGTGTAGGTCCAGATAACCGCCATCAGGGCCAGTACATAAGGGTAGGCCAGTTTTTTACGTTCAAAATATTCAAACAGCATAAACTGTATCGGGAAGGCCATTAATACATATCGGTTAAAACCTCCGTATTGTCTGCCGGCTAACGGGATTAGCAGAAAGAACAGGGAATATATGGCAAAGCTTCTTTTCCTGCGCCAGTAATATACAGCTGCGGCGACAATTAAAACTATTAGCAATATATTTAGCAGTGAAACTTTGTTGACTAAATTCATGTAATTGTGCAGCATCCAGCCATGAACCTTTGTTTGTGAATTAAAAAATGCATAGGCATTGCTAAACCGTCCCTTAAGGTAAGCCATAAATACCACTAGTCCGATAAATCCCCCGGCTAATTCGTAAATAATAAATCTTATTCTGGCTCTTTGCTCCCAGAGCATCATAGCTATTAAGACAACTACGAATACGCCTGTTATGTGAGTAATGGATATCAGAAACATTAAGATCGGTACCCAGAGGTAATTCTTCTTAAGGACAAGGTATACAGCCAGCAGTGTAATAAAGGCGAATAACGATTCGGTATAAGTAGCGGTCAGAAAAACAGCTGTTGGGAAGAGAATCAGGAACATCGCCGGCTTTAGTCCGCTCGCCTTTTCTTTAAGACTGCCCAAATTGCGCAAAACCTTAATAAAAAAGTATATTGCCCCAACCAAGCACGACCAGGAGATTAATAGCGCGCTGTAGAGGTATGAACGCAATACATAAGACACGCTCTTGATCAGCAGGGGGTAGAGAGGGAAAAAGCTGGCATAAAACAGGCTCATATAGCCATGCTTGGCAATAGCAATATAGTTAGGGCCGTCCCAGTTGGACATGAAGTTAAGCGGGCTTGATGAGCGGTAATGAAAACGAGCAATCGGGAAGGGAGGAATTAGCCGATTATTGTCCCAGCCGATCAACAGCGTGAAACCAATAACGCACAGGGCGATGAATAGCGAAAGCCAGCCATCGTGGGTGTTAATAAACAACCAGACCCTGCTAATTGTTTTTTTTATTTTGTTCATAGGATTTTTAATTTATAACTAAGCTGCCTCTTCTGCTGTTTTCTGCCACATTCGCTGTGAGCCGATAGGATCGGAACATGCTTTCATCTACAATATGTTCAATAACACCGGCATCTTCCAGTAGGTTAACGGTACTATAAAAATCCGCCAAGCTGGTATCTATGCCAATACGAGCCAATAATCTAACGGTTCCAGACAGCTTAGCGCCACGTCTGAATTCATCAGCCAACTCCATTGCACCCACCCAATCTTTACCGGCCAATGAACCGATTATTGTTTCGCAAGATTGCTCAAATCTTCTGTTGTTCATAACATTCTCTACTAGTACAATAATATATCAATTTGAGCAAAACATTGCACTATCTGGAATAACCCCATTGCTTAAACTTTTGACTATCTCATTTCTCTAGTTCTTGTAGCGAATGACCCATAACCTTCTCCTCCTATGAACTCAACATTTCAGTTTTACTTAAAACCGGTAATGAACAATTCAATAAAAGAAAAACTGCAAAGTTAAATTACAACAAACTTTATGCTTAGTTACAGCTATAATTAAATCGATGCAGATAGTACTATGGCTTATTGCCCTGGCGATTTTTTCTTTCTGGCTCTGGATGTTCTGGGACATGTCAGCGAATGAAAGCCTGTCCAAATGCTATATAACTATCACTAAAGACCCGAAACTGGACTGGATGCTAGCCTTTGTTTTTTTGAATATATTGACCGCAGGACTTTACTTTTTTACCGAATTCAAACACTAGCTGAATCAATGACTGAATTCTAGTCGTTACTACTTGCAAGCGAGTATTTGCCGGCGTCCTTTACCCGGTGTGTTATTACCAAAATGCAATGGACCGTGTTGGAGAGTAGAAAACTTATCTATTGTTTTTTATCACAGCTTTGTACGCTACTGAACGACGTCCAGGGGTATCTTTTATTTGTTCTAATACTTTTTTCAATCCAACAGTAGCTAAAATTGCTCTTGCTCCTGCGATTGCGTAACGCTCAGCTGATTTCCTCAGCTCGCCCATTTCTACAATCTGCTTAGTACGTTACGAACTGAAGAAGCTTGGTAGCGTACCTGCTTCACTGATGGTTTATTTTCGCCAAATAATAGTACTTGACGCTCACCTGTTGCAGAAAAACCTAATCGCCTTAAAACGTCTGGCAAGAAATCAATTTCATCTGGCCATGCATAAGCTGCAACTGGTTGACGTTCAATCGCATCATTTAGAAGAACTCGACCAAGTTGTTTTGCGACTCCTTGTCTTTGTAGACCTGGCTTAACAGCAAATTCTCTCAGCCAAAGATAGTTTTTAACTACGCTTAGTCTTTTAACGAATCTGTCTACTGAAGAAGAACCTGAAACATTATGTGCAGTGTAGGCAAAAGCTACTGGTTCTCTAGATTCTGTAGCAACCGCTACCCTAGGGCGGGTATATGATTGATTTGGATTATAACGCTTACCAACTTCTGAGTTAGGGTCAATGTGGGCATCATAAAACCTATTAGGGTCTTCCCACTGAACTAGGAAATCTATATCTTCTTGTGGTTTATCAATAACACTTGCAAAGGCATCGCGCTGTAGTGACTGCAACTGTTTCCATTCATCTCTATCTAATTGTGAAGGGTTATATAATTTGATTTCTAAGCTCATAACGCTATCTCCTTCCAAATCT